>DASXOA010000078.1:0-67739 GCA_036494675.1 Rugosimonospora sp.
TGCCCTCGGCATCGGTCATCCGGGCCAGATCGACCTTGCGGATGGTGTCCGCCCGCAGCGCCCGGGCGATCGCCGCCGCGGCGGCCAGCGGCTCACCGGGCAACCCCAGGTCGATCACGAAATCGTTGCCGGTGCCGGCCGGCACCGCGCCGAACGGCACCCCGGTCCCCGCGACCGCCTGCAGCCCCAGGTGGATGGTGCCGTCACCGCCGGCGGCCACCAGCGCGCCGGCCCCCGACGCGACCGCGCCACGGCACGAGGCCAGCGCCTCGTCGACCGAGCGGGCCGGCAGCACCGTCACCTCCCGGCCGGTGGAGCGCAGTTGCTCCAGCACGCCCGGGAGGGCGTCACGGTACCGCCCGCGCCCGGCGGTCGGGTTCAGCAGGACGGCGACCGGGCCCGGGTCGCTACTGGTAGTCACGGTGCTCAGGTGGCGTCGTCGTCGTAGCGGCGGTCCAGCGGACGTGCCGCTTCCACCGGCTCGATCACGCTGACCGGGTCACCCGCCTCGACCGGCTCGCCGCTGTCGTACTCCAGCGGAGAGATCTCGTCATCGGCGACGTCGCCGAACTCGGCCCGGTGCCGGCGGCCGCGGCGCTTGTCGTTGACGTACGCGAACAGGACGGCGGCGAAGTAGAGGGCCGTCAGTCCGAGCGCGAGCACGGTCATCGAGAACGGGTCACCGGTCGGGATCGCGATCGCCGAGAACGCGAAGAACACCAGGATCGCCGGCCGCCACCAGCCCGCCAACCGCTTCGCGGAGGCCAGCCCGGCGATGTTGAACAGCATCACGATGAGCGGGAACTCGAACGCGATGCCGAACAGCAGCACCAGGTTGGTCACGAACCCGATGTATTTCGAGATCTCGAACGTGTAGTTGATGTGCGAGCCGCCGAAGTTCAGCAGGAAGTCCAGCGCCCGGGGCAGCATCAGGTAGGCCAGCCAGGCGCCCAGGGCGAACAGCGGTGCGGCCAGCGTGGCGAACAGGTACGCCCAGCGGCGCTCGTTGCGGTGCAGTCCCGGCGCGATGAACGCCCACAGCTGGTAGAGCCAGATCGGCGCGGCCAGGATCAGGCCGAGGATCAGCGCGACCTTGACCTGAAGGGCCAGCGGGCCGGTGGGGTCGATCGCGATGAAGTCGCCGCAGGTCTGGCCCGGCTTCGCCGTCGCGTTGCAGTAGGGCTTTTCCAGCAGGTTCAGCACCGGCTTGGACAGGAACCAGCCGACGATCATGCCGACCACGATGCCCAGGGCCGCCTTGAACAGCCGGCTACGCAGCTCGCGCAGGTGATCGAGCAGTGTCATCGAGCCGTCGGCGGCACGCTCGAACTGAGTCTTGTGCCGCCGACGCACCAGGAGAGCCACGGGAAAAGCTCCTCGGTGGTTCAGTTCTCGCGGACGCGCTCGACCGGGTCGACCACCGGCGTCGGCGAGGCCTGACTGTCCAGCGGCTGGCGGGCCGACTGGGCCTCCGCCTTCGCCGCGACGTCGTCCTCGGCCAGACCCTTGGTCTCAGCCTTCAGAATCCGCATGGACCGGCCCAACGAACGTGCCGCGTCGGGCAGGCGCTTGGCGCCGAAAAGGAGAACCAGCACGACCACCAGAATGGCGATGTGCCACGGCCTGAGCGCACCCATGTGAAGCCACCTCACACTGTCTTGTCATTGACGTGCCCATCCTACGTTCTTCCCGGCCGAAACGCCCCGGCCGGTTGGTGCGGATCAACCCTCCCGTCGGGAGGGCTGATCCCGGATCTCGGCGGCCCGGTGCGCCACCGCCTCCGCATGCGTGCTGACCTCGGCTAATCGCGCCTGGAGCGCGCCCGCGGCGGCCTCGAGCGCCTGCGCGTCAACGGCCCGTTGGCGAATCTTCATCATGGCACGCTTCAGCCCCGCGAGTCGCCGCAGCACCGGCAGCACCGCCAGTACCAGCAGCACCACGCCCAGTACGACGAGCGCCGCGACGATCCACCAGATCATGGGCACTCACCCTAGTCCAGATCGACGCCGTACGCGGCCAGGGCCGAGTGCGCCTGGTCCCGGACCGCCTCGACCAGCTCGGCCGGGGCGACCACGGTGACCTCCGGCCCCAGTCCCAGCACCAGCCGGCGGGCCCAGCCCAGGTCGGCCGCGCGCAGGCTGACCAGCCAGTGCTCCGCCGACTCGGCGACGATCTCCTCGCACGGGTAGTACTCGGTGATCCACCGACCGCGCCGGCTCACCCGCAGGGTGACCAGCGGCAGCTCCGGGCTGGGGTTGAAGACCGCCTGGCTGACCTGGCCGGGCTGCGCCTGGGGCGGCGGGGCCGCCGGCTCGTCCAACTCGATCAACCCGTCGATCCGGTCCACCCGGAACAGCCGTACCGCCTCGGCGCGCCGGCACCACGCCTCCAGGTAGGCGCGGCCGGAGGCCACCACCACCCGCATCGGATCGACCACCCGCTCGGTGAGCACGTCGCGGGTCGCCGTGTAGTAGGTGATCCGCAGCGCGCGCCGCCGCTCGACCGCGCCCCGGATCGTGGCGAGCCGGTCGTCGTTGCCCGGCAGCCGCACCGCCACCGGCGCGTCGGCCAGCTCGCCGGTGGTCGACTCGATCTTGGCCAGGGCCCGCTCGATCGCGTCGCGCTGGCCCATCCCGGGCGTCTCGGCGAGCATCCGTAGCGCCACCACCAGCGCGAGCGCCTCGTCCGGCGTGAGCCGCAGCGGCCGGTCGATGCCGGCGTCGTAGGTGATGGTGACCCGGTCACCGTCGAACGCCATGTCGATCAGGTCGCCGGGACCGTACCCGGGCAGGCCGCACACCCACAGCAGCTCCAGGTCCTCGCGCAGCTGCCGCTCGCTGACCCCCAGGTCACCGGCTGCCTCGGCGACCCGGATGCCGGGCCGCGCGAGCAGGTACGGAACGAGGTTGAGCAACCGGCCGAGCCGGTCCGCCGAGGCCGCGGTCGCCATCACGCGACCCCGGCCTTCGCCGCGCCGTCGTGCCGGGTCCCGGCCGATGCGGCCGGCGTGGCCGGACCCGGCGCGGGCGGGGCCGACCCCTCCCGGCGGGAGGCCTCGTCGTGCCCGGCCGCGATCTCGCGCAGCCGCGCGATCGCGGCGTCGCGGACCTCGGGCGGATCCAGCACCACGACGTCCGCGCCGTACCCGACCAGCCAGGCCGCGAGCCCCTCCGGATCCGAGTAGCGCAGAGTCGCGACGTCGCCGTCCTCCCCCGCACTCAACTGCTCGGCCCAGCGGCGGACCCCGGCACCCCGGCCGGGCCGGATGCGCACCGTCGCGCGCCCCGTCCGCTCGACCGGGCCGGACCAGTTGGCCACGTACGTGATGAGGTCCACGTTCTGCGGCGGCGTGAACGCGCCCGGACGGCCGGTGCGCCGGACCGTACCCACGATCCGTGACAGCCGGAAGCACCGCTCCGCACGCCGGTCCAGATCGTGCCCGACCACGTACCAGCGACCGCGCCAGCACACCACGCCCCACGGCTGCAGGCGCCGGGTGGCCGGCGCGTCGTCCTCGGGCGTGCGGTAGGAGAAGCTCACGGCCACCCGGTGGCGCACGGCCGCGGTCAGCGGTTCGAACGCCGCGTCGACGGTCACCACCGGCTCCACGCCGAGCGTCGCGTGCGGGTCGACGTCCACCCCGGCGGCGCGCAGCTTGGCCAGTCCGCTGGACGCCGCGGCCGCCAGCCCGGCGTGGCGCCACAGCCGGGCCGCGATGCCCACGGCCGCCGCCTCGTCCGGCTCCAGCGGGATGTCCGGCAACGCGTAGTCCCGGCGCGCGATGCGGTACCCGGGCTCGGCGTCCAGCACGCTGGAGGTCCCCGTCTCCAGCGGCACACCCAGTTCCCGCAGTTCGGCCTTGTCGCGCTCGAACTTGCGCTGGAACGCTTCGTGGTCGCGGGGATCGCTGGCTTCGTGCTCGTATCCGGGCACGGTCAGCGCGATCTGCGACGCGGTCAGGAAGCGGCGCGTCGACAGCAGGCAGATCACCAGGTTGACCAGGCGCTCGGTTCGAGTACGAGACACGCGTTCGAAACTAGCAGTGTCGGGGTGCCGCCGGCTCGCCGCCCGGCCGGTGGGCCAGCCCGATCCTCGCGGGAGGGGCGGGCGCGCCGCGCTATATTCGCGCGATGATCTGGTGGCGCGGCGGGACGGTCAATACGGTACGCCGGCGCTGGCGGGGCGCGGTCGAACTGGACGTGCGCTGCGATGGGCAGGACATTCGCGCATTGGCATATCCGGCGCTCGTCGGCGAGCCGGAGCCCGGCGACCGGGTGCTACTCAACGTCGGTGCGCTGCGGATGGGCCTGGGCACCGGCGGGTACGCCCTGGTCGTGGCCCTGCCCGACCGGCTCCCGGCCGACCCGCCCGGGCCGGTGGACCGCACCGCCGGGCACGCGGTCAAGGCGCGCTACACGCCGCTGCAGCCGATCGTGATGGCGGTGGAGGAGGAGGCGTCCCCGTACCGGGAGGTGATGGCGGCCGCCACCGACCTGGAGGACCTGCCGGTGGTCACCGCCGACCTGCACTCGGCGGTCCCGGCGATCCTGTGCGGGGTGCTCACCGACCGGCCGGATGCCCGGGTGGCGTACCTGATGACCGACGGTGGCGCGCTGCCGGCCTGGTTCTCCCGCACCCTCGACGCCCTGTCCGGCCTGCTGGCCGGGGTGGTGACCGTGGGCCAGGCGTTCGGCGGGGACCTGGAGGCGACCACGCTGCACAGTGGGCTGCTGGCGGCCCGGCACGTGCTGCGGGCCGACGTGGCGATCGTGGCGCAGGGGCCGGGCAACCTCGGCACCGGTACCGCGTGGGGCTTCTCCGGCGTGGCGGCCGGTGAGGCGGTCAACGCCGCCGCGGTGCTCGGTGGCCGGCCGGTCGGCGCGCTGCGCATCTCGCAGGCGGATCCCCGCCCGCGCCACGGCGGCGTGTCCCACCACAGCCTCACCGCGTACGGCAGGGTCGCCCTCGCCGCCGCGGACCTCGTCGTCCCCGAAGCGCTGCCGGAGCGGCTGGCCGCCGGAGTCGACCGGGCGCTGGATCCGCTGCGCGAGCGGCACCGCGTGGTCACCGTGCCGGTCGCCGGGCTGGATCCGGCGCTGCGGGCGCTGCCGGTCAAGCTGTCCACGATGGGCCGGGACCTCGACGCCGACCACGCCTACTTCATGGCCGCCGCGGCGGCCGGCCGCCACGCCGCCGCGCTGATCGCGGCGGGCCGGGGGTCGGGTGAAGCGGTGGGTCGGAGGTCAGGTGAAGATGACCAGTGAGGCCCAGCCCACGATGATCGCGAGCAGGATCACGACCAGCGCCCAGGTGGGCAGCCAATACTCGCCACGTCGGTTGCGCTCGATCTCCGCCACGATGCGGTCGCGGCGCCGCTGCACCGCGCTGCGGCGGGCCTCGGCGCCGCGGTAGGCGCGCTTTTCATCCTGCTCCGGCATCACCGGACGAGCCTATCTCCACCCGGAGGCGACCTCCTACATGGAGGCGATCAACCGCTCGACCCGCTCGTCGTACGCCCGGAACGGGTCCTTGCACAGCACCGTGCGCTGCGCCTGGTCGTTGAGCTTGAGGTGCACCCAGTCGACGGTGAAGTCGCGCCGCTTCTCCTGGGCGTGCTTGATGAATTCGCCGCGCAACCGGGCCCGGGTGGTCTGCGGCGGAGTCTCCTTGGCCTCGAAGATCTCGATGTTGTTGGCCACCCGGTCGACCTGACCGCGCCGCTCCAGCACCGCGTAGAGGCCACGGTTGCGGCGCAGATCATGGTAGGCGAGGTCCATCTGGGCGATTCGCGGGTGCGCCAGCGGCAGGTCGTGCCGGCGCTGGTAGGACTCGACGAGCTTCAGCTTCGTGATCCAGTCGATTTCCCGGTCCACGCTGGTCAGGTCGCCCGACTCGACCGCGCCGAGGACCCGGCCCCACAGTTCCACGACCCGCTTGGCCACCCCGTCGCCGCCCCGGCGGTCGACGAAGTCGCTGGCCTTGCTGAAGTACTCCTGCTGGATCTCCAGCGCGCTGGCCTCCTTGCCGCTGGCCAGCCGGACCTTGCGTCGCCCGGTGACGTCGTGCGAGACCTCGCGAATCGCCCGGATGGGGTTTTCCAGCGTCAGATCGCGCATCACCACGCCCGCCTCGATCATCCGCAGCACGATGTCCGCGCTGCCGACCTTGAGCATCGTGGTGACCTCGTTCATGTTCGAGTCGCCCACGATCACGTGCAGCCGGCGGTAACGCTCGGCGTCGGCGTGCGGCTCGTCCCGGGTGTTGATGATCGGTCGGGACCGGGTGGTGGCGGAGGAGACCCCTTCCCAGATGTGCTCGGCCCGCTGGGACAGGCAGAACACCGCCCCCCGGGGCGTCTGCAGCACCTTGCCGGCGCCGCAGATCAGCTGCCGGGTCACCAGGAACGGGATGAGCACGTCGGCCAGCCGGCCGAACTCGCCGTGCCGGGACACGAGGTAGTTCTCGTGGCAGCCGTAGGAGTTCCCGGCCGAGTCGGTGTTGTTCTTGAACAGATAGATCTCGCCCGCGATGCCCTCGTCGTGCAGCCGCTTCTCGGCATCGACGAGCAGGCCCTCCAGGATCCGCTCGCCGGCCCGGTCGTGCATCACCAGATCGGTGACGGAGTCACACTCCGGCGTCGCATACTCCGGGTGGGAGCCCACATCGAGGTAGAGCCGGGCACCGTTGCGGAGGAAGACGTTGCTCGAACGCCCCCAGGAGACCACCCGCCGGAAGAGGTAGCGCGCCACCTCATCCGGTGACAGCCGCCGCTGGCCACGGTACGTGCAGGTGACTCCGTACTCGGTCTCGAGGCCGAAGATTCGCCTATCCATGAACGAACAGTAGCCGGCGGGAGGCTCAGTTCGTTACTTTGCTACGCAGCGATTCTGCGTATCTGACGCAGTTCTCGTACTCCGGCAGCAATCCGGCCTGGTGAGCCTCGTCCAGGCTGGGCGCCGCGCCGTCGCGGTCGGAGACCACCGGCGCGTCGCTCGGCCAGTCGATCGCCAGTCGCGGGTCCAGCGGATGCACGGCGTGCTCCCGCTCCGGGTTGTAGGTGGTGGAGCACAGGTAGGTCAGGGTGGCGTCGTCGGACAGGGCGCAGAAGCCGTGGCCCAGCCCCTCGGAGAGATAGACCGCCCGCCGGTCGATGTCGTCCAGACGGACCGTCTCCCACTGCCCGAACGTCGGCGATCCAACCCGGAGGTCCACCACCACATCGAGGATCGCGCCGCGCACGCAGGTCACGTACTTCGCCTGCCCGGGCGGGACGTCCGCGAAGTGGATGCCGCGCACCACGCCGGGTACGGAGACCGACACGTTCGCCTGCGCGAGCTCCAGCGGGTGCCCCACCTCGGCGGCCAGGTGGTCGAAGCGGTACCACTCCAGGAACACCCCGCGCGGATCTCCGTGCTGAACGGGTGTGACTTCCCAGGCACCGTCGATGGACAGCGGTCGGAACTTCATGACTTGCGACTCACCACCACGAACTCGTTATAGGCAAAGACACGGCCGGCGACGCGGGGGAACGGGAATGAGTAGCGCCGAGCGACGGTCAGGCCCAACTCGCGGGCCAGCGAGGTCGATTCGGCGAAGCCCACGAACCGTACATGCGTCGCGTCGCTAGCATAGCCGCGCTCCTGAGGGGTGATGAACACGACCGAGCCACCGGACCGGACGTAGGGCAGGTAGCCGTCGACGACGTCCCGGACGCGGTCGGAGGGCAGGTGCTCCAGGACGTGGGCGAGCAGCATCGAATCGAACCGGCCGGGCCGCGCGTATTCACTGGCGAGGAACTCGTCCGGGGTGAACGCCGTGAGTCCGGCGTCCCGGGCGACGTCGATGGACGTCGGGTTGTGATCCACTCCGACCCCGTCGCCGTGCAGGTGGCGCAGGTTGCGCCCGATGCCGCAGCCGACATCGAGAACGAAGCCGAGGTGCAGCCGGCGGATGTTCCAGCGGTACGGCGCCTGAGCGTCCAGCATCCGCTTCCAGCGCTGGCCCTCGAGCCGTTGCAGCCGCCGGGCGTACGCCACGTCCCTGGTCTGGGCGTTGCGCGCCACGCCCGTGTCGGCGCCGTACCGCGACGACCCGTTACTCGCCTTGTCATCGCGGTCGTACCGGCTGCGGGGAGTCGGCGCCGCAGCCCGCGCCGGGGAGACGTGCTCGGCCGGCTGCGGGTCGGTTCTGTCAGCCAAAGGAGAGTTTGAATCCACCTGTGCACAACGATCCGATCCGCGACTCGGCGCGGCGTCATCAACCGAAATGCCGCCCACTGGGGGTATCAAGCAGCTTCAGCAGATATGAGCCATATCCGCTTTTCAGTAGCGGTTGGGCGAGCTCGCGCAGTTGATCGTCGCTCAGGAAGCCCTGCACCCAGGCTTCCTCCTCGACACATCCGATCTTGAGGTCCTGGCGCTGCTCGATCACCCGGACGAACTCCGCCGCCTGGACCAGGGAGTCGAAGGTGCCCGTGTCCAGCCACGCGGTGCCCCGGTCGAGGACCGCGACCTTGAGCTGGCCACGCTGCCGGTACTCCTCGTTGACCGCGGTGATCTCCAACTCGCCGCGCGCGCTCGGCGTCAGCTTGCCGGCGATGTCGACCACCGCGTTGTCATAGAAGTACAGGCCGGGAACCACGTAATTGGACTTGGGCGCGCTCGGCTTCTCCTCGATCGAGAGCACCCGGCCGGAATCGTCGAACTCCACGACGCCGTACTCCCGGGGGTTGGCCACCGGATAGGCGAAGATGCAGCCGCCGACCACGTCGCTGTTCTCGACCAGCTTCCGGCCGAGCCCGACGCCGTGGAAGATGTTGTCGCCCAGGACGAGGGCGACCGATCCGTCGCCGATGAACTCCGCACCGAGCACGAAGGCCTGCGCGATGCCGTCGGGCGTGGGCTGGACCGCGTAGGACAACGACAGCCCCCACTGGCTGCCGTCGCCGAGCAGCCGGCGGAACTGGTCCTGATCCTCCGGCGTCGTGATCACCAGGATCTCGCGGATACCGGCCATCACCAGGGTGGTCAGGGGGTAATAGATCATGGGCTTGTCGAACACCGGCATGAGCTGCTTGGAGACCGCCCGGGTGATCGGCCAGAGCCGCGAGCCGGTACCGCCGGCCAGGAGGATGCCACGCACCGGTGGAGCTTAGCCGGACCGTCGCGCACGCACGGGGCGGGTCGATGATTCGATCCAGAAAGATTCTTCGACACAACGCTGTGTTATCCGGACGGCACACTCCGTCGCGCGTACGATCCACCCTGGCGACAAGCCAATGGCCACCGAGCCGGTACGCATCGAGTCCGGCGAATAGGATGATCTCTTCGGGCGGTTGACCTCCCATGCCCCAAGCAGTTCTGGAACCGGCCACACAGCTGCGGCCGCGATCGCACACGAGCAGGGCACCTCGCACACTCGGCCGGTCGGCCGGGCTGATCGTCCTGGCCGTACTCGTCCCCACCGCCTGCCACCTGCTGCGCGCCGACTGGGTGCTGCCCCCGCTGATCCTGGTGGCGACGGCGAGCCTCATGCGCGGCGGCCAGACCCTGCTGGACCGGCTCATGCTGGCCCTGATGCTGCTGCTCGGCGCCACCTGCGCCGCGGGGCTGCTGCTGTCGGTGTGGCCCTGGGGGCTCAGCCCACCGGCGGTCGGCGCGCTCGCGCTGACCGTACTCGTGGTGACCGGTACGGCACTCGACCGCAGGCCCAGCCTGCCCCGCCCCCGGCCGGCCGACGGCCTGCCGCTGCTGGCCGCCCTGGGCGGCGTCGCCTACCTGGGTGTCAGCTACCTGCGGGCCGACTTCGGCGGCCGGATCAACCGGGCGATGGCCGGTGAGGACCTCGGCCGCCACTTCAGCATCTTCGACAGCATCCGGCAGATGGGCGGCTACCTGTTCCTCGATCCGAGCGAGGCCGGCCGGCACGTGTACGCCGGCATCATCCGGTACCCGCAGGGATTCCACTTCGTCTGCGCGCTGCTGGACGGGTTCCTGCGCTCGTCGACGGCACCGGGTACCCCGACCAGCGCGTTCAACCACTTCCTCGGCTTCCACACCGCGGCGTACGGGCTGTTCATGCTGTCCGTGATCTGGGCCGCCACCTGGATCGGCGGCCCCCTGGTACGCACCGGCGCCCGGCCCGTCGTGCTGTTCGCGTTCCTGACCCCGTTCCTGCTGTACACCGACCTGCTGGCCAACTACGTCTCCGGGTACTCCAGCGAGATCTTCGGACTGTCGCTGGTCGCCGGCCTCGTCGCGGTGCTGGCCCGACCGCTTCCCGGCATCCGCACGCAGATCCTGGTCATCGGGGCGCTGCTCGTGGCCATCGGCTTCAGCTACTACCTCTACCTGCCCGGTGCCGCGCTGGGCAGCCTGCTGTGGCTGGTGCACCGCCGCCGGCACGTGCGCACCCGCCCGGTGTTCACGGCCGTCGTCGCGGCCGTCGCCGGAGGGCTGGCCGTCCTGCCGGCGGCGCTGGGCATGTTCGTCGGCCGGGCCGCGGAGGCGCTGAGTGCCCGCGCCAGCATCCGGGACAGCCGGGACCTGCTCATCGCGCTCACGCTGGCGATCCTGGCCGCCATCCTGTGCCGCCCCGGCGCGCGGCCCCGAACCTGGCTGCGCTACGGGCTGGCGGCCGGCGGCATGGTGGCGTCCGCCGCTGTGCTCGGCGCCTACCAGGCCATCGTCGACGGCTCGACCGGCTACTACTTCGAGAAGTCGCTGCACGCCGTCGAGGTCGCGCTGCTCGTCGGCGTCGGGGCGCTGGCCCTGCTGGTACCGCCGCCGACCCGGCCGCGGTCCGCCACGCCGCGCCGGCACCTGGCCGCCGCGCTCCCGGCGGTCCTGCTCGCCGTCGCCGTCGCCGCCGGGCTCGGCGTCGTGCGCGGAGACTCGCCGTTCCGGCCCCGGGTCACCGCGACGTCCGCCAACTGGGGCCGGGCCTGGGCCACGGGCCGGGTGATCCCGTCCGGCGCCGGCCGCACGGTGGCGTCCATCCTGCGGAACCACCCGCCGCGCCCCGGCGAGATCACCCTGGTCTTCACCGACAACGGCCTGCGCCAGTACGACCTGACGCTGTTCGTGTCGGTGTTGCGGCGCGACGGCTCGGCCGGAATCTTCCGCGCGCTGTACGGGCAGCCCGACAACCTCGTCGACACCGACCCCTCAAGCCTGGAGGCCCTGCTGCTGGACATCCACCAGCCGGTCGAGGCGGTCGCGATGACCACGACTACGTCGGCGTTCATCCGGGACATGCGGGCCGAGCACCCCACCCTGGGGCTGCGCCTGGTCGACCTGTCGTGACCGGACCGCGCGTTCCCCGACTCCGAGAGGCCGGTGACCCGATGACCGGCAGATCCGTGATCAACGGCAGGCCCGGCCCGGCCAGCCCACGCTGGGCCGTGAGGACGGACCCGGAACCGCCCGACGTGGCACGCCGGCTGTGGTTCGCGCTCGTCACGGTCACCGGCGCCTGGATCTTCGCGCTCGGCGCGCACCTGGCGCACCTCGACGCGGTGACCCTGCTGCTGGTGATCGTGGGCACCGCGGTGACCCTGCGCAGCCCGGGCTCGCCGCTGGACCGGCTGGTCGTCGCCGTCGCGGTACTCGCCGGCGTGACCTGCGCCGGGGCGCTGGTGCTGTCGGTGTGGCCGTGGCACCTGCGGCCGCAGGTGCTCGGCGGCTGCGCGCTGAGCGGGCTCGCGCTGGTCACCGCCGTACGCGGCGAGTTGCCGGCGGTGCGGATCCGGCCCCGTACCTCGGATCTCGCCGTACTGGCTCCGGTCGGGGTGCTGGCGCTCTTCTTCCTGTGGCCCACGTTCAACGCGAGCCTCCCGGTGCGGCTCGGCAGCGTGCTGCGCGGCGAGGACCTCGCCCGGCACTTCGCGATGTTCGACACCATCCGCCGGGTCGGCGGGTACGTCTTCCTGCACCGCACGGCGGCGGGCAGCAGCATCGCGGCCTCGGACCTCGCCTACCCGCAGGGGGCGCACCTGCTCGCCGCGGTGCTGGACAACTTCCTGACCTCGTCGTCGACGGTCGGGCAGCCCCTGACCTCGATGAGCCATTTCCTCTACTACGACCAGTTGAACTACCTGTTCCTGGTGTTCGCGGTGCTGTGGTCGGCGCGGCGGCTGGCCGGACCGGGCGTGCGCCCGCTGGCCTTCGTCCCGGTCGCCGGGATCTGCGCGGCCTACCTGCTGTTCGGCTCCCCGATCACGACCTACACCTACGGCTTCTTCCCCGAGGTCACCGGCCTCGGCCTCCTCGCCCTGCTCACCGGCGTGCTGGTCCGGCCGCTGCGCGACGTGCGGGAGCAGGTCGTCGTGATGATGTCGCTGGTCGTCGCCGTGGCCTACTGCTACTACCTGCTGCTGCCCGTCGTCGCGGTCGGCGTGCTGGGCGCCGCCGTGGTGTACCGCCACCGGCTACGGACGGCATGGCTGTTCGCGACCGTCGTTACAGTCGTCGGCGCCGCCGCGTCGGCGGTACCCCGCGTCGAGGCACACGGCGACGACGCGCTGTCCCTCCAACTGCTGCTGCAGGACTTCGGCGTGGTACGGGTGCAGCGCGGGCCGGCACTGGCGCTGGGCCTCCTGGTGCTGCTCGGGATCGGCGCGACGCGGTCCTGGTGGCGCTCCCCCGCGGTCTGGATCATGGCGGTGACCGGAGCCGGGGCGGTCGCGTTCACGGTCGGCGTCGGCGTGTACGAGACCACCGAGGTCGGCCGGACCCTGTACTTCTTCGAGAAGTCCCTGCACACCGTCATCGTGCTGCTCCTGGTCGCCAGCGGCGCCGCGACCGGGCTGGCGCAGCGGGTGCTGCCCGTGGCGGCCCGCTCACGGGCGGCTCCGCTGGCCCGCTCACGGTCAATACCGCTGGCCCGCTCACGGGCGACACCGCTTGCCCGCTCACGGGCGACACCGCTGGCCTGCGCGCTGGCGCTCGGCCTGGTACCCGTCGCGGCGCTCGGCGGCCTGGACTGGGATCCGCAGCAGCTCGCCGGCGCAGAGTTCCACGATCCGGCGTACGGCACGAGCCCCGGCCGGCTGCTGGTCGCCGGTTCGATCTCGGAGACCGGGCCGGCCAGGACCGCGCTCACCGTCGCGGCCGCCTTCCCCGACCCCGGCGACAAGATCACGTTGATCGCCACCGGCCGGCAGACCGACAACCTGAGCACCTTCTACACCTGGATGATGGAGCGCGACTACGGCCGGGCGTGGCGGCTGTACCCGAGCACCTTCACGACCCGCACGGCCTACGAGTACGAGGTGCTCATCCTGAGCAACCAGAGCCGGCACTTCAGGGTGGTGACCGACAATCCGGTCACCGCGACCAGCCTCGCCACGCTCTCCATCCTCCGGCCGGACCTGCAGCTCGAGGTCGACGACCTCCGTCAGATGCACAATTGGTGAGCGTCGTCGAGGTGTCCCCCATCACCGTCCGCTACACTCTCAGCCTCGTGAGAGTCCTCGTCACCGGCGGAGCCGGCTTCATCGGGTCGAACTACGTACGCGCCGTCCTGTCGGGGAGATATCCCAGCATGTCGGGCGCCCAGGTGACCGTCCTCGACAAGCTGACCTACTCCGGCAATCCGGATAATCTTGCCGAATACAGCGATGATCCGCGCCTGACCTTCGTCCGCGGCGACATCTGCGACGCCCCGCTGCTGACCGACCTGCTCCCGGGGCACACGGCCGTGGTCCACTTCGCCGCCGAGTCGCACGTGGACCGCTCGATCCTCGGCGCGGCGCCGTTCGTCACCACCAACGTGCTGGGCACCCAGGTCCTGCTGGACGCCGCCCGGCTGGCCGGGGTCGAACGGTTCGTCCACGTGTCCACCGACGAGGTGTACGGCTCGATCGAGGAGGGATCCTGGACCGAGTCGTGGCCGCTGGTCCCGAACTCCCCGTACTCCGCGTCCAAGGCCAGCTCCGACCTGCTGGCGCTGGCCGCGTACCGGACCCACGGCCTGGACGTCGTGGTCACCCGGTGCTCCAACAACTACGGGCACCACCAGTTCCCGGAGAAGGTCGTCCCGCTGTTCGTCACGAACCTGCTCGACGGCCGCAAGGTCCCCCTGTACGGCGACGGCGCCAACATCCGCGACTGGCTGCACGTCGACGACCACTGCCTCGGCATCCAACTGGCGCTGGAGAAGGGCCGGGGCGGCGAGGTCTACAACATCGGCGGCGGTACCGAGATGACCAACCGGGAACTCACCGAGCGGCTGCTGACCGCGTGCGGCGCGGACTGGAGCAGCGTCGAGCAGGTCACCGACCGCAAGGCGCACGACCGCCGGTACTCGCTGGACATCAGCAAGATCTCCAGCGAGCTCGGATACGCGCCGCAGGTCGACTTCGAGTCCGGGCTGGCCGCCACCGTGCGCTGGTACGCGGACAACCGGGCCTGGTGGGAGCCCCTGAAGGCAGCCGCGTCGCTGCCCGTCGGGCCTCCTCCCAGCGCGGACGCCGGTGGAAGCGCCAGCTGATGCGGTGGCTCGTCACCGGTGCCGGCGGCATGCTCGGCCGGGACGTGTGCGCGGTGCTGGCCGAGGCCGGCGAGACCGAGGTGGCCGGGGCCACGCGGGCCGATCTCGACCTGCTCGACCATGAGGCGCTCGCGTCGGCGGTGACCGGACGGGACGTCGTGATCAATGCGGCGGCCTGGACCGACGTGGACGGGGCGGAGACCGACGAGGCGGCCGCCACGGCGATCAACGGCGACGCCGTCGCCGACCTCGCCAGGCTGTGCAACGCGACCGGGGCGTACCTGGTCCACCTCTCCACCGACTACGTGTTCGCGGGCGACGCCGCCAGCCCGTACCCGGAGGACGCGCCGACCGCGCCCCTCAACGCGTACGGGCGGGGCAAGCTGATCGGCGAGGAGGCGGTGCTCGCCGAGCTGCCGGACCGCGGGTACGTGGTCCGGACCGCCTGGCTCTACGGCGCGCACGGCGGCAACTTCGTCGCCACGATGCTGCGGCTGGCCGCAGCGCGCGACACGGTCGACGTGGTGGCCGACCAGGAGGGTCAGCCCACCTGGTCCTACGGCCTGGCGACGCAGCTCGTCGCGCTCGCCGGCCGGGCGGCCGGCGGGGACGCCCCGGCCGGCCTGTACCACGGCACCGCCGCCGGGCAGACGACCTGGTACGGGCTGACCCGGGCGGTCTTCGAGGAGGCCGGTCTCGACCCGGAACGGGTCCACCCGACGACTACGGAGAGGTTCCCGCGTCCGGCCGCGCGGCCCCGGTACAGTGTGCTCGGACATGACCGGTGGAAGGTGGCCGGCCTTCCCGCACTGCCCGACTGGCGGCACATGCTGTCCACCGCGTTGCCGCACTTCGACCCAGCCCTGATCCGTTCCGCGCAACGCGCGGCCCTGTGAGAGAGCGGCCCACGGAAGCGGCCACGTGAAAGAGGCATGGTGAAGCTCACGATTCTCACCGCCATCAGCGGCCTCGCTGTGTTGGTGATCATCTTTGAACTGGTTCGCCGGCGACAGCTCCGGGAGAAGTACGCCATTCTCTGGGGCCTGGTGGGCATCGTGGTGATCCCACTCGCGATCTTCCCGGGCCTGCTGAACCCGCTGTCCCGCGCCGTCGGGGTGGCCAGCGGGGTCAGCCTGGTCCTCTTCCTGGCCGTCGTCTTCCTGCTGGTGGTCTGCATCCACCTGAGCTGGGAGGTCAGCCGGTTGGAGGAGGAGACCCGGACGCTCGCCGAGGACCTGGCACTGCTGCGTACGGAGCTCAGGGAGCGGGTCGACCAATGATCAATGGGAAGCGGGTGCTGATCGTCATCCCCGCCTGGAACGAGCAGGCCTGCGTCGCCGACGTGGTCCGCGAGGTGCGCGGCGAACTGCCCGGCGTCGGGGTGCTCGTCGTCGACGACGGGTCGAAGGACCGGACCTCGGTGGTCGCGCGCGAGGCCGGCGCGACGGTCGCCCGGCTGCCGTACAACCTCGGGGTGGGCGGCGCGATGCGGCTGGGCTACCGGTACGGGCACGAGCACGGCTACGACGTCGTCGTCCAGATCGACGCGGACGGGCAGCACGACCCGCGCTACGTGCCGAAGCTGGTCGACGCGCTCGACGACGCCGACTTCGTGATCGGCTCCCGGTTCGCCGGCGAGGGCGATTACACCGTGCGCGGCGCGCGCAAGTGGGCGATGAGCATGCTGTCCATCGCGCTGTCGCGGATGGCCCACGCGAAGCTGACCGACACCACCTCCGGGTTCCGGGCCGCCAACCGGCGCACGATCGAGCTGCTGGCCTACTGGTACCCGGTGGAGTATCTCGGCGACACGATCGAGGTGCTGGTGCGGCTGCTGCGCAACGGTTACCGGGTCGCTCAGGTACCGGTGACGATGCGCCCCCGCCAGGGCGGCACGCCGAGCCACTCCCCGATCAAATCGACGGTCTACCTCGCCCGGGCCACGCTCATCTTCGCCCTGTCGATGGTCCGCAAGTGAGGCGGCTGCTCGGACTGCTACCCCCCGGTACGGTCGCGGTCGGCAGCGGCCTCGTCGTGCTCGGACTCGCCTCGTACGTGCACATCTCGATCGCGAGCCACACCCTGGGCAGCCACGGTTACGGCGCGTTCGCCGTGCTCTGGGCGATCGTGTTCACCATCGGGCTGGGCCTGTTCTTCCCCATCGAGCAGGAAGTCACCCGGATCATCGCGGGCCGGCGGGTGAACGGGGACGGCAACGCGTCCGCGTTCCGCCGGGGAGCGATCCTGTCCCTGATCCTGTTCCTGATCGTGTGCGTGCTGCTGGCCGCGTTCACCCCGCTGATCGCCGAGAAGCTGTTCAACGGCGAGCGTGACCTGGTACCGGTGATGGCCGGCGGCTTCGCCGGGCTGGCGCTGGCGTACCCGACCCGGGGCGTGCTGGCCGGTACCGGCCGCTTCGGCGCGTACGGCGCCCAGCTCGGCATCGACGGCGGCCTGCGGATCGTGATGGCCGCCGTGCTGGGCGTGCTGGGCGTGAAGTCCGCCGTCATGTTCGGGCTCATCCTCCTCGTCGCACCGGTCATCTCGGTCATCGCCACGGCTCCGGCGATCCGCGCCGCGCTGACCCCGGGCAGCCCGCTGGCCTGGCCGGCGTTCGGCCGGCGGGTGGCGCCGCTGATGGCCTCGACGCTGCTCGCCCAGGTCGTCGTGAACATCGCGGTGATCAACGCCAAGCTGCTCGCGCCGCACGCCGACGCGCTGACCGGCGCGCTGCTGTCCGCGCTGACGCTGGTGCGCATCCCGCTGTTCGTGTTCGGCTCGTTGCAGGCGTCGCTGCTGCCCGGGCTGTCCGCCGCGGCGGCCACCGGCGACCGGCCCGGGTTCCGGAAGCTGCTGCTGCGCGCGTGCGGGATCGTGCTCGCCCTCGCCGTCGCGGGCGGCGTACCGGCGATCGTGTTCGGGCCGTGGCTGCTGCGCCTGCTGTTCGCGACCGGTGGCGTGCTGGGCGACATCGACTTCGCCGTACTCGCCGTGGGGACCGCCGCGTACCTGCTGGCCCAGGTGCTCGGCCAGGCCGCGATGGCGCTGGGCCACCACCGCGACCAGACGCTGGCCTGGCTCGGCGGTACGGTCGCGCTGGCCGCGGTCACCGCGCTGCCGATGGACGTGAAGCTGCGGGTCGAGTGGGCCTACACGGTCGGCTCGGTCGTGGTGGCGCTGATCCTGGTGGTCGCGGTGAGTCGCCGGACCAACCGGCAGGCCGCCGCGGACCGGGCGGCGCCTGCCGCTGCCGGACGCCCGGTCGGCACCCTCGGCGACGATGCGGGCACCGGCCCGGCGGCGGATCAGACGATGGCCCCGGCGCCGGCCTGGCCGCAGCCCAGCCGCTGACACCGCCCCGTCAGACACCGCCCCGTCAGACGCTGACCCTGGCCGTGCGCATCTTCTTCCTCGCTACGCGGCGACCGCCCGGCGACGCCACCGGCCCCCGGTCCGCAGCGGTCGTCGCCGGTGGGTGCGTGGTCAGGCTGACCACGAGGTCGACCGCGACCAGGACCAGCGCCGGGAAGGCCAGCGACAGGTAGTACAGATGATCGGCCCGGTTGCTGAACACGACGAGCACCAGGCCGGCGGCTAGGGTACCGGCCGCCATCCAGCTCCACTCCTGCCCGCGCCGTAGCAGCAGTGCGGCCAGCGTCAGCACGCAGCAGGCCAGGAAGATGCGGTCCCCGGTGATCTGGGTCAGCTCGGGCCGCGCCAGGTGTCCGATCACCCGACCGAACCACCCGGTGCTGTTCCAGAACCAGGAGTGCGGGTACTGCGCCCGGCGGCCGGCCACCCACAGGTCGGCCAGGACACTGCCCGCGCCCAGTACCAGGGCGATCAGCCCGTACGGCAGCCAGGCCGCCGCCCTGCCCCGCCACACGGCGACCGGGCAGGCGACCAGTACCCCGACGACCACGATGATGCTGCGGTACTGGACCGCCAGCGCGACGGCGAGCAGCACGGCGAAGCCGGTCAGCGAGGCGGCGCGGGGCAGCCCGCCCCACCCGCCGGGCAGCATCGCCAGGCAGCCGATGATGGCCAGCAGCGCGAGGGCGGACCGGGACGCGCTGATGCTCATGGAAACCACCGAGGCGGACAGGATCAGCCCGATTCCCGCCAGCGCCCCGGCCACGGCCCCGCCCCGGCGCGCGGCGAGCGCGACGATCGCCGGTACCGCGACGGTGAAGGCGGCCAGCGCGGGAATCTTGTATCCGTGCTGGTGCGACGAGCGGGCGATCGTCACGTAGATCACGATCAGGTACATGACCGCCAGCAGCCCCCAACCGGCCGGCGGCAGCGCGGCCACCCGCGCGAGCCGCCGGCCCCAGCCCGCTCCGGCGATCCGCTGGCGCCAGCGCGCGCAGGTGATCCGCTCGCGCCAGCGCTGCCGGTCGCGACGCGGCTCGCGCTGCCGGTCGTGCTGCAGGTCACGGCGCGGCTCGCGCAGCGGGTCAGGGCTCGGCTCACGGCCCGGCTCGTGCTGCCGGTCACGGCCCGGCTCGCGCTGCGCGTCGCGTTCCGTGTCCGGCTCCGGCTCGGGTCGTGTGTCCCGCTGCATGTGTTGGGTGTCCGGCTGCGCCTCGTGCCGGATGCCCGGCTGCGTCTCGGGCCGAGTGTCCCGCTGCGCCTGCCGGGTGTCCGGCTGCGCCTCGTGCCCGGTGCCCGGCTGCGCCTCCCCCGGCGCCTCGCTGCCGCTGGCGGCCGCCGCGGGCGCGCCGGCGAGATCCTCCGGTGACAGCGCGGCCTCCCCCACCGCCTCGGTCGACCGGCTCGGCCGGGTACCCCGTGCCGAGGTCAGGTCGGCGATCAGCGCGAGGACACACAGCACCATCAGCGGTACGACCGGGACGAAGTACCGGAAGTAGGTCGGGTCGACGATGAGGATGGCCAACGCCAGGGTGGACGCCGACATCCCGATCAACATGATGCTCAGCTCGCTGCGGAACCGCCAGAACGCCGAGATCAGGGCGAACACCACGATGACGATGAGCAACAGGTCGAACGCCCGCACGTACCGGTAGTCGACGTGGAGCATGTTGCGCAGCACCTTCGGTACCGCGGCGAACCCGTCGGTGTTGAAGACTCTCTCGGTCACCCGCTGGTAGCGCTGCGTCAGGCTGAGCGAGTCGCCGCCGTACAGGTGGGACGCCACGACGTTCTGCACCGCCAGGCTGGCCACCGTCAGTACGGCGGACACCACGGCGAAGGACAGCCACGGGTTGCGTACCCGCCGGTCGCGGATGGCGACCATGAGCCAGGTGAGCAGGATGCCGGCGGTGATGGTCACGGCGAACTGGCGGGTGAACAGCCCCAGTTCCAGGAGGATCGCGAACCAGAGCAGGTCGCGGCGGCGGGCGCGGCGGGCCAGCGGAAGGCAGAGCATGCCGGCCACGGTGAACATCAGGGCGGTGGCGTCGGTCAGCGCATACAGGCCGAAGCGGGACGGCAGCGGCGGCAGAAGAACCATGGCGCCGGCGGCAACCCCCCACCACCGTCCCCAGAGCCGGGCGGCCAGAATCGCCAGCAACGCGGCGCCCACGCCGTAGGACAGCACCGGCACGACCAGCATGCCGTTGGGGCCGAACAGCCCGACGAAAGGGGCGGACAGGAGGGGATACAGGACCCTGGGGCCGACGACCGCCCCGTTGTCGCCGTGGAAGAACGAATGCTCGTACCCTGGCGGCCAGCAGAAGCCGCACGTGGTCAGCCCGTACCGGCCGCGCAGGTGGGCCGCCGTACGGTGCGCCGCGGCAGTGTCCGAGTACCCGAGGTACCGGTACGCCCACGCGAGGTACAGCCGCGAATCGCTGATCCACAGCGCCCGGTTCAGGTACGTGCTCACCTGCGAGGCGAGGAACGCGCCGGCCAGCAACGCCCAGCCGGCACGCGGGATCACCGACCACGATGCCCGCACCCGGGCGGCGAACGTTCGCAGACGCGAAAGTCCGGCCGTCCGACCGGCGGTGTCCACCCGATCGGCGGTCGCAGATTGATCAACCATTGGCGAAAGACCCTGAATCGTCGTTGAGGCGATCCGGTCTTACCCACCATCGCGAAAGGGAATCGCGTCATGAGCGATCTCGGCGGTCGTTTCGAGGACCCGTACCGCGAGGTCGCGCAGGCCGTGCCCGGCTCACCCGATCCGGGCGATGACCGGGTGCGCCGACGCCCGACCGGGAACAGTTCCGCGGGCCGCACCGCGAGCGCACGTTCGGTCGGGACGGGCACGCACCGGACACGCGTCGCGCACGCACCGCGGCGGGAATCGCCACCGACCGGGGATCATCACGTCATCGCAGGGAGCGAACACCGCCGCGGGCACGATTGCCGCCACGGGCACGATTGCCGCCAGGCGCACCATCGCCAGTCATCCACGCCGAACCCCGCGCCCCGGGACGAAAGACGGCATCGGCTGGCAGCCGCCGGCGCCGAGACCGCTCCGGGATGGGGCGTCGCGGTGCCGGCGGGTGCCCGCGGTATCAGTCGGTCTCGGTGGCCTGCGGGTCCGGACCGGCGTCCTCGTCGCGCGGCGCGGTGGGCCCGTCGTCCGACCCGGTCGCCTCGACGCTCGGCGCGGTGGCCTCGGCGTCCGCCTCCGGCGCCCCGGTGGACGCGCCCGACTCGGCCTCCGGTGCCGCCGAGCCGGCATCGGTCGCGGTCGCCTCGGTGCCCGGCTCCGCCGCCTTCACGTCGTCCCCGCCAGGCTCCCCGGGGGCGGTCGGCTCTTCCGGCACCTCCAGGAGCGCGGTCAGCGCCTGGTCGGTGAGCCGGCGGAACGCACGACCCCGGCGGCGGCGGTCGAGGATCGCGACCTCCAGCTGCGCGGCGGTCAGCGTGCGGGGTGCGTTCCCCTCGCCGCCCACACTGCCCAGTGCCTCGACGGCCAGCCGCAGCGCGACCTCCAGGGACATGCCGCCGTCGTGCCGCTGGCGCAGGCCGCCGGAGATGGACTCCGCCTGGCCGCCCATGGCGACGACGCCCGGCTCGTGCTGGACCGAACCGTCGTACGTGAGCCGGTACAGCTCGTCCTGCTCCGGCGTGGCGCCGACCTGGGCCACGCAGATCTCCACCTCGAACGGCTTGGACTGCTCGGTGAAGATGGCGCCGAGCATCTGCGCGTAGAAGTTCGCCAGGGCACGACCGGTGACGTCGCGCCGGTCGTAGGAGTATCCGCGCAGGTCCGCCAGGCGTACCCCGGCGGCGCGCAGGTTCTCGTACTCGTTGTACCGGCCGACGGCCGCGAACCCGATCCGGTCGTAGAGCTCGCTCACCTTGTGCAGCGCGGTCGACACGTTCTCCGCCACGAACAGCACGCCGCCCTCGTAGGTGAGCACGACGACGCTGCGGCCGCGCGCGATGCCCTTGCGCGCGTACTCCGAGCGGTCTCGCATGATCTGCTCAGGCGAGGCGTAGAACTGCATGGCCACAGCTGGCGGTCTCCTCGGTCTCGACGATCGGTGGGGGACGGTTCGGTGCGGGATGGTGCGGTGCGGTACGGGTCAGCGCGGCGCTCAGCCGCCGGGGTTCTCCATGCGGCGGGCCACCACTGCCTGGGACACCGCCGCGGTCTGCTCGTCGGAGATCCGGCGGGTGCCCTCGGCACTGGCCGTCATCACGACCGGGAAGATGCGGCGGGTCAGGTCCGGGCCACCCGTCGCGGTGTCGTCGTCGGCCGCGTCGTAGAGCGCCTCCACCGCGAGGGTGATCGCCTCCTCCACGTCCAGGCCGGGCCGGTACCGCTTCTTCAGAGCCGCCTTGGCGAACAGCGACCCCGAGCCGATCCCGTCGTAGCCACGCTCCTCGTAGACGCCGCCGGCCACGTCGAAGCTGAAAATCCGGCCCGCCCGGCCCGGTTCGGCGGCGTCCAGGTCGTACCCGGCGAACAGCGGGATCACCGCGAGCCCCTGCAGCGCGGCGCCGAGGTTGTTACGGATCATCGTGGCCAGGCGGTTGGCCTTGCCGTCGATCGAGAGCATCGCGCCCTCGATCTTCTCGTAGTGCTCCAGCTCCACCTGGAACAGCCGCATCAGCTCGATCCCGACGCCGGCCGTCCCGGCGATGCCGACCAGCGAGAACTCGTCGGCCGCATGGACCTTCTCGATGTCCCGGCTGGCGATGAGGTTGCCCATCGTGGCCCGCCGGTCGCCGGCCATCAGCACGCCTTCGGCGCAGGTGATCGCGATGATCGTGGTGGCGTGTGGGGCGATGTCGGCGCTGATCCCCGCCGGCAGCGGCCTGCGGCCGGGCAGCAACTCCGGCGCGGCGGCACCCAGAAACTCGCTGAACGACGAGAGGCCGGGCGCGGTGAACGCCGCCGGTAGCCGCCAGGATGGATCAAGACCCGCTGCCACGTGTGTTCCCTTCAGGTACGCGATCAGACTGCCGCTGCGCCATCGACATCCGCGACGGCGAGTTCACCGTTGCCACCGCGGCCGCCCCGAGGAGATGGGACCCGTTGAGAGTACAGTCCCGATGATCCGGTGCTACTGGCCGCCCTTCTGGACGTATCCGCGCACGAACTCCTCGGCGTTTTCTTCCAGCACCGAGTCAATCTCGTCGAGCAGGTCGTCGACGTCCTCGGTCAGCTTTTCCTGCCTCTCGGCGACCTCTGGGTCGACCGCCGGCGCCCCGGCGTCGTCGACTTCCTCGTCGCGCCGGCTGCGACCCGACTGCGACTGTCCGCCCGTGTCCCGGGTTGCCATCGTTGCCTCCTGCTTGCTGCGCGGCCCCGCCTGCGTGCCCTGTGCGACCAACTTACCGCGCCCGTCGACCCCGGTCCCACCGACGCGACGTCCCGCCGCCCGCCACGCGGGGCCGCTGACCTGCCCGGTGGGGCCGGCGGTTTCGCCCATGGCGTAACGTTCGCGCCGCGTCCGGGGCGCCGGGATGCGGCGCCGGCGGTGGTCGCGCCGGTCCGGCAGCGGTGGACGGTCGACAGCCCCACGGGACGGGGCACGGCGGTCCGGTGGGGGCACCGGGCGGAACTCAGGGCTCGTGGGGGCCGGCGGTGGCGGGCAGCGGACTCAGGGCCCGGTGAGGGCCTCCAGGAGGTCCTTCGCGCTCGGGCAGCGGTCGAACAGGGCGCCGACGTGCGCCTTCGTGCCACGCAACGGCTCCATCATCGGTACCCGTACCAGCGACTCCCGGCCGACATCGAAGATCACCGAGTCCCAGCTCGCCGCGACCACCTCGGACGCGTACTGCGCCAGGCACCGCCCGCGGAAGTAGGCCCGGGTGTCCTCCGGCGGCTCGGTCATCGCCTCACGGACCTGCTCGGGGGTGAACAGCGTCTTCATCGACCCCCGCGCCACCAGCCGGTGGTAGAGGCCCTTCTCCGGCCGGACATCGGAGTACTGGAGGTCGACCAGTTGCAGCTTGGGCGAGCCCCAGGCCAGGCTCTCCCGGTCCCGGTACCCTTCGAGCAGGCGCAGCTTGGCGACCCAGTCCAACTCGTCGGCACACGACATCGGGTCCCGGCCGAGCCGGTCCAGAACGGACTCCCACCGGCGCAGCACGTCGGTGGTCTGCTCGTCGCTGCCCCGGTTGTCCACGAAGGCCTGGGCCCGCTCCAGGAACGCCCACTGCAGATCGAGGGCGGTGAGCCGGCGGCCATCCCGCAGCTTGATCCGGTAGGTGAGGCTCGGGTCGTGGCTGACCTGCTTCAACTCGCCGACCGGATCGGTGATGCCCAGGTCGGCGGTCAGCGCCTTCTCCTCGATCATCTCCAGGATCAGCGAGGTCGTGCCGACCTTGAGGTACGTGGAGATCTCCGACAGGTTCGCGTCCCCGATGATCACATGGAGCCGCCGGTACTTGTCGGCATCCGCGTGCGGTTCGTCCCGAGTGTTGATGATCGGCCGCTTCAGGGTGGTCTCCAGGCCGACCTCGACCTCGAAGAAGTCGGCGCGCTGGGAGATCTGGAAGCCGGCGGTCGAGCCGTCCTGCCCGATGCCGACCCGGCCCGCCCCGCAGACGATCTGCCGGGTCACGAAGAACGGGGTCAGGAACTGCACGATGTCGGCGAACGGGGTCTGCCGGCGCATCAGGTAGTTCTCGTGAGCGCCGTAGCTGGCGCCCTTGTTGTCGGTGTTGTTCTTGTACAGGTGGATCGGCGCGCTGCCCGGGATCGTCGCGGCCCGGCGGGCGGCCTCGGCCATCACCCGCTCCCCCGCCTTGTCCCAGAGCACGATGTCGCGCGGGCTGGTCACCTCGGGCGTCGAATACTCCGGGTGGGCATGGTCGACGTAGAGCCGAGCACCGTTGGTGAGGATGACGTTGGCCAGCCCGAGATCCTCGTCGGCCAACGCCTCGGAGGGGTCGTAGAGCGCGCCGGAGTAGGTGAAGCCGCGCGCGTCACGCAGCGGCGACTCCTCCTCGTAGTCCCACCGGGCCCGTCCGTTGCGCGACAACTCCGGCCGCGCGCCGTAGGCATTCACGATCTGAGACGAGGTCACCATCGGGTTGGCACCCGGCTGGCCCGGCACGGAGATGCCGTACTCGATCTCGGTACCCATCACCCGGTGTACACCCATGCCCTGAGCCTAGTCGAGCCATGCCCGAAGGTCGTCGGCGCGCGGGGTCACATATCGGGGAAGTCCTCCGGTGTTGGCACGTCCGCCGGTCTAGCGGCGAAACGCCCAGTACTTGCTCATCTGATAGTTGATGATCGGTGACACCACAATGATGATCGCCTGGGCGAGGAGCACCGGTACGTGGCCCAACTCGATCAGCAACGGCAGGCCCACGAACGAGAACCCGAGCGCCCACAGGCACACCACGTAAAAGCGCAGGAACCCGGGCACCCACGGGCCGGTGGTCCGGAAGACGAAGCGGCGGTACAGCGGGTAGGTCAGCATGCCGTTGAGGAAGTTCGCGATCACCGCCATCACCAGGTACGGGATGTGGCCCTTCGAGAACAGCCAACCACCGGAGAAGATCCCGTAGTACACGACCGACGAGATGCCACCGACGATGATGTAGCGGATCCGCCGGTCGGCGGCCAGTGCCTTCACGAGCCCCACGAGAGAGCGCGGCCGCGCGGAATTCTCTCCGGGCGCAGTGCCGTCGCCGAGGTTCCCGGCCGGAACGGTGCCATCGACCGGAGCGGTGTTCTGGACCGGCACAGTGTCTTGGACCGGCACGGTGGCCGGTCGACGCAGGTCAGTCACGGGTCTGGTAGTCCATCACCGAGTCGATGATGTAGTCGAGGTCGCCGTCCGACAGGCCGGCGAACATCGGCAGCCGGATCAGCCGGTCCGCGACGTCCTCGGTCACCGGGCAGCCCTCCGGTCCCACCCGCCCGTACTTGACGCCGGCGGGAGCCAGGTGCAGCGGCTGGTAGTGGAAGGTCCCGGTCACCGCCCGGGAGGCCAGGTGCTTGAGCAGCGCCTGGCGGCTCTCCAGGTCGGGCATCAGGAAGTAGTAGAGATGGGCCGGGTGGACCCGGTCCTCGGGCACCGTCGGCGCGACCGCGCCGTTCTCGGCCGCCCAGCCGGCGAGCCGGTCGTGGTACGCGTTCCACACCCGCATCCGCCGCCGCTGGATGTCCTCGAACGCCTCCAACTGGCCGGTCAGGTACGCGGCGAGCAGGTCGGAGGGCAGGAAGCTCGACCCGATGTCCATCCAGCGGTACTTGTCCACCATGCCGCGGAAGAACTGGCTCCGGTTGGTCCCCTTTTCCCGGATCACCTCGGCGCGCTCGACGAAGCGGGAGTCGTTGAAGACCAGGGCCCCGCCCTCGCCACACTGCACGTTCTTCGTCTCGTGGAAGCTCTGCGTGGCCATCGCACCGATCGAGCCCAGCTTGCGCCCCCGGTAGGTGCCGCCGATGCCGTGCGCGTTGTCCTCGATGACGACCAGGCCGTGCCGGGCGGCGATGTCGGTGATGGTGTCCATCTCGCAGGCCACGCCGGCGTAGTGCACCACCACGATCGCCTTGGTGCGCGGCGTGATCGCCGCCTCCACCTGCCGCTCGTCGAGGTTGAGCGTGTCCGGACGGCAGTCCACGAACACCGGGACCGCGCCGCGCAGCGCGTACGCGTTGGCCGTGGAGCAGAAGGTGAACGACGGCACGATCACCTCGTCGCCCGGGCCGAGGTCGAGCAGGATCGCCGACATGTCCAACGCGTGCGTGCAGGACGTCGTCAGCAGGGCGGAACGGGCGCCGACGAGCGACGTCAGCAGGGCGGTCGCCCGCTTGGTGAACGGGCCGTCACCGGCCAGTGGCCCTGACGTCATCGCCTGCTGCACATACCTGGTCTCGTTGCCGGCGAGGAACGTGCGGTTGAAAGGGATCGCCGGGCGAGTCGATGCGGTCACGGGGGGGCAACCTACCTATCTTCGAGCGAGCGCCTGCGGATGCTACCACTGAAGCAATCATCTTGTCCGATCCCTGACACTGGCACCTCATCCGCCAGCCGGCGGGATCTGGTAGACCGCACAGTCGCCGGACCTGAACCGCAGCGTGGCGAACTCGCCCAGGTCCGCGGAGTACGGAGTCTGCGTGTCGTCCACGAACAGCCACGTCACGCCGTACCGGTCGCGCAGCAGGTCGATCGTCTGCGCCGACGGTGTCGCGAAGGCGGCGTCGTTGTCGGCCAGCACCTGGGGCTTCCAGTACGGCACGACGATGTCCCCGACATGCTGGAGCACGGCCCGCTCGTGCGCGGTCGTGGTGAAGCCCCAACCTTCGACGAGCATCTGCCGCTCGCTGTAGGCCGACATGGAGAAGTGCAGGTCGGTGCAGTCACCGCTGCGGTACAGCCGCAGGCAGTGGGCGTTGGTGGCGACCAGAGCGTCGGGGTCCGAGTGGTCGCGCAGCCAGCGGCCGGCCTCCAGGGTGCCCTTGCTGACCAGCGGGGTGCCGGCCACCACGTCGCGCCAGCCGCTGCTCCTCGACTCGCGGACGATCCGGGTGTAGTCGCTGAACGCGGTGCTCAGCCCGAACCCGGCGAGCAGCGCGATGATCAACGCGTGGCTGATCCCCTTCATCGCCGGTACCCTGCGCCGGACCAGCCACACGATGACGACCGCCGCCACCGCGACGACCACGGTCAGCGCGTACGGCCACAGCAGCGCGACCGCCAGGTGCTTCGCGCTGCCGGTCGTCCGGATGGTCGGCACCCGGCTGCTGCCCAGGTGCCGGATGACCAGCACCGAGGCCGCACCGACCGCGGCCGCCCCGACCAGCGCGACACCGTCGCGGCGGCGCAGCCGGCCGTCGCGCAGTACGGCGACCAGCCCACCCACCGCGGCAAGCGCCAGGAACGGCCGGACCGACTCGATGAAGTACATCTGGGCGTCCCCGGCCTGACCGGTCAGCGCCGTGCCGCCCATGCCGGCGATCCCCATGCCGAGCAGCAGCAGGATGTCGGTGTCGAACAGCCGGCGGCGGCGGACCAGGCCGCTGATGCCCGACCAGATGCACAGCCAGCACCACGCGGAGATCATCGCGAGCACGAGCAGGCGCGACATCCTCGGGTCGTGGGTGAAGCCGGTGGTCGAGCCGATCCCGGACGTCTGCTCGGTGAACAGCGGGGTGAGCTGCAGGCCCTGGCTGGCGTCGCCCAGCAGCACAAACTGCGCGAAAAGCTCGAAGACCAGCACGACGCCCGTGATCACCAACGCCGGGCGGTGCCAGCCGCGCCGGGTCACCAGGTTGCCGGCGATCACGACGAGCAGCCCGGCCAGCAACAGCGGGATGTAGGTCGCCTTGCCGCCCATCACCGCGCCGAGCATCAGCACGAGAGCGATCCAGCGCCGCTTGTCGCGGTGCTGGCCGCGCAGCAGGTCGACGACGAGCAGCACGACGGGCAGGAACAGCATCGCGCCGAACGTCTGGGTCGGGCTGGTGAACGACGTCAGGCGCAGCGAGCCCCCGTCGTCGATGCCGTTGAACGCCAGGTTGGTGTAGAAGCCGCTGAGCTGCCAGCGGTACGGGTCGATGGCGAGCACGAACATGCTGATGACGACCGCGGCCGGGCCGGTCCACCAGTGCCCGAACAGCTTGCGGGCCAGCAAGGCGAGCAGGATCGCCGAGGCCACGAACATCGGCAGCAGGGACAGCCGCAGCAGCAGCACCAGCGGCTCGATCCCGGTGACCCAACTGGTCGCGGCCATGTCCGCGTAGACGAACCAGTGGTAGTACAGCGGCTCGCCGTGCACCCACGGGATCGACATCGGCATGTGGTGCTTGGCCTCGCCGACCAGCGCCAGGTGGAAGGTCGAGTCGGTGTCCGGAGTCGAGTTGTACGGCCAGGTCAGCCCGTACCGCCGGAAGAACTTGAAGGCGAAGACGACGAGCAGGCCGGCGGTACCCGCCATCGACCATGCCCACAGCAGCGGCGGCCGCTCGCGGTCCGGCGACGAGCGCCAGTACCGGCGCAGGCCCGGCACGGCCAGGAAGACGACGATCGTGGCGACCGGCCAGACGAGGACCAGCAGTGGTGCCCCGACCGCCCGGGCCGGAATGTAGGCGAACACCTCACCGGCGTAGCCGAGGGCGGTGCCGCACGCCACGTCGGCGACGAACGAGCCGGGCCCACGGTACAGCAGCCGCCAGACCAGCGTGCCGGGCAGGATCACGCCGAGGCCGAGGTAGCCGCCGAACGCGGCGGTGCTGGTGAACGGCACGCCGTAGAACCGCAGCGCGACGACGGTGAACGCGACGACCAGCACCGCTGGCAGCCAGCCGCTGCCGGCGATCCGCCGCACGACCGACCGTCCCGGCGATCCGCCCGGCGCACGGGCGGGCCGGACGTCGGGGGCCACCGCCGCGAGTCCGTCCGTCGTTGCCGTCATGCTCTCCCCCGATGGGCGCGCCGCGAGGACCGGGTTCGGCCCGACCCACGGACGGTACCGGGCATCGTCACGATCATTGCGTGGGCATCTGCTGTGACTCGACGCGCTGGGACGGGACGTACGCGCCCGATGCCCCGATGGGGCCACCCGTCGCCGCGGGGCCCGCGAGGACGGGGGCGCCGACGCGCTCCCGCACCACGTAGGTGGGCCGGCCCATGCCCCGGGCGTGCACCCGGCCGATGTACTCGCCGAGCACGCCGATGGCGATCATCTGCGCCGAGGAGAAGATGGCGACCATGGTGGCGATCGTGGTGAAGCCGGCGACGGTCGTGTTGCCCACGAAGTACAGCCAGAGCAGCCGCACCGAGAGCAGCAGGCCGCACACCCCGATGAGGAAGCCGAGGTAGGTGACCAGCCGCAGCGGCTTCGTCGAATACCCCATCACCATGTTGATGGTGTGCCGGACCAGAGACCGGAAGGTATAGGCCGATTTGCCCACGGTGCGCTCGTCCATCCGCACCGTCAGGCCGCCCACCCTGCTGGTCGCCCAGGACAGCGCCACGTCCACCGACGCGTGCGGGCCCTCCACCTGGTCGAAGGCGGCCCGCAGGAAGGACCGGAAGATGCGGAACGGGCTGAGCAGCCGCGCGTTCTGGATACCCATCCCGCTGGACATGACCGCCTTGGTCGCGCGCGCGGCGAAGCTGCGCATGATCGCGTGCTCCTCCTCGGCGGCCGTGGCGTAGACCAGGTCCAGGTCGTCGGTGAGCGCGGCGACCAGCTTCGGCAGCTCCTCCGGCAGGTGCTGGAGGTCGTCGTCCATGGTGATGATGAGCTCGTGGCGGGTGGCCCTGATACCCGCGATCAACGCGCTGTGCTGCCCGTAGTTGCGGGCCATGCGGATGGCCTGGACGTGCTCGTACTTCACGGCCAGTCCGCTGGCCACCCCCCAGGTCTCGTCCGGGCTGTCGACCACCAGGATGACCTCGTAGTCCGGGGTGAGTGTGGGAAGCACCTCGTTCAGCCGCTCGATCAGCGGCGGAAGGGTGAGCGCCGAGCGGTAACAGGGGATGACGACTGAGATGGACATCGGCTGCTCCTATCGCCGGCCGGGGCGGGCGAACCCTGACACGCTATTTCACCGGCTTACGGGCTTCGATCACAAATCCGCTCGCGATCACCGAGGCGGCCGGGTGCCGGGCGAGCAGCAGGTCGAGCACCTTCAGCGGCGACAGGACCCAGGTCAGCGGCACCAGCAGCCGGTACAGCCGGGAGCTGCCGAAGGACAGCACCATCGCGAGCCACTCCTGGAGTACCCAGAGCAGGCCGGAGGTGGGGCCGGCGCCGACCCGCACGTCGACCACCTCGAAGCCGGGGAACTGCTCGCGCAGCCCGACGTTCGTGTACCGCTGGAAGTCGTACGGCGAGGCATGGAACGGCTGCATGAACGGGACGAAACAGAGCAGCCGGCCGCCCGGCGCCAGTACCCGCAGAATCTCCGCGATGTGGGCGGCCGGGTCCGGCACGTGCTCCAGTACGGCGATGCTCATCGCACCGGCCAGGCTGCCCTCCGCCACCGGCAGGTGCCGCAGGTCGGTGACGATGTCGACCTCGTCGTAGTTGCCACCGTCCACGCACACCAGCCGCGGGTCGCGCCGGTGGGTGCCCGATCCCAGGTCCGCCACCAGGTCCCGGTCCAGGTCGAAGCTGTCGAGGAACGGCTTGACGAACCGGACGGACATCACCGGCGAGAGCACCGAGATGGCCATCGGGTAGATCCGGCTGAAGCGCTGCTTGACGCCTTCCTTGAGGCGGTTGAGCGGATCCTGCTTGAGTTCGGCCTCGCCGAAGCCGCCGAACCGCAACTGGTGGCCGTGGCGCTTGCCTGCCACGCCGCACTGGGCGCAGGCGAGGTCCCCGGTCAGCGTGCCATGACAGGTCGGGCAGACCAGTACGCCGGCCAACCGCTCCCCACGGTCCGTAGCGGCGCCCGAGTCGGCCGGCTGACCGGTCGCTGTCTGCGTGGCTGCGGCGGAGCCGTTCACATACCTCACCCGATCTCGCTATTCGATGATGTGGTGGGCGTCGACGACGTGATCGCGACCGTCCGGAAGGGTCCCAGAAATGGGCGGAAGATCACGCGAAGCACCTTCGACGGAGTGTAGACGTAGCGCTGCGCTACCGTGAGCCGGGCGCCCGCCGCGCGGCACTCCCGGCGTGACCTCGCGATTCAGCTGTACGGGCCGTGACTGAACAGCTCGAACGCCACCCAACCGGCCGCGATGACGACGAGCCCGACCTGTGTCGCGTAACGGGACCAGACGGACACGTTGGATAGTCGGGACGCAATCCAGCCGATCAGGATCAGCAGCAGCGGCACCACGTGGTACGTGAGACGGTACGCCCAGAATCCGAGGCCCCACAGGAACGCCAGCGTGCACAGCACGGACACCCCGGTGGCGGCGAGCGCCGCACGCTGGCCGGGTTCGCCGGCCACGATGTCGACCCGCAGGAACACCGCGCCCACGGCCAGTACGGCCAGCACGGCCACCAGCAGCCAGGTCACCTCGATGAGCTGGCCGCCGGTCATCATGGTGGCGTTGGACAGCGCGTGGACCAACGGCCTCCACCCCGCCGCGGCGGCCTGCGGCAACCAGACGAACTCGTGATAGGTCACCGCCTCGTGGTTGTAGTAGGTACCGGTGACGGCGCGGCAGATCTCTATCCACACGAGCGTCGGCGCGGCGGACGCCGCGAGCAGCACCGCCGCCTTCGCCACCGCCAGGCGCAGCGCGGGCACCCGCCGCTCGGCCGTGATCAGGATGGTCAGCGCCCCGGCGGCCACCGTGATCAGCACGCTCGCGTAGGCCAGCGCGCTGATCCCGAGAATCAGCCCCGCCGTGGCGGCGAACCGCCAGGACGGACGGTTCAGGAACAACCAGCGGCAGACCACCGCCGTCGCCATCGGGACCAGGAGGCCGAACATCTGCTGGTGCGGTGGCCAGTAGTAGGCCTTGGTCATGTCGTTGACGGCGAGGATCGCGGTCAACGACCAGGTGACCGCCGGCGGCGCCCCGATCAGCAGCATGAGCCAGAGGAACAGAGCGACCGCGGCGGCCGCGACGACGAGGTTGATGAGCACCATCGGGATGAACGCGCTGTCGCTCTGCCCGTACAGTGCGTCGAGACCGACCCAGTGGGCGACCGGCCCGATCACGGCCGTCGCGGCCGCGGCGAGGTACACGTACACCGGCCGGGACTGGCGGACGCTGTCCTTCTGGAGCAGGAGTTGTGGCTTGTGCGCCAGTTGCATGAACAGGGGCGAGTCGCAGTTCATCGGGTACCCGAGATGGGCGTCGATCCGTACCGGGGTCCCGCACGGCAGCGTCTTGTCCATCGGGGCGAGCAGCAGCAGATGCGCGGCGGCCAGGACGACGACGAACCCGGTCCCGGCGAGAACCACGGGCCTGACCCGCCGGGCCGCACCGGCCTGCGCGACCGCCTCCGGGCGAGCCGCCGCGCGGTGGTGCTCCACGACCCAGAGCCCGGTCAGCAGCACGGCACCCGCGATGCCGACCACCGCGACGGTCACCATGCCGGTCGGCTGGATCAGGGTGCGGTCCGAACACCGGTCGTACCCGAACAGGCAGATGCTCTGGCGCGCATGATCGACCAGGAGCCACGCCGCGACGAAACCGCACCAGCCGAGCAACAACCATCCGCTGACCTTGCCGCTGATCTTCCGCACGGAAGGAGTGTACGGATCATGATTTTCGATGGGACACGAGAGGCGCCCCCGGCAAGTACACTATCGGCCGGTCGACGCCGCGCCGATCGAATCGCCTGTTCACCTCGCGGCAACCTGAATCAGAAGCGGCGCAAATCAGAAACGACTCTGGGACACAAGAGTGCTGACTAGTTCGATGACGCGCGCCTCGACCCGCTGGGATCGGGGCGCGGGAGCGGTCGGGGTTGGATTGCCATGGTGAGCAGCTCGGTTGTCGTCCGGCCCGAGGAAGCCTTCGAGAACGGTCCTCCGGGGGCGAGGCCGTCCGGATTCCGGCGCCTGAGGGCCGTGCCGCGCTCCGGTTGGGTACCGACCGTGCTGGTCGTGATCGCCACCGTCGAGGTGTTGCGGCTCTACGCCGTACCGGCCGCGACCACCGCGGTCTTCCTCGGCTACATCTGCGCCGGCGTCGCCCTGCCCGGAACGCTGGTGTACCGCGCCATCCAGCGCCGGTCCGGGTGGTTCGTCGGGGACGTCGCCGCCGGCACCGCGCTCGGCTACGCGGGCGAGGTGCTCACCTACATCCCGGCCCGGGCGCTCGGCGCACCGCTGCTCGTGCTGCTCTGGCCGGGTGTTGTGATCGCGCTGTTCGCCGCCGTGCCCGGGCTGCGCCGGTACTGGCGTGGCTCCGGCGACCCCGCGCAGCGCACGCCGATCTGGGTGGCCTGGTCGCTCTCCGCCGCGTTCGGCATCCTCGTCTACTGGAGCTCCACCGGGTTCTTCCGCACGCAGGGGCTGTACTGGCCGTCCATGGGCGCACCCGACGCGGACTCGCCGTTCCACCTGGCGCTGATCGGCGAGGCCAAGCACCACATGCCGATGATGTCGCCGTGGGTGACCCACGAGCCCGTCTACTACCACTGGTTCGTCTACGCGGAGATGGCGGCCACCAGCTGGGTCACCGGCATCGAGCCGCAGGTGCTCCTGCTGCGACTGTCGTTGCTGCCGTTCATCGCCACGTTCCTGGTGCTCATGGCGGTGCTCGGTCGCCGGCTGACCGGCACCTGGTGGGCGGCGCCGGTGGCCGCCACGGCAACGTTCTTCGTGCTGGCGCCCAACCCGTACCCGTGGTCGCTGTCCGGATGGTTCTCGGCGTTCGCCACCAGCCCGTACGACGACGGTTCGGTGTTCCGGAAGGTCATGTGGACCAGCCCGACCCAGACCTTCGGCCAGATGCTGTTCGCCGCGTGCATGCTGGCGCTCGTCGGCCTGCTGAAGCGCGACCGCCTGGGTGCCCGGCAGTGGATCCTGTGGACGGTCATGATTCTGGCGGTGATGGGCGGCAAGGCGACATTCCTGCCCATGCTGCTCGCGGCGCTGCTGCTCGTCGTCGCCGTACACCTGGTGGCCCACCGCCGGCTCCACCGGCCCGCACTCATCGCCTCCGGGATCACCTTCGTCTGTGTGCTGTTCGCGCAGTTCGTGCTGTTCGGCGGCGCCTCGCAGGGGTTGGCCATCAGCCCGCTGCACCAGATGACGATCTCCGGCGGTTCGTACACCACCGGGTTCGCGGTCCCGGGCCACCACGCGTCGCTCAAGCGGCTGCTGCTGGTGCTCGCGCTGACGCTGCTGTGCTGGGCCTTCGTCTGGGCCGGAATCGCCGGCCTGGCGGGCCGCCGCCGGTACCTCGACCCGGTCGTGGTGGTGCTCATCGGCGTCGGCCTGGCGGGGATCGGCGGCATCCTGCTCTTCGGCGACGACGGCGGCGCCGAGGGCTGGTTCCTGAACTCGTCCCGGCCCTACCTCACGCTCGCCGCGGTCGTCGGGGCGGTCGCGGTCACCCGGGTGTCCCGGATGACCTGGCGGGTCGGGGGCGCTCTGGCCGGCAGCACGCTGCTCGGGGCGCTGATCGTGGCCGCGCTCCGGCACTTCAGCCTGGCACGCGTTCCGACGGCGCGGCGGGTGGGCGGCAACCGGCAGGTCGCCTGGGCGCTCACCTGGCCGTACCTGCTTCTGGTCCTGGCCGTCGTGGTCTTCGCCGCCGCGGTGTTCCTCGTCCGGCGACGGTGGTCGACCCTCCAGGGCCTGGCACCGACGCTGGTGCTGAGCCTGGTCGCCGGTATGGGGCTGTTCGCCACCGCCAACCTCCTGCTGGACAACGCCAGGCTCGTGTCCACCGCGGGCTGGCACAACGTGGTCGCCATCCCGCCGTTCATCACGGAAGGGACGATGGAGACCGGCCGCTGGCTGCGCGACCATTCCCAGCCCAACGATCTCGTGGCGACCAACGCGCACTGCGTGCCGTACCCCGATGACCCGGCGACGGCGTGCGACAACCGGCACTTCTACTTCTCGGCGTACTCCGAACGCCGGTTCCTCCTGGAGGGCTGGGGCTTCACCAACGACACGCACGTCTCGGGCAAGGCGACGAACACGAACATCGTGTACGCGCCGTACTGGGACCCGCGGATCCTGGCGGACAACGATGCCGCGTTCGCCAGGCCGTCCGCGCAGACCATCGGTCTGCTCCGCGACAAGTACCATGTGAAGTGGCTCTGGGTCGACGACACGGAGAACGTGCCCAGCCCGGACCTGTCGAAGTACGCGACGCTGCGGTTCCGTTCCGGCGACTGCGCGGTCTACGAGATCAACGCCTGATCCTCGCGCCGTCGGGCCGGCACGAACGGCCGGTCCGACGGGCGCGGGTCACGCCTGGATGGTCGTGATCCGGGTGAACTCGCGCAACAGGTCGTACCCGTCCCAGGTTCCGGCGAAGGTCAGCGCGGAGCCGAACGGGACGATGCGGTCGACCCCGCGCCCGGCGACCGCGGTGACGAAGTCGTCGAGTTCGGCCATGGAGAAGCCGAACTGGGCGAAGGTCTGGTCCTTGCGCCGGATCGTCGGTACCAGTTCGGTGAGCGACCCGACCGTCAGGTGGCAGATGGTGCCGGCTCCCAGCCACCGTTGCGGTACGGCGTCCAGATCGGCCAGGTCGACGCTGGCCACGGCGTTGCCGGCGAAGGTGACCCGGCGGGCCGCACCGGTAGCGGCCAGCCCATAGGTGGCCACCCGCTTCTCCACCGCCATCGCGGCGTCGACGCCCCAGCCGCGCTCGGCGACGACCTCGTCGAGCAGCGCCATGAACTCCGACCGGACCTCGGCGACATCGGCCGCGTCCCCGACCCAGAACAGGTTGCGGGGCGAGGAGCAGGCGGCCTGGTCGAACCAGAAGATGTCGTTGGCGAAGCCGTCGACCGCGGCACGGCGGGCCTGGGCCCCGGTCGCCCGCCAGCCGTCGACCGACACCGCCGCGAACGAGGACCGGTCGGGGAACGGCAGGTCGCGCGCCAACGGCGGCAGCGGGTGCCGGCGGATCTGGGTCACCGACTCGTCCCCGCCCCAGATGACGCGCAGGTCGCAGGCCGCCGACAGAGCCGCCGTCGTCGCGTCGTCCCGCTCGTACGTGATCATGCGCTGGGTCTGCGCGACCACGGGGTCGGACTCGGCCAGGACGTCGTTCAGGGCCGACAGCACGCTGCTCGCGGCGCCCGCCGACCGGGGCGAGACCCGGACGATGTTGCGGTTGCCGGCCAGCGCCGACAGCGCCCAGGAGTACACGAAGATGGTATCGACGTTCGCCGGCGGGAAGTGCAGCACCAGGCCGCGGGGTGCCCGGCGGCTGCCGCCCGCCCCGTCGTACAGGCGCTCGACCGCCCGGGCGATCTCACCGCGACGCAGGAAGAAGCCCAGCGAGCCCAACTCCGGGTACCGGCGGGCCAGGTCGGGTCGCAGCAACCGCCGGGAGAACGCGGTGAGGAATTCACGGATCCGCTCGTCGCCGACCGTCAGCCGGCCGCCGGCCGGCTCCTCCCCCAACTCCTTGAGCAGACCTTCGACGGTCGTGTCCGACCCTGCGGGGAACCGCACCGCCACGCTCACGCGCCGCCACCTCCGCTGAACGTGTCGCTGCACCCACGCGCCTCCGCGCGGGGCAACCGGCCAAGGATGCTGAACCGCTTGCCGGGCCAGGCGCCGTCGTCCACGCCGTGCACGGTGCCCAGGTCCTCGGTCAGCAGCACGTGCCCGGGGTAGGACTCCGGCAGCGTGCTGACGACCTCGACCAGCCCGGGCCGGCCGGGCGGGAGTTCCTGCCAGGTCTCCGGATCCCGGATGATCACGTCGGCGAAGTCGGGGCAGTAGAGCGAGTCGCCCTCCGGCCCTTCCAGGTAGACGACCCCGATCTGCTCGACCATGCCGTAGAAGTTGTGGATCCGGGTCAGCCCGGTGTCGGCCGCGAAGGCCCGGCGGAACTCGGCGTTGTCCACCGAGCGGTCGACCAGCTTCTTCCATCCGCCGGAGTGGATGAGGAGGCCGTTGGACAGGTCGAGCCCGTGATCGCGGGCCAGCTCGTACAGGTACAGCCACACCATGAAGGTGAAGCCGAAGATCAGGAAAGGCTGGTCGCCGTGCTTGGCCAGGAAGCCCCGCACCGCCTCCAGGTCGGGCTCACCGGACTCGTCCAGGGCCCAGACGTGGTCCCGACCGAAGTTGACCATGCCCAGGACGCCGGCACCCCGCGCGCTGAACGACGTGCGGTTCTTGATCACCGAGGTGGTGTCCACGACCAGCATCGGCAGCCGGCGCGGGCCGAGCACACTCTGGATCGTCCGGGACAGCATCCTGGTCTGCGTCGCGGCCGCCTGCCGGTCCAGGTAGATCCGGCTGACGTCGCCGGTGGTACCGCTGGAGGTGAGCACCTTGAAGACGTCCTCGTCCGGGACGCTCTTGAGTACCTGCGTCTTGAACAGCCGTACCGGCAGCCAGGGCAGGTCGGCCACCGATCCGTACGACCGGCCGGGCCCGTGCCCGATCGCGGACAGGATGTTGGCGTACGCCGCTCCGCCGGCCCGGTGCCGTTCGGTCAGCTCGACCAGCTCCGGCAGCAGCCGCTCTTCCTTCTGGGCCTGGGACAGCGTGAAGACGCTCTCGGTCGCGATGGTCATCCCGTCTTCTCCGACGCGCGGTTCTCCAACGTACGATAGTCGATCTTGCCGTTGCCCAGCAGCGGCAGCGACTCGATGCCGCGCACGTCGAACCCGGTCCGGTGCAGGTTCAACCGGTCCGCGAGCGTGCTCGCGCAGCGCGCCGCCGAGTCGGCCGACGCCCCCTCCAGCCACACGACGATCTTGTCCTCGCCGTTGACCGCGGCCACGGCGCCGTGCTCGTGCAGCATCGCCTCGATGTCGTCGAGGTTGAGCCGGACCCCGAACACCTTGCCGAAGCGCTTGAGCCGCCCGCTCAGGAACAGGTACCCGTCCTCGTCCAGGTGGCCCAGGTCGCCGGTCTCCAGCAGGCCGCCCCGCTCGTCGCCGCGGCCGAGGTCGGCCGAGGTCTCGGCGTACCCCAGCATGACGTTCGGCCCCCGGTAGAGCACCTCGCCGCTGACCCCGGGCTCCGTGGTCTCGGTGCCGTCGTCCAGGCGCACCGACAGCCGCCCGCCGGGAACCGCCGGGCCGACCGAACCGATCTTCTCGGCGAGCCGCTCGGCCGGCAGCGTGGTGAGCCGCGGCCCGGCCTCGGTCTGGCCGTACATCACGTACAACCCGCCGCCCACGGCGGCCATCCGCTGCTGGAAGTCGGCGACCCGTTCCGGGCGCAGCCGGCCACCGGCCTGGGTCAGGGTACGCAGGGTCGGGTGCTTCGCCGGATCGAAGCGCAGCCGGCGGAGCATCTCGTACTGGTACGGGACGCCGGAGAACGACGTGACGCCGTAGGTGTCGACCGCGTCCCAGAACGGCCGGTGCATCAGGCCGCCCTCCTCCAGCAGCATGGTGGCGCCGCTGGACAGGTGGGTGTTGAGCACCGACATGCCGAAGCTGTAGAAGAACGGCAGGCTGCTCACCGCGACCTCGGTCGCGTCGATGCGCAGCGCCTCGACGATCGACGCGGTGTTGGCCAGGATCGCGGAGCGCGACAGCCGGACCAGCTTCGGATTGCCGGTCGAGCCGGACGTGGCGAGCAGGATCCCCAACTGCGGATCGGGCCGGGTACCGGACGGCGACTCCCGCTGCCACAACGGTCCCAGCACCGGGTCGGCGACCCGCCGGTACCCCTTGGGCGCCTCGTCCGGCTCCGGCGCGGCGTCCAACCCGAGGACGAGCGCCGGTTCGAAGCGGTCGACGAGGTCGGCCAGGATCTGCCCGCTCAACGCCGGATCCAGCAGTGCCACCGGACGGTGCGCCTGCCATGCGCCCAGGTACCGGACCACCGCGGCCGTCTCGACGGGGATCCGCAGGAACACCGGGCCCGGCAGCCGTTCGGCGTAGGCTCCCGCCGCGGCGGCCACCTCGTCGACCAGCGCGGCCCCGCCCAGCGTCGCGCCGGTGGCCGCGTCGGTGAGCCGGGCACCGGGGTGCAGCAGCGACATCAGATCACCAGCCCGCCGTCGACCGCGACGACCTGACCGGTGACGAACCGCGCCGCGTCGGAGAGGAGGAAGGCGATCACGTCGGCAACGTCCTCGGGCTGCCCGAGCCGGCCGAGCGAGGTCTGCGCGATCCGTGCGGCGCGGCCGGCGTCGTCGAGCGAGTCGAGCATGTCGGTGCTGATGAAGCCCGGGGCCACCGCGTTGACGCGGATGCCCGCCGGGCCCAACTCCTTCGCCGCGCCCTGGGCCAGACCGGCGACGGCGGCCTTCGCCGCGCCGTAGAGCACCTGCCCGGACGCGCCCCGGGTGCCCATCACCGACGACACCAGGACCACGGCCGGCGACGTGCCGCGACGCAGCAACCTGACCGCGGCCTGCAGGGTGTTCGCCGCGCCGACGGCGTTGACCGCGAAGAGCCGTTGCACGCTCGCGTCGGGCATCATCCCGAGCAGCCCGGCCTCGTGCGTGCCGGCGTTGACGACAAGCGCGTCGAGCCGCCGGCGCCATTCGAAGACCTGGCGCATCATCGCATTGACGTCCGCCGGGTCGGCCACGTCGCCGTGGAGCACCCGGACCTCGGTGCCGTAGGCGTCGATCAGCTCCTCGGCGGTGCGCTTGGCGGAGCCGTCCTGCACTCCGTGCAGGGCCAGCGCGTAGCCGTCGGCCGCGAGTCGGTGAGCGGTCGCCCTGCCGATCCCCCGGGAGGACCCGGTGACCAGGGCGACCCTCGACTCATCCGGCGATGTCGACGTCATGCTTTCCCAGAATCTCCACCGCCTTGGTGAACGAACTCATGTCGATCACCTCGTCGGTGTCGATCATGACGTCGAAGGCGTCCTCGATCTCGGCGATCAGCGCCATGTGCGCCAGCGAGTCCCACTTTTCGATGCCGCGGTATTCCAGCGAATCGACGTCGTAGTCCTCGGAAAGGTCCAGCGCCGTACGGAACGCCACACGCAATCGATCGATATTGCTCATGAATTGATCCTCTTCGGGGTCGGGGACCAGCGGGCGGCACTGCAACAGCACGCGAGTGTACCCTTGGCCGGTCTTCAGGCGGGTAGGAGGGATCGGCCCAGGTGCTACGCGAGGCGACCGACGCGGACGTCGACACCATCAGGCAGTGGCGCAATCATCCCAAGGTGCGGGGCGCCAGCATCATGACCGATTTCATCACTCCCGAGGGCCATGCCCAGTGGTGGGCCAATGTCTCCGCCGATCCCCGTCGCCGGGTGCTGATCTTCGAGCACGGCGGAGTCCCGTGCGGCGTCGTCACCATCAACGACCACGATCCGGACGCCGGCACCGCCGAGTGGGGCTTCTTCCTCGACGTCGAAGGCCTGCAGGAACGCGGCACCCTGCTGCCGGCGTGGCTCGAACTGGAGAAGGCCGCGATCGCCTTCGGGTTCGACGAACTGGGACTGACCGCGATGGGTGGCCGGACGCTGGCCTGGAACAAGCAGGTGCTGGCGCTGCACCGCCGGTTCGGCTTCGTCGAGGTGCCGGAACGCCGGTACGTGACCCAGATCGACGGCGCGGACCAGGACGTGCTCTGGACCGAGCTGACCGCCCAGCGCCGCCGTTAGCCGTCACCGCGGCTGATCGTCACCGCCGCTGGCCGTCAGCCGTCACCGCGCAGCGCCGTTCCGACCGCCGGCCGGGCGGGTGCCACCTCGGACCGCCCGGCCGCCATCCTCGGCGCCAGGAGGCCGGCGACGGCCAGCAACAGTGCCGGGTACACGGCCAGGAGCCAGGCGGCCGACAACCCCGGCCGGCCCGCGTGGATGAGGCCGGCCACCACCGCGACACCCAGGGCGTACCACGTCGACGCGCTGCGCCACTGGACCGCCAGGGCGGCGATCGCGACGAACACGGCAAGGTACAGCACCCGATCGTGCGCGATCGCCCGGAAGTCCGCCGACGCGAGGTGGTTGACCGACCACGGGTGCCAGATCAGGTCGCCGGCTGCTCCACGTACCCCGAGAATGACCGCACCCACCACGGCGGCGGTGGCGGCCGACGGCGCCCAGGCATTGGCCGGCCGGCGCAGTACCGCGGCGGCGGCGAGCCAGCCGGCGATGGGCCCGGCGGCGAGCGCGAGACCCTCCACGGACACGGCGCCGGCCAGCGCGATGACCGCCGCGATCCCCGCCAGCCGGCGCAACCCCGTCCAGTCGGCCGGCCCGTCGCGGGTCGGCAGCAGGGCGAGAAGCACGGTCGCGGCGGCCAGGACCACTGCCCGGCGCCACGAATCCAGGGCCGCACCGACCATCGCGCCCGACAGCGCGAGTGTCAGCCCCGCCAGGACACCGGCGCTGGCCCCGAACCGGTCGGCGACCATCACCACCAGTTGCACGAAGGCCACCGTCAGCAGGACGAAGGACAGTGCGATCAGTACGCCGCCGGACGGCTTGTCCCGCCGCCACACGACCAGGACGGCGCCGAGGAAGGTGAGGCCGACCAGCACCCACGCGGCCATCGACACCGCCGGCCGGCCGGCCACCCCGGCCCGCGGCGGGCCCACCGGGTGGTCCGTCGCTCCGGGCCGCGGCACGCCCGCCGGCCAGGGCATTCCCGCCGGCTGCGCCCGGTCGGCCGGCACCGGCGCGGCTTCCGTCGAGCGCGACGGTGACCGGCGGGGACGCGCGGCGAAATCGGCGACCACGGCCAGCCCGGCGAGCAGGATCAGCGGCTGGATCGGCACGAAGTACCGGTAGTACGAGGGCCAGACCACCAGCAGGTTGAGCACGATGGTCGCCAGCGCGGCACCGACGGTCAGGGCGGTCAGCTCGCTGCGCCACCGCCAGAGCACCGCCACGACCGCCAGTACGACGATCGCCAGCAGTGCGAGGTCCCCGCGGAGCGTGCCGTAGTCGGCCCGGGCGATGTAGCGCATCCCCCACGGCAGGCTGGCGATCCCGCAGTGGTGCAGGGCGTGGCAGGTCAATTGCTGGTACCGGCCGGAGAGGTCGAGCGCCGCGCCACCGAACCAGATCCGGGTCACCACCGACTGGGCGGCCAGGGTGGCGGCGGTGACCCCGACGGCGACCAGGGCGAAGCGCCACCACACGTTGGCCCAGCGGCGCTCCCGTGCCGCGACGACCAGCCAGGCCAGCACCACACCGGCGGTCAGCGCGATCCCGAACTGCCGCACGCACAGCCCGAGTACCAGCGTGACCCCGAACCACAGCAGGTCGCGGCGCTTCGGGACCCGGGCGAGCGGCAGGAACAGCACGCACGCCACGGTCAGCGCGACGGCCAGCGCCTCGGTCATCGCGTACACGCCGAACCGGGACACCGTCCCCGGGATCAGCAGCAGCAGCCCCGCCAGCAGCCCCCAGTACCGCCCCCACAGCCGGTGGGCCAGCAGCGCCACCAGGGCGACCGCGACCCCGAAGCTGACGACCGGCACGACCAGCATGCCGTAGGGGCCGAACAGGCCCACGAACGGCGAGGACAGCAGCGGGTACAGCGGGCGGGCGCCGACGACCGCCCCGTTCGCGCCGGAGAAGAACCCGTGCTCGTACCCGGCGGGCCAGCACAGCGTGTCGCACGGCCGCACGCCGTCCATGTTGGCCAGGAAGTCGCGGGTACGGTGCGCGGACTCCGTCTGCGAGTAGCCCAGGTACCGGTACGACCAGGCGAGGTAGAGCCGGGAATCGGAGATCCACTGGGTACGGGTGACGATGTTGGCCCAGCACACCACCGCGTAGCAGGTGCCGAGCAGCAGCCAGCCCCAGGCCGGTACCGCGGCGGTCAGCCGTGCCCACAATGACGCCATGGGGCTCCCGTCGTCCGGTCGTCGTTGCTTCCCGGCGGCCGCCTGTTCAAGGGCCCGGCGATATCCGCCGCGGTAACCTACCACCGGCGCGGGCCGCGATGTGACCCATCGCACATGATCGGACGACGATCCTCACCCCTTGGCGGGACGCCTCTCCTGCCGCGGGGAGCCGGTGGCGTGCCCGCGGCAGGAGGCCCGCCGCGGGCAGCCGGCCGCCGGACACGCGACAGGAGCGGGACCGCTCGTTGCGGTCCCGCTCCTGAGAGGCGTTGCTACATCGGGTTGTTACAGGTACTGGCCGGTGTTGGTGACCGTGTCGATCGAGCGCCCGGAGTCGGTGCCCTTGCCTCCGGAGACCAGCGTGCGGATGTACACGATCCGCTCGCCCTTCTTGCCGGAGATCCGAGCCCAGTCGTCCGGGTTGGTGGTGTTGGGCAGGTCCTCGTTCTCCCGGAACTCGTCGACGCACGCGTCGAGCAGGTGCTGCAGGCGCAGCCCCTTGCGCGCCGAGGAGAGGAACTCCTTGATCGCCATCTTCTTCGCCCGGTCGACGATGTTCTGGATCATGGCACCGGAGTTGAAGTCCTTGAAGTACAGGACCTCCTTGTCACCGTTGGCGTAGGTGACCTCCAGGAACCGGTTCTCCTCCGTCTCCGAGTACATCCGCAGCACCGCGGCCTCGATCATCGCGGCCACGCACGCCTTGACGTCGCCACCGTGCTCGGCCACGTCGTCCACGGACAACGGCAGGTCCGAGAGGATGTACTTGCTGAAGATGTCCCGGGCAGCCTCGGCGTCCGGCCGCTCGATCTTGATTTTCACGTCGAGCCGGCCGGGGCGCAGGATGGCCGGGTCGATCATGTCCTCCCGGTTGGACGCGCCGATCACGATGACGTTCTCCAGGCCCTCCACGCCGTCGATCTCGGAGAGCAGCTGGGGAACGATCGTGTTCTCCACGTCGGAGGAGACACCGGAGCCGCGGGTCCGGAAGACCGAGTCCATCTCGTCGAAGAACACGATCACCGGGGTACCCTCGCCGGCCTTCTCCCGTGCACGCTGGAAGATCAGCCGGATGTGGCGCTCGGTCTCGCCCACGTACTTGTTGAGCAGTTCGGGCCCCTTGATGTTGAGGAAGTAGCTGGTGTGCTTCTCCTCGCCACGCCGCTCGGCGATCTTCTTGGCCAGCGAGTTGGCCACCGCCTTCGCGATCAGGGTCTTGCCGCAGCCGGGCGGACCGTAGAGCAGCACGCCCTTGGGCGGACGCAACTGGTGCTCACGGAACAGGTCGGCGTGCAGGAACGGCAACTCGACGGCGTCGCGGATCTGCTCGATCTGGGAGTGCAGGCCGCCGATGTCCTCGTACCCGACGTCCGGCACCTCCTCCAGGACCAGTTCCTCGACCTCGCTCTTGGGCACCCGCTCGTACGCATAGGCGGAACGCGGCTCGATGAGCAGCGAGTCGCCGGAGCGCAGAGCCGCCACGTTGAGGCTCTCCGCCAGGTGCACCACCCGCTCCTCGTCGGCGTGCGAGATGACCAGGGCGCGGTCGGGCTTGCCGTCGATCAGGCTGTCCAGGACTTCCTTGAGCATGACCACCTCGCCGGCGCGCTCGAATCCGAACGCGTCGACGATGTTCAGTGCGTCGTTGAGCAGGACTTCCTGGCCTCGGCGCAGATCTTCCGCCTGCAGCGCCGGCGAAACCGCCACCCGCAGCTTGCGACCGCCGGTGAACACGTCCACCGTGCCGTCCTCGTGCCTCCCGAGGAACACGCCGTAGCCGCTGGGCGGCTGGGCGAGCCGGTCAATCTCCTCCTTGAGGGTCACGATCTGGGCACGCGCCTCCTTGAGCGTGGCCACCAGCCGCTCGTTGTTCTCGGTCAGCCGGGCCAGCTGTGCCTGAGTCGCGGCGAGCCGCTCCTCCAACTGGCGCACATGCCTCGGGCTCTCGGTCAGCTTGCGCCGCACCAGAGCGAGTTCCTCCTGCAGGAACGCGACCTGGGTCGAGAGATCGTGGGCCTCCTTCTCCCAACGGGCGGCGCGGGTCTCCGCGTCGTCACTACGTGCCACGTCCCACCTCCCCGGGGGCTCGAACGTTGTGGTCTAACACTAACCGCTGATCGCCTCTGTTCGCCCCTACCGGCTGGGCCGTCACAGACTCTTATTGTTCCGGGTACCTTCAGGGTGACGTTCGCGGCATTTTGCGGGAGGTTCGGCGTGTCGGTCGATACCGATCGGTTAGGCGTATGGGTCGACCAGGATCTGTGCACGGGGGACGGCCTGTGTGTGCAGTATGCGCCGGAGGTCTTCGAATTCGACGTGGACGGGCTGGCCTACGTCAAGGATGGCAGCGGCACCCTGCGGACGTCTGCCGGAAGCCGGGTTGACGTGCCCTGGAACCTCCGGCTGGAGGTGCTCGACGCGGCCACCGAGTGCCCCGGAGACTGCATCCACGTGGTGCGTACCTCGGACGGCCGCGAGGTCGCCGGCCCGGACGCCGAGGACTAAGGCCGCGTACGGGCAGGCAGGCCCCGTTCACGGCTAAATCGGACGACCGACGAGGGACGCCACCAGGCGGGCGAACTCCTCCAGGCGCGCGATCTGCCCGGCTCCCCCATCGTCGAGGGTCTTGCCGAAGCGCAGCGCGTCGTGCCGGATCAGGGTGCTGGCCTCCTCGCTGGAGACCGTGCCGAGGCCGGCCTCGTCCAGCGAGCTGAGCAGCAGGTACACGTCGACGCTGTCCACCCGGACCGGGCCGGCGCCACCACGGGTCAGCCGCCGCCGGCAGCCCACCTCGGTGACCGCGGACAGCGGTACCACCCGCAGCGAGGACGTCATCGAGCCCGGCGGGCCCTCGCTGGGCGGCACGTCCTCGCCGTGCCACAGCACCAGCCGGGTGCCGTCGCAGACCACGACCTCCTGCCAGACCCCGTTGACCTCGTTGACGAACCGTTCGAGGGTGAAGCCGAGGACGGTCGCGCCGCGCAGCACCCCGCCCAGCGCCTCCAGGGCCACCTCCGGATCGCGGAGGTAGGCCCGGGCCGCGGACTCCAGGTCGGGATAGGGCGACCAGTCGGGGAAGACGGCGGGCAGATCGTTGAACACGGGACCGGAGGTCATGCGGCGGCCTCGCTCTCGGGCGTACCCGGGCGGCCGGGTAGGGGGATCCGGGCACGTCCCGGCAGGGGGATCCGGACGCGGCCGGTCACGTCGCGTCCTGCGGGAGGTTCGGCGGCGCCTCACCGGCGACCTGCGGGAGGCTCGGCGCCTCACCGGCGACCTGCGGAAGGCTCGGCGCCTCGTCCGCGGCGTCCGCGGGCGTCTGGGTCGCGGCCCTGCGCAGCGCGTACGCCTCGGCACCCTTGCTCGGCTTGCGGCGGCGCGGCGGGGCCACCACACCGGGCGCCAGCCGGCGCGCGCTGACCAGGAACGCGGTGTGGGCGATCATCCGGTGGTCGGGGCGGACCGCCAGGCCCTCCGCGTGCCAGTCGCGGATCAGCGACTCCCAGGCCCGCGGCTCGGTGAAGCCACCCCGTTCCCGGAGCGCCTCCACCAATTCGGACAACTGGGGCGTGGTAGCGACATAACCGATGAAGACCCCACCCGGTACCAGCGCCCTGGAGACCAGGTCCAGCATCTCCCACGGGGCGAGCATGTCAAGAATGATCCGGTCGAACCCGGCGTCCTGGCAATCGGCGACGTCGCCGGTACGCAGGGTCCAGTTCTCCGGACGCGCCCCGAAGAACTCGGCCACGTTGCGCTCCGCGATCGCCGCGAAGTCCGGCCGCAGCTCGTAGGAGAACACCTCCCCCTGCGCCCCGACCGCGCGCAGCAACGAGCAGGTCAGCGCGCCGGAACCGGCGCCGGCCTCCAGCACCCGGGCGCCGGGAAAGACGTCGCCCATCGCGACGATCTGCGCCGCGTCCTTCGGGTAGATGACCTGGGCACCGCGCGGCATGGACAGCACGTAGTCGGCCAGCAGGGGGCGCAGCGCGAGGTAGGCCGTACCGCCGCTGGAGCTGACCACGCTGCCCTCCGGCGCACCGATGAGGTCGTCATGGGCCAACCCGCCCCGGTGCGTGTGGAAGACCCGGCCGGGCTCCAGTACCAGCGTGTGCAGCCGGCCCTTCGGATCGGTCAGCTGAACCCGGTCGCCGGGCTGGAACGGCCCGCGCCGGGCCGTGACGGTGGTCGCTGCGGTCAACGGGACTGCCCCCTGGGTTCGAGTACGCGCATGAGATCGGCGACCCGCAGGACGCCGACCACATCCTCGCCCAAGGTCACCACGTACTCGCTCGCCGGGTTGGCCTGAACGGCCTCGACCAGGTCCATCCCGCCCAGTCCGGCAGGCAGCACCCGGGCGCGGTCCAGCCCGGCGGCGACGGTGTCGACCGCGACCCAGGCGCGCCGGTCCTGCGGCACCGCCGCGACCGCGGCGTCGTTGACCACGCCGAGCAGCTGGCCGGCCGAGTTCACCACGACCAGTACCGGGGCCTGCGGCGGGAACGGCGCGGCGGGATCCGGGTACGCCGGCGGCGCGGACGCCCGTTGTCCGGAGGCCGGTGCCTGGGATGCGGACGTCTGGGACACCGGCGGCGGGGACGGCAGCGGAGGGTACCCCGGCGCCGGCGGGGGCGGCGGGGCCTCTCCGTAGCGGCGCAGCGCCTCGGCCAGCGGGGTGCCGGTGAGCACCGCGAACAGCGGGCGGGCCAGCCGGCCGGCGTTGACCATCGGCAGCCGTACCCCGATGCGACCGAACCGGATCGACTGGGTGGCCCCGCTCCACAGCGTCCACGCGACCAGCACCGTGATGATCAGGCCCAGCCAGAGCAGGATGTGGCTGAGGTAGAGCGCCACGGCGGCGATCAGGCTGGCCACCGCGACCACCCGGCCGGTCCAGCCGGCCACCCGGTCGCCCAGGTGCCGGTCGTGGCTGACCGCCCAGACCCCGGCCCGCAGCGCGCGACCGCCGTCCAGGGGCAGCCCGGGCAGCACGTTGAAGACGGCCACGACCAGGTTGCTGAACGCCAGCTGGAAGGCCAGCTCGTGCAGTACGGTGCCGTCGGGAAGCACCGCGGTCGCCAGGGCCGCGAGCAGGCCGAGCGCGAACGACACGGCCGGCCCGACCAGCGAGACGATCGCCTCGATGCCGGGGCGCGGCGAGTCCCGGTCCATCTCGGTGTACCCGCCGAGCATCTCCAGGGTGATGCCGCGCACGCCGATGCCGTAGCGCCGGGCGGTCAGCGCGTGCCCCAGCTCGTGCAGCAGGACCGAGATCAGCAGGCAGACCACCAGGCCGAAGCCGATGAGATAGGCCAGCGCGCCGGGCAGCTCCGGCCGGCGCGCCGCCACGAAGCCGCCGTACGTGACCGTGACCAGGACGGCCAGCACGAACCAGGAGGCGGTCAGGAACACGGGCACGCCGGCCACCCGCCCCAGCGGCATGCCGGCGGTCCGCGGCGGCGGCGGACCGGCGGGGGTGTTTCCGGCCGGGGGTGGCACGACTCGGTCCTCCATCGTGTCGATGCTACGGACTCACCGCGACACGCACTCAGCCGCGGCACGCGGTGGCCGCGGGGCCGCCCCGATTTCGTCGTACTCCTGCCCTAGCCTGTGTGCCATGACGGTGCAGGCGGCGACGACGGATCCGGGCCAGGCATTGACCGCACCACCCGACGGCACCCCACCACCTGACGGGATCCCGGAGGCGCCACAGCCCCGCCGGCCCTCGCTGTCCCCCTCCCGGGCGGCCGACTTCAAGACGTGTCCCCTGCTGTACCGGTTCCGGTCGATCGACCGGCTTCCCGAACGCCCGACGCCGGACCAGTTGCGGGGCACCCTGGTGCACTCGGTGCTGGAGCGGCTGTTCGATCTGCCGGCCGGGCAGCGCACCCCGCAGCGGGCCGTCGAGCTGGTCGAGCCGCAGTGGCGGCGGATGGTCGAGGAGCAGGCCGACCTGCTGGAGGTGTTCATCGCGACCCCTCCGGCGGCCGCCTCCGCCTCCGGCGGGCCTTCGGAGGGCGGCGAGCCAACCATGCCCGGAGCCGCCGCGTCCGGAGCCGCCGCGCCGGAAGCTGCCGTGCCCGCGGCCGCGGCGCCCGACCCCCGGACCGCCGGGCCCCGGACCGTGGCCATGACCTCGGACGAGTTTCTGGACGCGGCCAGGGACCTGCTCGGGGGGTACTTCGCCGTCGAAGATCCGCGCCGGTTGTCGCCTGCCGAGCGGGAGTGCCTGGTCAGCGTCGAGGTCGACGACGGCCGGCTGCTGCTGCGGGGGTACATCGACCGGCTCGACATCTCCCCGGCCGGCGACCTGCGGGTGGTCGACTACAAGACCGGTGGCGCGCCGCGCGAGGCGTTCGAGGCGCGCGCGCTGTTCCAGCTCAAGTTCTACGCGCTCGTGCTGTGGCGCACCCGCGGCGTCGTGCCGAGGGTGCTGCGCCTGCTCTATCTCAAGGACGCCGAGGTGTGCGACTACACGCCCGAGGTCGACGAGCTGGATCGGTTCGAGCGCACGCTGATCGCGCTGTGGAAGGCGATCGATCGTGCCACCGCCGATCGCGACTTCCGGCCCAAGCCGAGCCGGCTGTGCGGCTGGTGCGCGCACCAGGCTCTCTGTCCGGCGTTCGGCGGCACCCCGCCGCCGTTCCCGGAGCTCGTCGCGGCCGCGCCCGCGGAGGCGCCGGACCCGATGGACGAGTGACCCGTGGCGACCCGCCGGCCGGTGCGACTTCTGATCGCCGACGACCAACCGCTGCAGCGCACCGGACTGCGTACCGTCCTGAGCGTCCACGGCGACCTGCACGTGGTCGGCGAGGCGGGTGACGGGCTCGCCGCGGTCGAGTTGGCCCGGCGGCTGCTGCCCGACGTGGTCCTGATGGACGTCAGGATGCCGCGCCTGGACGGCATCGCGGCCACCCGCGCGATCGTCGCCGCCGCGCTGCCCGTCCGGGTGCTCATCCTGACCAGCTTCGACCTCGACGACCACGTGGTCGGCGCGTTGCGCGCCGGAGCCCGCGGCTTCCTGGCCAAGGACGTCGCCACCGAAGATCTGGTCGCCGCCATCCACGCCGTCGCGGCCGGCGACGCGGTGCTCGCGCCGCCGGTGCTGGGCCGCCTGCTGGACCGCTTCGGGGCGTCGCTGCCCGACCCGTCCCCGCGGGTGCCGGCGAGCCTCACCGCACTGACCGACCGGGAGCGGGAGGTGCTCGTCGAGGTCGCGCGCGGGCGGACCAACACCGAGATCGCCGCACGGCTGTCGGTCAGCGAGACCACGGTCAAGACGCACGTCGCGCACGTGCTGGGCAAGCTCGGCCTGCGCGACCGCGTCCAGGCCGTGGTGCTGGCCTACGAGTGCGGGCTGGTGCGGCCGGGCAGCGACGCGGTCACGCCGGCTCGGGGACAACCCTGACGCCGGGTGGGGGCTGACCCCCACCTGGAAATCCGCCCCGGTTACACCCGTGGACGGAGGTTGGCCGCCGATCGTGCCCCGAGGATGGATTGTGCCGGCCGGGTAATCGCCCGGCCGGTCCAGAAACCTCGGGAGGATTCGGTGACAATGACGCCGGCAACCACGACGGCATCGACGACGGGGGTCGCCGCCCGCGCCGCCGGCGTGTGGAAGGTCTACGGCTCCGGCGAGGCTCAGGTCGTCGCGCTGCGCTCGATCAGTGTCGAGCTGCGCCGCGGCCAGTTCACCGCCATCATGGGGCCCTCCGGCTCCGGCAAGTCCACGCTGATGCACTGCCTGGCCGGTCTGGACACGGTGACCCGCGGCGAGGTGTTCATCGGTGCCACCCAACTGAATGGGCTCTCCGACGCCGGCCTGACCAGGCTGCGCCGCGACCAGGTGGGCTTCATCTTCCAGCAGTTCAACCTGCTGCCCACACTCAGCGCCGAAGAGAACATCCTGCTGCCGCTGTCGATCGCCGGACGCCGGCCCGACCGCGCGTGGTACGACACCGTGATCGACACGGTGGGCCTGCGCGACCGGCTGAGCCACCGCCCCAGCCAGCTCTCCGGCGGCCAGCAGCAGCGGGTCGCCTGCGCCCGGGCCTTGGTGTCCCGGCCGGAGGTCGTCTTCGCCGACGAGCCCACCGGGAACCTGGACTCCCGCTCCGGCGCCGAGGTGCTCGGCTTCCTGCGCCGCTCGGTACGCGACTTCGACCAGACCATCGTCATGGTCACCCACGACCCGAACGCCGCCTCGTACGCCGACCGGGTCGTCTTCCTCGCCGACGGCGAGGTCGTGACCGAACTGCGCGAGCCGACACCCGACGCGGTCCTGGAGACCATGAAGCGCATCGACGTCTTGGCCGCCAACCGGGGCGGGGACGCCTGATGCTGCGCGCCACGTTCAAGAGCCTGATGTCGCGCAAGCTGCGGCTCGTCCTGTCCGGCCTCGCCGTGGTGCTCGGCGTGATGTTCGTCGCCGGGGCATTCGTGCTCACCGATACGCTGGGCCGCTCGTTCACCAGCCTGTTCCAGACCGCGTACGCACACACCGACGTGCAGGTGGCCGCGAAGTCGAAGCTCGGCACGGGCGTCGGCAACGACCAGGGCGTGGCGAGCCTGCCCGCCTCGCTGGTCGACACGATCGGGCGGGTACCCGGGGTGGCGTCCGCGACCGGTCAGGTGCAGGTCGACGGCGCCCGGGTGATCGGGCCCGACGGCAAGGTGGTCACCACGTACGGCGCTCCCCAGTTCGGCATGAACTGGACCGGCGGCGGGACCGCGCAACTGGAGCCGGGGAGCCGGGCGCCGGCGGCCGACAACGAGATCGTGGTCAACGCCGGGCTGGCCAAGGCGGCCGACCTCAAGGTCGGTGACCAGGTCGGCGTGCTCACGCTCCAGCCGAAGAAGACGTTCACCCTGGTCGGCATCTTCGGCTTCAGCGGGGGCCGCGACTCGCTCGGCGGCGAGCAGAGTGTGGCCTTCACCACACCGGTCGCGCAACAGCTCATGCTCGGCACGCCGGGCGCGTACTCCGACGTCGACGTGCGGGCCGGCCCCGGCGTGGACGACGTGGCCCTGCGTGACCGGGTCCAGGCGGCCGTCGGCGGTGACTACCAGGTCGAGACGGGCAAGCAGCTGGCCAAGGACGCGTCCGCGGGCTTCCAGAAGGCCCTGTCGTTCTTCAACTACGTGCTGCTCGGCTTCGCCGGCGTGGCGCTGTTCGTCGGCATCTTCCTGATCCTGAACACCTTCTCCATCATCGTGGCGCAGCGCGTCCGCGAACTCGCGCTGATGCGGGCGCTGGGCGCCAGCCGGCGCCAGATCATCAACTCGGTGATGCTGGAGGCGCTGGTCATCGGGTTCGTGGCCTCGGTACTGGGACTGGGCGCCGGGATCGGGGTCGGGGCACTGCTGGCGTACGTGTTCGCCAGCGTCGGTGCGAGCGGCCTGCACCTGGCCGGGATCGGGGTACCCGCCTCGGCGGTGATCGCGTCCTTCGCGGTCGGCATCCTGATCACCCTCGTCGCGGCGACGCTCCCCGCCCTGCGGGCCTCCCGGGTGGCACCGATCGCGGCGCTGCGCGAGGCCGCCGCCACTGACCGCCCGCTGACCCGGATCACCGTCACCGGCGGCGTGGTCACCGCGGTCGGCGCCGGCGTGCTGGCGTTCGGGCTGACCGGCAACGGCGGCGACGCGACGCTCTGGGCGATCCTCGGCGGCGTACTGGTCTCGTTCGTCGGCGTCGCCCTGCTCACGCCGCTGATCAGCCGCCCGGTGGTGTCCGCGCTCGGCCGGCTGTTCGCCTGGTCGGTGCCGGGTCAGCTGGGTCGGCGCAACTCCGCCCGCAACCCCCGCCGGACCGCCATCACGGCCGCCGCGCTGATGGTCGGGCTCGCCCTGATCACCGGGGTCAACGTCGTCCTGAGCTCGGCGACCGCGAGCATCCACCAGGTCGCCGACACCCAGGTCAGCGTCGATCTGATCATCTCCGGCGGCCAGAACTCGCCGATCGCGCCCACCTTCGACCGGTCGGTACTGGACAAGGTGCGCTCGACCCCTGGGGTGGCGCAGGTGGCCGGCTTCTACGGCGACCAGGCGCGCATCGACGGCAAGGACACGTCCATCAACGCGCTGGACACCCCGGCCGCGCTGCACGACATGTTCGGCCTGACCGCCGACTCGGGAACGATCGACGCGCTCGGCGCCGGGCAGCTGATCCTGGATCGCAAGCAGGCCGACTCGCTGGGCGTCCACGTGGGTAGCCGGGTGCCGGTGCAGCTCACCCGGGGTGGGGTGCGTACCTTCACGATCGCCGGCATCTACGCCAACAGCGACGTGTACGACGGCTGGGTCATGTCGGCCGCGGACCTGTCCGGGTTCCGGACGGCCGAGCCGGAGCAGGCGATGATCAAGCTGGCCCCGGGAGCGGACGCCACCACGGTCAAGACGGCCGTGAACGACCTGCTGCGGGACAGTCCCGAGGTCAACGTCGCGGACCGTACCGAGTTCGTCGATCAGCAGACGTCGCAGTTCAACAGCATCCTCACGATGATCCAGATCCTGCTGGCCCTGGCCATCCTCATCGCGGTCCTCGGGATCATCAACACCCTGGCGCTGTCGGTGCTGGAGCGGACCCGGGAACTCGGCCTGCTGCGGGCGATCGGGCTGCGCCGGGCGCAGGCGATGCGGATGGTCACGGTGGAGGCGGTGGTCATCTCGGTGTTCGGCGCGCTGCTCGGCCTGGCGGTAGGCAGCGGGCTGGGCGCCGCGGTGGTCCGGGCACTGCGCGACCAGGGCTTCACCGTCATGGCGTTCCCCTGGGCCCGGATGGGGCTGTACCTGGTCCTGGCCGCGATCGTCGGGGTGGTCGCCGCGATCCTGCCGGCGATCCGGGCGGCCCGGGTCAATGTCCTGGCGGCAATCGCCTACGAGTAGCGCGGCGGTTCACGCACAGCGGGGGGAAGGCGCGGTCCGGTACGCACCGACGGGGGGTGTACCGGGCCGCGTCGTGTCAGCTCGCGCGGCTGACCATGCGGCGCAGGAACGCCAGGTCGACCTCGGCCAGGCTGTCCACCAGCGACACTCCGTCGAGGGTCGACAGGTCGACCTCACACGGCACGGCCAGCACCGCGGCGCCGGCCGCCCGGGCGCTGGCCACCCCGGTGGGCGAGTCCTCGATCGCCACGCATTGGCGCACGTCCACGCCGAGCAGTGCCGCGGCGGTCAGGTACGGCAGCGGATGCGGCTTGGTCTCGTCGACCTCGTCGCCGCACACGACGGCCCCGAAGTGCCGGCGGCCGATCGTCTCCAGCGCCACGTCGACCAGGTGTCGCCGGGTCGCGGTCACCAGCGCCATCGGTGTCCCGGCGCTGTACAGAGCGGCCAGCAGCTCAGCGGCGCCGGGGCGGAACACCAGCCCGTCCACGAACAGCTCCTTGACCCGCGCCTCCAGCCACTGCGTGCTGGCCTGCGGATCGCGCCACGGCTGCCCGATGTCGTCATGCAGGATGGTCATCGACTCGATCATGCTGGTGCCGACCATCCGGGCGCGCGCCTGCGCGGAGAGCATCCCGCCGTAGCGCTGGGCCAGCTCGGTCAGCCCGACGTCCCACACCTTCTCGCTGTCCACGAGGGTGCCGTCCATGTCGAAGAGGACGGCGGCAAGGGGATCGGTGCCGGTCATGATCACAATCTTAGCCCGGTGCGGACCCGGACGGCGGACGCTGTGACGCAGGTAGCCCCGCGCCGGCGGGCCGCGGGTGCGTGCCCGGGTTGTCCGGCCGCGCACCGACCCATAGGGTGGGCCGATGCTCAGGGGATTCAAAGACTTCATCATGCGCGGCAATGTCGTCGACCTGGCGGTCGGCATCGTCATCGGTGCCGCGTTCACCGGGCTGGTGACCCAGTTCACCGACTCCTTCCTCAAGCCTCTGATCCAGTTGGTCGGCGGCAGCACCACGGGACACCAGGGTGCGCAGAAGACCATTGACGGCGCGAGGTTCGACTACGGCTCATTCATCAACGCCGCGATCACCTTCGTGCTCACCGCCGCCGTGCTGTACTTCCTCGTCGTGTTCCCGATGAACAAGCTGGCCGAGCGGCGCCGGCGTGGCCAGGAGCCCCCGCCCGCGGCGCCCTCCGAGGAGGTCCGGCTGCTGACCGACATCCGCGACGCCCTAGTCACCCAGCAGGGGCCGGGACGCCCCCGTACCCCCCTGGATCCGCCGGCTCGACCCTGGTCGTAACCCTGTCGATCGGTACCGTGACGCCCCGGCCGGGATCAGTGATGGTGGTTCACGGCGCCGACCATGCACGCGAACACGACCACGACCAGCGCGACTCCGACCCCGATCCAGGCCATCGTGGTGCGGGTGGCGGCGCGCGCGTCCCGCTCGTACTGCTTGGCCATCGTCCTGGCCTTGCCACGGTCCGCCCAGCCGCGCCGGGCGACGGCGTAGGTGAATCCCACCGGCGCTCCGATGAGGAGGCCGAGGGACAGTCCGCCCATTGCCGTCACTGCCGACACAGGACGGAAGTCTGGCCGCGGGCATCGATCACGGACTGTCGCTCAGGCGACTCAAGCAGGGCATTCGAGCCGCTTGAGCCGGCACTGGGGCCACGAATACGACGGGGCATCGATAGTACGTACCAGCCGGGGTCGGCCGTGCGGCCCGGGGCGTTCACGCCCCGCAGCCGACCCCGCAGCCGAGCGTGACGATCACCGCACTGCCCGGCGCCACGTCGAGGTCCACCGTGCCGCGACGAACCCGGACTCGGCCGGCCCTGCCCGGGTCGAGGCGCCCGGCGCGGTCCACCGTCGCGTGCTGGACCGCGACCCCGTCCGCGCTGCCCAGCGCGGTGCCGGTGAGGTGGATGACCGACGCCGTCGCGTTCCGGCCGCCGACGTCGATGCTGACCGGCACCGCGGCGCCCGAGGTGTCGTCCTTCTCGATCACCGCGAAACGCTCAGCGGGCGAACGCCTGGAACTCCGCCACGCGGACCTGCGCCGCGAACGGGCTGCCCGCGGTGCAGTCGGTCGTCGCGGCCGGGTCGTTGTCCTGCTCACCGGCGTAGCGCGGACCGCCGGTGCACTGGCTCGCCAGCACCTCCAGGCGCAGGTGCGTCGCCCTGGTCGGCTTGATGGTGAAGGAGCGCAGGTTCAACTGCGGCGCGGTCGGCCGGAACGCCCCGGCCGGGAACGCGTCCGGTGCGCTGCGGTACACCTGGTGGTACGCGGCGTCCGTGGAGCAGTCCGACACGGTCGCGTCGCAGGCGAGGACCGCGAACGAGCGCAGCGCGGAGAACCGGTTCTGGGTACCGGGATCCGCGTCGCCGGTGATCGCCGGGCGCAACAGCGCGCTGACGTTGACCCGCCGTACCAGTTGCGGCCCCTTGCCGGCCAGCGCCACGGTGACCTGCCTGCCCGCCACGCCGTCCAGCGACGCCCAGTCGGTCGCCTCGGTATCGTCCACGAGCTTGTCGAGGTTGACGCCGTCGCCCGAGACCGTCGCGCCGGACGCGCTCGACGCCAGGTTGCGGGACAGGTCCACCCTCAGGTCCTGCGCCGTGCCGTGGAACGACTGGTGCAACCGCTGCGTCCCGAATCCGGGAGCCGTGGCGGTCAGGTCGACGTCGGTCCCCGGCACGATCTGGAACGTGTCCGGCAGCGGCGTCGCCGGGTCGGTGTCCGCCACGGGTACCGCGCGGGCCTCGTAGTCCCCCACGTACAGCCGTACCGGCGCATGGGCGGCGTCGCCCCTGGGCGACAGCGTGACCGTGACGTTCTTCGCGTCCGGAGAGGCGAAGCTCGGCGTCGGGTCCACATCGTCCGGGCCCGATGCCGCGTCGCGGCCCATGCCGGAGGCCGCGAAGGCGTTCCAGATCAGGGCCTCGTCGGCGCCGTGGAAGCGGGCCAGGTCGGCGGCGAGCATGTTGTCCCGCATGTCGAGCATGCTGAACCGGCTGTCCGCCTCCAGCAGGAACGAGTCGAACATGAGCTGGATCCAGCGCCGGTTGCCGGGGCACGCGGTCACCGGAATCGTGCCCTGAGCGCACAGGCGCTGGGTGGCCGCGTTTCCGTCGCCGTACCGCCGGACGAACGCGTCGCGTACCCGCAGGTTCGTCGCCACCCAGATCTCGCCGTCGGCGTGCACCTCGGGACCGACCAGGTCGAAGCCCACGTCCGAGTAGTTCAGCGGGCTCCGGCTGCCGTCGTAGTCCCGGATGCCGGTGGTGGTGTTGCCGGTCACGTACGCGCCGACCACGAACGGGGTGGCGCCCGGTGCCCGCAGGCCGTTCTCGGCGAGGTACTCGACCGCGGTCAGGTCGCCCCAGGCCTCGCCCATCGCTCCGCCCTGGAACGAGGTGATGCCGGTGTCCGGGCCGGCGATCATCCGGTTGGTGATGGCGTGCGTGTACTCGTGCCCGATCACCGTCATGTCGTAGTCGCCGTCGACGCACGGCGGGTACGCCGCACCCGCCTGCGGCTGCCACAGGAACATGTTGGTGGTCGGCGACAGGCCGTCGGCCGGCGTGCCCTGGTTGGCGTTGTTGCGGCTGCCGCTCAGCGCGGCCGACTGCGCCCGGCCCTGCTCGGCGTCGGCGCCCTTGCCGGCTCCGCTGAGGTTGACCGTCTGGAGGTTCCAGGTCGCCTCGGTGAAGCCCAGGTGGTACGCGAAGTCGTGCATGCTGTTGTGCATCGCGAACAGGTTCGTGACGGCCGCGTCGGCGTCGTTGCGCTGGGCCGAGGTGAACCCGGCCGGGTCGCACTTCGCGGCGTGCCACTGGTCGGTGAACGGGTACGTGTAGTCGCGGTCCGGGCTCGGCGTCGCGTTGACGGCCGAGCTTGCCCCGGCCCAGCGGACCACGTCGTTGGACGAGTTGCCGGTCGAGGTGCCGGTCGGCGCGCCGGTGGCCACGTCGACGTCCCACGCCTGGCCGCTGACCGGGTCGCGGACGGTCTTCACGCAGCCCGGCTGCCAGTGCAGGCACCAGTGCACCCGCGGGTCCGTACCGGTGGGGACCACCGGTGGCGCGGTGGCCGGGAACACCGCCCAGGTCGGGTTGTCGGAGTCGAAGTCGACCAGGTCCTCGCGTACCAGTACCGCGCCGCTGCGCGCGTCGACATAGGTCGTGTACGCCGTGGGGTCCGTGGTGTCCTTGGAGATCAGGGTGACCATGTACGCCGCGCGGGGGCCGGAAAGCGGCGTGGGTACCGCCACCTCCCGGGCGTCCGGCGCCTCGATCTGGTCCTTCGTCAGACCGGCATCCGCCAGGGCCGCGCCGAGGGCGTCGGTGGCGGACAGCGTGGCCGGTGCCGGCGCGCTGGTGTTCCGGGACAGCGACGAGGTCACCCGGATCACCGTGCCGCCGGCGACCAGGATCGAGACCAACCCGTCGTGGCCGGCCGGCAGGTCGCCGAAGCGCTGGCGCAGCAGGACCACCGAGGCGTCGCCGATCGGCTGGACGAGCAGCGTGTCCATCGTCGCGACGGTCGCCGCGTCGAAGCCGAACAGATCATGGTTCTGGCTCAGGTACTGGCGGGCGGCGGTGTCCGGATCGGCGGCCAGGCCGGTCGCCAGCGCCGGAGCCGGGCCGAGCGTCCGCGGGGTGCCCAGCGTGTTCCACGGCACCGCCCCCAGCCGGCTGGCCATCGCGCGCTGTGTCGCGTCGGGCGCCGCCGTACCGGCGCGGTTGTCCTTGTCCCGCGGCCCGTGACCCTCGCCGAGTGCCGGCGACGCCGTACCGGACGCCGGACTCGCGGGGGGATCCGCATGGGCCGCCGGGGCGGCGGCGGTCAGGCCGGCCACCACCATCACGGCCGCGAGAAGATACCCGGCACCGGATCGGGATCTGCGCCTCATCATCCAGCCGCGCCTGTACACGCAAGCCACCTCCTTGGGGCATCAACCCACTGATCGAGCGGATCGAACGGGTAACCGCGCCGGTGTGCCGGCGCAGTGGGACGAGGTTCGACACGGATGAGCCCGGCCGGGAGGCCGCATTCAATAGATCAATCTGAATACTCAGGTTCGTGAGTCCGTGGATAACAGATCGGGGCCGCCCGGCGCAAGAAGGAACGGGCCCAACAGCGCAATCGGTCCGACCGACCTCCAGTGTTCGTCAAGAAACGTCCGCACATCCTTGCCGGCCATCCGGTTCTCCCTACGGTTATGGCCACGCGATCCACGGCCTGTCGTGCCCTGGCCGCCGGCGCTGCGGCCACCGCACCGCGCCACCAGGCGAGGCCGGGGCGCGCGGGCCGGGTCGTGGGCCAGTTGGTGATGACTCAACGAACGGTGGGATGAACCGTGAAGACACGATTGATGCGCAGCGCGGCCGTGGCGTCAGTGTTGATGTTGGTCGCAGCCGGCTGCGGCTCGAAGGGCGAGGCGACGAACTCCGCGGGCAAGACCGGCACCCTGACCGTCGGCGCCTCCCTGTCGCTGACCGGGTCGCTGGCGCGTGAGGGGACGCTGACCAAGGAGGGCTACGAGGTCTGCCAGGACGTGGTGAACTCCAAGGGCGGGGTCAGCGTCGGCGGGAAGAAACTGACGCTGCAGATCCAGTACCAGGACGACACGTCCGCGCCCGACACCGCCGGGCAACTGGTGGACCAGTTCAACGACAAGGGGGTACGGCTGATCCTCGGGCCGTACGGGTCGGCGACCACGGCGTCGACCGCGGCGGTGGTGGAGCGCAACGGGCAGGTCATGGTGGACAGCTCCGGCGCCGACGACAGCATCTTCACCAAGGGCTACAAGCGCACGTTCGCGGTCCTCGCGCCGGCGACCGAGTACGCGGCGAGCATGGTCCAGGCGATCTACGACCTGGCCAACCCCCGGCCCAGGACGCTGGCGTTCGTCTCCGCCGACGACGGCTTCTCCAAGACCGCCACCCAGGGCGGCGTCGACAAGGCCAAGCAGCTCGGCTTCACGGTGGTCGACACCGAGTACGTGCCCAACGGCACCTCGGACGTCTCCGCCGCCCTGACCAAGCTGAAGGGAAAGAACCCGGACGTCATCCTGGGCTCGGCGCACCTGGCCGAGGGCGTGGCCATCGTCAAGCAGAGCAAGGAACTGGGTGTCACGCCGCCCGGCGGGTTCGCCGAGACCGTGGCGCCACCGACCCCGGACTTCGTGCAGACGCTGGGACCGGCCGCCAACGGGGTGCTCGGGTCGACCCAGTGGACGGTGAAGACCAAGGGTTCGGACAGCTGGTTCGGTAGCGCGCCCGACTACGCCGCCACGTTCAAGGCGAAGTTCAGCGGCCGGGACCCCGAGTACCACGGCGCCGAGGCCACCGCCGCATGCCTGGTACTGGTACTGGGGGTGCAGAAGGCCGGCTCGACGGATCCGGACAAGGTGCGCGACGCGATCGCCGGGCTGGACGAGCAGAGCTTCTTCGGGCCGCTGAAGTTCAGCCCGAACGGCGAGAACCTCACCAAGGCCATGGCGGTCATCCAGATCCAGAACGGCAAGCCGGTCACGGTGTGGCCGAAGGACTCCTCCGAGGCCGCGATGACGTGGCCCGGGACGGCGTCATGAGCCAATTCCTCCAGGCGACCCTGTACGGGTTGCTCCAGGGCGGGGTCTTCGCCCTGGTGGCGGTGGGCTTCTCGCTCGTCTGGGGGGTGATGAACGTGGTCAACCTGGCGCACGGCGCGTTCGTGGTGGCCGGCGCCTACGTGGCCTTCGAGCTGCACTCCTGGATCGGAATCGACCCGTTCCTGGCCGTACCGGTGGTGGCGGCGGTGCTGTTCGCCATCGGATACCTGGTGCAGCGGTACCTGGTCAACCTGGTGATCAACGCGCCGGTCTTCATCACGCTCCTGCTCACGTTCGGACTCCAACTGGTCATCGTCAACGGAATGATCATGCTGTTCACCGCGAACTACCGCTCGATCCCCACCGCGTACGCCACCACATCGCTCGCCCTGCCGGGCGACGTCCGGCTGCCAGTGGGCCGGCTGATGGCCGCGCTGCTGGCGGTCGGGCTCACCCTGGCCCTCGGGTACCTGATGCGCCACACCCGGGTGGGGCTGGCCATCCTGGCCACCGGGATGGACCGGGGCGCCGCGCGGCTGATGGGCATCAAGGCCGCGCACGTCTACGCGCTGACGTTCGGCCTGGCCGTCGCGATGGCCGGCGTCGCGGGCGCCGCGGTGGGAGCGATCGGCACGTTCTCCCCCGCCGACGCGGGGCGGTTCACGGTGTTCAGCTTCGTCGCCGCGGTACTCGGCGGGCTCGGCACGATGTCGGGTGCCCTGTACGGGGGTCTGCTGCTCGGCCTGGCCGAGGCGTGGGGCGGGCAACTGCTGCCCGGGACGCTGGTCAACGCCGTGGCATTCGCCGTACTCGTGGTGGTGCTCGCGGTACGGCCGCAGGGGCTGGCCGGACGCTCCTTCTACGCGGCCAGGGTCGAGGTGTGACCGGGGTGCCCGCAGCGGACACGGCCGCGCCGGCCACGGGATCGCCGGCGCGGCCGGCCGGGCCGTCACCGGGGCTGCTGCCGCCCCGGTGGCGGCGGGTGGCGCCGTGGCTGCTCCTGATCGCCGGGGTGCTCGCCGGATTCGGCCTGCAGACGCAGCTGTACACCGGGCAGGAACGCACCGCCAGCACCATCCTGATGTTCGTGTCGCTGGCCGTGGCCTGGAACCTCATCGGCGGCTACGCCGGGTACGCGTGCTTCGGCCAGGTCGGATTCTTCGGCCTCGGCGGGTACAGCACGGCGGTGCTGATGACGCACGTGCACCTGTCGTTCTGGCTGGCGCTGCCGGCCTCGGCGCTGCTGGTCGGCGCGTTCGCGGCGCTGATCGGCGCACCGCTGCTGCGGCTGCGCGGCCACTACTTCGCCGTGGCGATGCTCGGGGTTGCCGAGGGGCTGCGGGAGGTCGTCACGAACGTACCGGGGCTGACCGGGGGCGGCGCCGGCATCACCGTACCCACGGTCGACGCCGGTGCGCCCACCCGCTGGTTGGGCAACGACGGCTTCTACATCCTGTTCCTGGTACTGGCCGGGATCCTGGTCGGCGTCGGGCTGCTGGTGTCCACCTCCCGGGCCGGGTACGCCCTGCGCGCGATCAACCAGGACGAGGACGCCGCGGCGGCGATGGGCATCAACACCACCGTGGTCAAGACGATGACACTGGCCGTTTCCGCCGCGTTGACGGGGGCGGTCGGCGCGGCCTATGCCTTCCAGCAGGTCACCATCTACCCGGAGCGGCTGTTCGACGTGGACATCACGGTGCTGATGGTGGTCATGGTGGTGCTGGGCGGCGCCGGTACCGTCATCGGTCCGGTCATCGGCGCGGTCGCCGTCGCCTTCGCCTCCGAGTGGCTGCGGCAGAACTACCCGATGGTGCACACCTTCCTGCTCGGCGGGCTCATCATCGCGGCGGTCATCCTGCTGCCGCAGGGCTTCACCACCTACGTGCACGACGCGGTACGCACCCGCCGGTTCTCGCCGCTGGCCAACCTCCGGAGGTACCGGCTGTGACCGCGCCCGTCCTCCAGGCCCGCGGGCTGTCCCGGCGCTTCGGCGGCCTGCACGCCACCCACGCGGTCGACCTCGACCTGTACTCCGGACAGATCCTCGGCGTCATCGGCCCCAACGGCGCCGGCAAGTCCACCCTCATCAACCTGCTGACCGGGCACCTGCGGCCGCACGCCGGCACGGTGCTGCTCGACGGGCGGGACGTGACCGGTGCCCGGCCGTGGCACATCGCCCAGGCCGGGGTGGCCCGCACGTTCCAGATCGTCAAACCGTTCCGGGGCATGACAGTGGCCGACAACGTGGTCGTCGCCGGGCTCTACGGCGCGCGGTCCCCGGGTGCGCCGGAGTCCGGGACTCTGCATCTCGGGGCGCTGCGGCTCGGCGCCGGCCGGCGCGGCCTGGCCGCCGTGCGCCGCGACGCGCTGGAGACCCTGGAACGGGTGGGACTGGCCGGCAAGGCGCACCTCGCCCCCGCCGAACTGTCGGTGGCCGACGCGCGACGGCTGGAGCTTGCCAAGGCGCTCGGCCTGCGTCCCCGGGTGCTGTTGCTGGACGAGGTCCTCGCCGGGCTGCGCCCCGGCGAGATCTCCCCGGCGCTGGAGCTGATCGACTCACTGCGCCGCGACGGCCTGGCGCTGCTCATGGTCGAGCACGTCATGAGTGCCATCTCCGCGGTCTGCGACCGGGTTCTCGTCCTGCACCAGGGCGAGGTGCTGACCACGGGCGAGCCCGCCGCGGTGCTGTCCGACGAACGGGTCATCGCCGTGTACCTCGGCACCCGGTTCGCCAAGCGGTCGAGCACCGCCGAATCCGAGGGGGAGCCGACGTGATCCACCGGAAGCGGCCGCCTGACCGCGACGCCTCGTCCCTCGGCGCCGCTGGCGACCGTAGAACCTTCACCCTCGACGGCATCAGCGCGGGCTACGGCCGGGTCCTGGTGCTGCACGGCGTCACCGTCACCGTGGCGCACGGCGAGATCGTGGCGCTGGTCGGTCCCAACGGCGCCGGCAAGTCGACGCTGCTGCGCGTGGCCTCGGGCATGGTACGGGCGAGCCAGGGCAGCGTACGCATCGACGACCGCAGCCTCGACGGTGCCTCGATCGAGCAGATCGCCCGGGCCGGGGTGGCACACGTACCCGAGGGGCGGCGCCTGTTCCCCGGCCTGACCGTACGGGACAACCTGCGGCTGGGCGGATGGCAGAACCGCAACCGCGACCTGGAACCGGTACTGGCCCTGTTCCCCCGGCTGGCCGACCGCCTCCGCCAGGTCGCCGGCTCCCTGTCCGGTGGCGAGCAGCAGATGTGCGCGATCGCGAGGGCACTGATGAGCCAGCCGCGGTTCCTGCTCATCGATGAGCTCTCTCTCGGCCTGGCGCCGGTACTCGTCGACGAGATCATGGCGCGCCTGCGCACCATCGCCGCCACGGGCACCGGGATCCTGCTGGTCGAGCAGGACGCCGGTGCCGCCCTGGAGCTGGCGGCCCGCGGGTACGTGCTGGAGAACGGCGCGATCGCGCTGGAGGGTCCGGCCGCCGAACTGGTCGGCAACGCCCGGGTGCGCGCCGCCTACCTCGGCATCTGAGCGGCCGTCCGCCACTCCGGTCGGCGGCCGCCGGCCACCCCCTCCGGGCGGCCGGCGTGACCGTGGACGGCAGCCGACCGGCCGCCGCAGACTTGCGTGATTCTTGCGGTTACGCCCCTGATGCCGGCCACAGCGCGCGCCTATGCTGCCGCTATGCGGGTGCTGCTGGTCGAGGACGACATCCGGGTGGCCGGCGCACTGCACACCGCCCTGCGCCGTCGCGGCTACGACCTGCTGCACGCGTACAACGCCGCGGAGGCGCTGGCCGCACCCGGAGTCGACCTCGTCCTGCTCGACCTCGGGCTGCCCGACCGCGACGGCATGGAGGTCTGCCGCGAGCTGCGCCGCCGCGGCGACGTGGCCATCATCGCGGTCACCGCACGGTCCGACGAACGCGACCGGGTCGCGGGGTTGCGCGTCGGCGCGGACGACTACATCGTCAAGCCGTTCGGCATGGCCGAACTCCAGGCACGCATCGAGGCGGTGATGCGCCGCGCCGCGCGGACCGTGCCACAGCGGGGAATCGTGCACGCCGGCCCGATCCGCGTCGACCTCGACGCCCACCGGGTGACGGCCGGCGACACCGAGATCGTGTTGACCCGCAAGGAGTACGACATCCTGGCGGTGCTGGCCCGGCATGGCGGGGCCGTGGTGACCCGGGACCACCTGCTCGCCGAGGTGTGGCAGACCACCTGGACGGGCAACCCGCACACCGTCGAGGTGCACGTCGCCGCGCTACGCAGCAAGCTGGGCGACCCGGGCCTGGTCCAGACCGTCCGCGGGGTCGGGTACCGGCTGCGTGCACCGTCGGCCGAGACGCGGCCATCCGCGGACCGGTAGCGGGGGCGGGATGCGCAACCGCCTGGTCCTCACGTACCTCGCCCTGCTCACCCTCGTACTGCTGTGCCTGGAGTTGCCACTGGGCATCAACCTCGCCGCCCGGCGCACCGAGCAGACCGTGCTGGACCGCGACATCGACGCGACCCGGTTCGCCTCGCTCGCCGACCCGGCGCTACGTACCGGCGAACTCGTCACCCTGACCGCGGACCTGCGGCGGTACTACGAGCTGTACGGCATCGAAGCGGCGGTCGTCGACCGGGACGCCAACCTCGTCGTCACGACCGGCGAGCGCGCCGACTTCACCACCGCCGCGATGCGTTACCCCATCGCCCAGGCGCTGGCCGGCGAACGGATCGGTGCCGGCCGGACGGTCTGGCCGTGGCAGCACGGCCCGCTGACCGTCGCGGTACCGGTCAGCACCGGCGGAGAGGTCACCGGGGCGGTGATCACCCTGTCCCCCACCGGCCGGGTGCGCTCCGATGTCCTTCGCGGCTGGCTGGCGATGGCCGGCGGCGGGCTGGCCGCGTACGCCCTGTTCTCCCTCGTCGCCCTCGCGCTGGCCCGGTGGTTGCTGCGCCCGGTGGCCCGGCTCGACGACGCCGCCCACCGGATCAGCGACGGCGCGCTCGACACCCGGGTGCCCACCGCCATCGGGCCTCCCGAACTGCGCCGGCTCGTCCACTCCTTCAACGCCATGGCCGACGACCTCGCCGACGCGCTGGCCCGCCAGCGTGCCTTCGTCGCCCAGGCCGGCCACCAGCTACGCAACCCGCTGACCGCGCTGCGGCTGCGGGTGGAGGAGTTGGGTGCGTTCCTCGCCGAGCCCACCGGTCTCGACGAGCACCGGCTGGCGCTGGAGGAGACCGAGCGCCTGCGGCGCATCCTGGACGGCCTGCTCGCGCTGGCCCGGGCCGAACGCGGCCGGTACAGCTTCGAGACGGTCGACGCCGCGGCCACCGCCGACGAACGCGTGGCCGGCTGGCAGCCGCTGGCCATCGAGCGGGGCATCACCCTGCGGCGTACCGGCGTGTCCCACGCCCGGGCCCGGGCCGTGACCACGGCGGTCGGCCAGGCGCTGGACGCCCTCATCGACAACGCGCTGAAGTTCGCCGGGCGCCACGCGACCGTGGTCGTGGACGTCGCGACCGAGCCGGACGCCATCGAGATCAGCGTCACCGACGACGGCCCGGGTCTCGACGAGGACGACTGCGCCCGGGCGACCGAACGGTTCTGGCGCGCCGCCCACGTCCAGAACGTCGACGGCAGCGGGCTCGGACTGCCCATCGCCACCGTCCTGGTCGAGGCGTCGGGTGGGCGGCTCGATCTGCTCGCGGCGCAGCCCACCGGGTTGCGGGCGCGGCTGCGCTTCCCGGCCGCCACGCCACCCGGCTCCGCTCCCGGTCAGTTCTTGGTTTCCCGGTAGTAGCGCACCGCACCCGGGTGCAGCGGCAGGGGATCCGTCGCGATCGCGGCGCCCCGGTCCAGCCGCTGGCCCTCCGGATGGGCCGCCGCGAGCAGATCCCGGTGCTCGAACAGCGCCTTGACCAACCCGTACGCCAGCCGCTCGTTCAACGACCGGTCGACGACCAGGAAGTTGGGCACGCCGATGGTCGCCGTGGGCGTGCCCAGCCCGTACGCGGAGGCGGGGATGGTCCGCTCGAAGTACACCTCGCCGTAGCGCTGGCGCAGCGACGGCAGGTACCCGCTGAGGTCCACCAGGCTGATCGGTACGCGGGCACAGAGCCCCACGATCGCCGCCGTCGGTACGCCGCCCGAGAAGAACATCGCGTCCAGCGTCCCGGTGGCCACGGCCTGCGCGGCCGCGTCCGGATCGAGCCCGTCGGCGCGCAGGTCCCGGGCGGGATCCATGCCGGCCAGCGAGAGCACCCTCGTCGCGACCACCTCGGTCGCCGAACCCACCGGGCCGATCGACACCCGGCGGCCGCGCAACTGTGCCAACCCGGCCATGGCCAGGTCCCGGCGCACCGCCAGGTGCAGGTAGTTCTCGTAGATGCGGGCGAGCGCCAGCACGGGCAGCGACGCGGCGAACGGTGCCGCGCCGCGGTAGGCGTCCGCGGCGACGTCGGCCGTCGCGAAACCCACGGCCGACACGTCGGCGGAGACGAGCCTGAGATTCTCCACGCTGGCCGCGGTCGCCAGCACCACCGGACGCAGGCGGGGCAGTGCGGCGTGTACCACGTTGGCGATGCCGTGGGCGTACGCGTAGTACACCCCGCCCTCACCGCCCGAGGCGATCCGTAGCGGGCCCGACGGGAAGTCCGGCCCGACGGAGCAGGCGCAGAGCCACCCGGCCGCGGCGGCCGGCACCGCGGCGAGAAGAGCGCGGCGCGACCCGGAGAACGGCGCACCGGCGCGCTCCCCCACCCTGGTCGCACCCCCTCCCGGTGACGTACGTCGCTCAGGCGCACCTTACGGTCTGTCTCGAAGTCGGGTTCTGGTGACTCGTCTGACAGCGCCCTTCTCGGGCGTCCCTGCCATCGCACCCCTGCGGGCGGGTGGTCGGGTTCCTCCGTCGTTGGGGTCGGTTTCACCCACACCTGGGTGTGGGTCAGAGCCTGCCCCTCGGAAGGCGTTGGTGACCGGGCCTCGTACCTCGGGGTCCCGGGTCTGGGTGTGCTG
>DASXOA010000079.1:0-16912 GCA_036494675.1 Rugosimonospora sp.
AGATCGGATGCGGGCATGCTGGCTTCCTCGCAGGATTCGGCTGCTCGCTCGCGTATCCGGGGCGGGTGGCCGGCACCCGGCGCGACGACGTCCGCTGCGGTGCTGTTCACCGCGGCCGTCAAGCGGCTCACCACGATACGCGCTGGTCGGTCGCCGCTCCACCGAATTCGGACGGGCCGTTGCTCGCAGCCGTCGCTCGTTAATAGTTCATTGACCGAGTGAGGGCGGCGCAGTCGGTGGTACCGGGAGGCGATCCCCGAGGCGGAACATCTCTACACCACATGCTTGAAGGAACGGGAGAGGGGGCTGGGCGATGAGCGACGTTAAGCGGTGGCGCGACACCGAGAATCTGCGGCGGGCTGTCGAGACCGCTGGCGGCCAGGAAGCATTCGACACTGCTGTGGATGAGATGCTCGACCAGGCCCGTGGCTGGCGGCTGGCCGATCTGCGCAAGCGGCGCGGGATGACGCAGGAACAGGTCGCCTCCCGGATGGATGTCTCCGTGGCGCGGGTGTCGCAGATCGAAGGCGGCGCCGTCTCTACGCAGGACGTGCTCGGTCGCTATATCGCTGCCCTGGGTGGCACGCTCAAGTTGATCGCAGACTTCGGCGACGAACAACTCAAGGTTGCCTGACGGCGTTCGGCAGTGTGCCGAAATCCCGGGTTCGGGGTGCCGGTGCCGCTCCGGGCCGACCCGGCCGGCATCCGGTTATCTTGACCGCATGGCGACGAATCCGACGGCCGAGCCGACGCCGACCCCGAGCCCGGCCGAGCCGACGCCGGACGCTCCAGCCCCGAGCCCGGCCGAGGCGAGCGCGGCCGAGGAGTCGCCCCGGTTGATCAACGAGGCCAGCGTCATGCGGGCGATGTCCCATCCGGCCCGGATGACGATCCTGGAGCACCTCGGTGCTGATGGCCCGGCGACCGCGACCGAGTGCGCCGAACTGGTCGGGTTGTCGCCCAGCGCCACCAGCTATCACCTGCGCGCGCTGGCCAGGGCCGGGCTGATCGAGGAGGCGCCGGGCCGGGGGGACGCCCGCGAGCGGGTCTGGCGCAGCACGGTGGCGCGTGGGTACACGGTCATGGCGGATCGGGACGCGGCGCCGGAGGTCAGGGCGGCCGAGGATGAGCTGGTCGAGACGTTCATGGCCTGGGAGGCGGCCCGGACCAGGCAGTATCTCGCCCGCCGCGGGGACGAGCCGGCGGAGTGGTACGACCTGGCGGCGTTCCGCGAGACGGTCCTGACCGTCACCGCCGACGAACTCCGGGAGCTCACCGCCTCGGTGTATGACCTGCTCACGCCGTACCTCAAGCGTGATCGCTCCGATCCGCCACCCGGTACCCGCTCCGTCTCGGCGGTGTTCCGCACATTTCCGACAGACAAGCCCTGAGGATTGTGATCATGAAGATGTGAAGCAGATACTTCGAAGTATGTCCTTCGCATCTGAGTCGCGCTGGTCCGACGTCGGCATCGCCACCGTCGCCCGGGCCATCTCCGTCTGCGGCGACTTCCTCGCCGCCACGGCCCTGCTGCTGACGCTCCAGCAGCGGGGCGCGGGCAGCTATGCGGTCGCCGCGCTGCTGCTCGCCGCCGCGGTTCCGCCGGTGGTGCTGGTGCGGTGGACCGGCCGGCTCGCCGACCGGGTGGACAGCCGGCTGCTGCTGGTCGTCGCCGGCCTCGCCCAGGCGGCGGTCTGCCTGGCCATGGTGTACGCGTCGAACGCGATCATCCTGATCGCCCTGACCACGGTGCTCGCCTGCGGGTACGCGCAGACCCAACCGACCCTCGCGGCGCTGGTACCGGCCATGGTGCGCAGGAACGACCTGCCCCGGGCCAGTGCGCTCGGCCAGACCGCGAGCTCGGTCGGCATGCTGATCGCACCGGCCCTGGGCGGCGTACTCGTCGGGCAGTTCGGGCTGCGGGTACCGCTGCTCTTCGACGCGGCAAGCTACCTGGCGATCGTCGCGGCCGGCCTGGCGCTGAGGACCCGGCGGCGCGGCGGTGTCGCCACGAACCCGGTCGAGGCCGTCCCGGACCCGGTGGGCACCAGCACAGGCCAGAGCGCTCCCGCGCGGGCCTGGCGGCTGCGCGACGACCGGTTGATGTGGGCCACCGTCGTCCTGCTCGGCGCGGTGGTCGCCGCGGTCAGCGCGGTCAACGTGGCCGACGTCTTCTTCGTGCGCGGAGTCCTGCACTCCACCACCACCGCGTACGGCGTGCTCACCGCCGTGTGGACCGGGGCGGCGATGATCGGCGCCTGGCTGCTGGCCAGGTTCCGGCCCTCCGACGCCGGGCTGGCTCGGATGATGGTCGGCTCGCTCGTGGTGACCTGCGTGGCCCTGCTCGCCGCGTCGGCCGCTCCGAACGTCATCGTGCTGGTGCCGCTGTTCCTGTTCGGCGGAGCCTCCAACGGGGCGGAGAACGTCGCGGCCACGGTGATGCTCAGCCGCCGTACCCCGGGCAGGTTTCAGGGGCGGGCCTATGCCGTCTACGGTGCCGTGGGCAACGGGGCCGGCGCGGTCGGCGTGCTGCTCGGCGGGGTGGTGCTGAACGTGCTGCCGGTACGGACGACCATCGCCGCCACCAGCCTGTTCGGGCTGATCGTGACGGCGGTCTTCGCGGTACCGATGTTGCGCGAGGCGGCCCGGGAACGGCAGGCCGCGGCGGCCGGCTCGGCGGCGGCCGCGCTGGCCCAGGCGGCGGCGTGAGCTTCGCCACCCGGGGGCGCGGCGTAGCGTGCCTGGAATGAGCGCAGTGCAGCGACCCCGGGTAGGTCACATCCAGTTCCTCAACTGCCTTCCCATCTACTGGGGCCTGATGCGCTCCGGCGCACTGCTGGACGTCGACCTCTTCAAGGCCAACCCCGACCAGCTCAACAGCGACCTGGTCGAGGGCCGGCTGGACATCGGCCCGATCTCCCTGGTCGAGTACCTCCGCCACGCCGACGAGTTGCTGCTCCTGCCCGACCTGGCGGTGGGCAGCGACGGGCCGGTGCTGTCGGTCAACGTCGTCTCCACCAAGCCGCTGGATCAGCTCGACGGCTCGCGGGTGGCGCTCGGCTCGACCAGCCGCACGGGTGTACTGCTCGCCAAGATGCTGCTCGGGCAGCGGTACGGCGTCACCCCGGAGTATTTCCGCTGCCCGCCGGACCTGACCACCATGCTCCTGGAGGCGGACGCGGGCGTGGTGATCGGTGACGTGGCGCTGCGCGCGATGTACGAGGCGCCCGGACGCGGGCTGGCCGTGACCGACCTGGGGCAGGCCTGGCGGGACTGGACCGGGCTGCCGATGGTGTTCGCGGTGTGGGCGGTACGCCGCGACTTCGCCGCCGCGCATCCGGGCATGGTCAAGGACGTCCACCAGTCGTTCCTGCGCTCGCGCGACCTGTGCCTGTCGGAGTTGGACGAGGTGGCCACCGCGGCAGCCCGGTGGGAGCCGTTCGACGCGGCGACGCTGGCCGGCTACTTCCGCACCCTGGACTTCTCGCTCGGGGAGCGGCAGGTGGCCGGGCTGACCGAGTTCGCGCGCCGCGCGGCGGAGTTGGGCGAGGCGCCGGCGCTGCCGGCCGGCGGGCCGCAGTTCTTCACGGACTGACGCGCCTTCACGGACTGACCCGCCTTCACGGACTGACGCGCCTTCACGGACTGGCCGGCCCGGGGCTGCTCAGCGCGGCGGCGCGGCCAGTGCGGCGCGGCGCGGCCGATGCGGCGCCGGGCGGCGCGGCGAGCGTCAGGTCGCCGGTATGCCGACCAACTGCTGGGTGACCGACTTGCAGATGTTGGCACCCGTAGCCAGGTTGTTCGCGTGTTCCCAGTTGCCGTCTGGGCTCGTCCACGGATAGTGGATCTCGATGGCCAGCACCCAGCCCGAGTTGATCGCCAGGCAGTTGATGTGCCAGTTGTGGTCGTAGATCTGCGCCGTCCAGCCGTTCTTGATGGACGTCGTGGGGACCAGGTAGGACGGCAGCCCGTCGATGATGCCCCACCGGCCGCCGCCGCTGGTCAACTGCTGTTGGTCGACGGTGCCCTTCACGTTGCGCATCGTCTGGAGCAGCCAGCTCGTCCACTTCGGCCCGGCCGCGGTGCCGTTGGCGATACACAGACCCATCCGCGCCGCGTCGGCCGGTGACATCGACGTGTACGACCACATGCCGGGCAGCGACGGCCGGTGCGTGTTCTTCAAGCCGCACACCGACACCAGATCGTCGATCGAGTCGTCGGCACCGTTGATCTTGTAGTACGTCTGAGCGATGTTGTCGTCACTGTTGACGATCATCGTGGTCAGCGCGCTGAGGTCGCTGTTCGACGGATCGTGGTTACGCAGGTAGTCGGCGGCGATCCACGCCTTGATCATCGACTCGGTGGTGCTCGTCGCCGTCTCCGCGTTGGACGAGCCGGACGTCTGCCCGGTCTGCCGGTCGATCAGGGACCAGCCGAAGTAGTTGGTGCCCGGCGCGGTGATCGAACTCGGGTCGGCCGGGATCAGCAGGGTGGGCGGCGGGGGAGCGGCCTGGGTGGCCGTGTTGGCGGTACCGAACGGGGTGCTCGCCTCGGCGTGATGCGCACCATATGCCAGCGGTACGGCGATGAGGCTGGCCACGGCGGCCACGGTGACACAGAGCAGTACGAGGGTGCGGATGCGCATGGTTCGGTCAGATCTCCGGAGTGACGGTCAACTGGCGGGCGACGGATGCGCAGACATTGGCGGCGGTCTGGAGCGAGTCGGTGTTCGTGCGCATCATCACGGAGAGCACCCATGCCGGATTGATAGCGAGGCAGTTCACGTGCCAGGAGCCGCCGTAGTCCGTCCAGCCGTTCTTGATGGAGGTGCTCGCGACCAGGTTCGCCGGCAGGCCGTCGATGATCCCCCAGTGGCCGCCCTGCACCTTTACGTCCTTCGGGTTGTTGTCGGCGACGCTGCCCTGGACGTGCCGCATCTGGTCGAGGATCCAGGGCGTCCACTGCTTCCCGGCCGCCGTACCGTCGGCCACACACTTGCCGTACTTCACCGCGTCCTGCGGCGGCATCTGGGTCAGGGACCACCAGCCGGAGCGGATCGTCGTGTGGGTCAGCCCACACATGGTGACCATGCGCTTCATGTCGGCGTCGCCGCCGCCCTTGACGTAGTACTCCTGCGCGATGTCGTCGTTGCTGTTAATGATCATGAGGTGCAGATCGTTCTGTACGGCGCTGCTCGGCGACGGGTGCGTGCGCAGGTAGTCCGACGCGATCCACGCCTTGACCATGGATTCGGTGCTGTTGGTGCCGGTGGCGCTGTTGGCCGAGCCGGTGACCTTGTTGGTGCTCAGGTCGAGAAATGCCCACGCGAAGAAGGTCGTGGCCTTGGAGCCGGACGTCACCGAGGCGGGGTTGACCGGCGCGCTCAGGATCGGCAGCGGCGGCGGAGCCTGTGCGGCGATCTTCGCCAGTGCTACCGGCGACTGTCCGGGGTTGGCGGCGGCGACGGCCTTGCTGTGCGTACCAAAAGCCTCAAGCTGCGTGCGCGTCGCCGGTACGAGCAGCAGCGCGCTTGCGGCGACGACCGAGATGGCCAGGCACGCCAACATGACCACGCGGGGGCGCATGGTGACGGTGACTCCAAACCGGGTCGGGGGGATGTTCTGTTATCGGGGGTTACGTCCGCCGACGGTACTCGGTCCGGCGACGGATTGCTCCCACCGGTTGTAGCGAATCTGGACAGGATCAGTTGTCCGTAGATGTGACCTCAGACGCTTGTCAGAGTCGCCCGTGTCCGGAATCACATGGAAAAGGGTGATAGGTGCGGCGCATTCAAGGTCGTTATTACAGCCCATTGCCGAAAGTGGACATTGCTGTAACACTGGTCACGTGTACGGCAACGACTTCGGCGTGCCCGACGATGAGAGCGTGGGGGGTGCTCGCCTCCGCCAAAACCCGGCTCCGGCTGCGCTCCCGGATGTAGGTGAGGCCGGTCCGCGCGCCGGCTCCACGCCGGACGGGCCGTCACACCTGCTCGACGAGGTGGCGGCCGCCGAGCGGGCGCTCCGCGAGGCGGGAGCCGCACCGATCGCCGGCCCGGGTGCCGCGGCCGACGGCGATGGCCTGCTGCGCTACTTCGACGCGGTGATCGACGCCGATCAGAAGATCGAGCCCAGGGACTGGATGCCGGACAGGTACCGGCAGAGCCTCATCCGCCAGATCGCCCAGCACGCGCATTCGGAGATCGTCGGAATGCAGCCCGAGGGCAACTGGATCAGCCGGGCCCCGTCGCTCAAGCGCAAGGCGATCCTGCTGGCCAAGGTGCAGGACGAGGCCGGCCACGGGCTGTATCTGTACGCCGCCGCGGAGACGCTCGGGGTGTCCCGGGACACGCTGGTCGACCTGCTGCTGGCCGGCCGGCAGAAGTACTCCTCGATATTCAACTACCCCACTCTGACCTGGGCCGACGTGGGCGCCATCGGCTGGCTGGTGGACGGTGCGGCCATCGTCAACCAGGTGCCGCTGTGCCGCTGCTCGTACGGTCCGTACGCGCGGGCGATGATCCGCATCTGCAAGGAGGAGTCGTTCCACCAGCGGCAGGGGTACGAGATCCTGCACACCCTCGCGCACGGCCAGCCTGCGCAGAAGGCGATGGCGCAGGACGCCGTGGACCGCTGGTGGTACCCGTCGCTGGCGATGTTCGGTCCGCCCGACGCCGACTCCACCCACTCCGAGCAGTCCATGACCTGGAAGATCAAGCGGTTCTCCAACGACGAGCTGCGCCAGCGCTTCGTTGACATGTGTGTGCAGCAGGCCTCGGTCCTCGGGTTGGACATCCCCGATCTCGATCTGGTGTGGAACGACCAGCGCCAGGCGTACGACTACACCCAGCCGGACTACGACGAGCTGATGCGGGTCATCAAGGGCGACGGGCCGTGCAACCGGCAGCGCGCGGCGCATCGGCAGGCGGCGCACGCGGACGGCGCCTGGGTCCGCGAGGCTGCCACGGCATACGCCGAGAAGCAGGCCGCCAGGGGACAGGCCGCCGGGGCAATGGGGGCGGCGGCGTGAGCGGCGAGTGGCCGTTGTGGGAGGTGTTCGTCCGGCCCCGGCGCGGGCTGGCCCACTCCCACGTCGGCAGCCTGCACGCACCCGACGCGGAGATGGCGCTGCGCAACGCGCGGGATCTCTACACCCGCCGCCAGGAGGGCGTCTCGATCTGGGTGATCCCGGCCGCCGCGGTGGTCGCGTCGAGCCCCGACGAGAAGGACGCGTTCTTCGATCCCGCCGCCGACAAGGTCTACCGCCACCCGACCTTCTACGAGGTACCGGAGGGGGCGGCACACCTGTGACCGCGAGTGTCGACCGCCTCCTCGCCCTCGGCGACGATGCGCTGGTGACGGCGCAGCGGCTGGGCCAGTGGTGCACGCGCTCGCCGGAGATGGAAGAGGACGTGGCGCTGGCCAACATCGCGCTGGACCAGCTCGGTGCCGCCAGGCTGCTGCTCACCTACGCCGGAGCGCTCGAGGGCGCCGGCCGGGACGAGGACGCGCTGGCCTACCTACGCACCGACCGCGAGTTCCGCAACGCGCTGCTCGTCGAGCTGCCCGACCGGGACTTCGCCGTGATGATCGCGAAGCTGCTGTTCGTCTCGGCATACCAGCGGCTGCTCTACGAGCGCCTGGCGGGAGGCGGGGACGAACGGCTGGCCGGCATCGCCGCCAAGACGGTCAAGGAGTCCGCGTACCATCTGGAGCACGCCGCCCTGTGGACGTTGCGGCTCGGCGACGGCACCGACACCTCGCACCGCCGGATGCAGGCGGGGATCGACGAGGTCTGGCCGTACACGCACGAGCTGTTCGAGAGCGAGCCCGACCTGCGGGGGGACTGGTTGTCCACGGTGGAGGATGTGTTGGCGCGGGCGACGCTGGCGCGGCCCGCGGACGGCTGGGCGCCCACCGGCGGACGGGACGGCCGGCACACCGAGGAGCTGTCCTACCTGCTCGCGGAGATGCAGGTGCTGCACCGTGCCCACCCGGGGGCCCGGTGGTGAGCGCACCCCGCGGCACCGCCGCCTCCGCCGTGCGGGTCGACGCCGCGGCGGTGCGGGACGTCGTGGCGGCCGTCGTCGACCCCGAACTGGTGGTACTGACCATCGACGACCTGGGCGTACTGCGCTCGGTGGACGTGGACGCCGGCGGCCGGGTCACGGTGACCATCACGCCGACCTACTCCGGCTGCCCGGCGATGGACGTGATCCGCGCGGACATCCGTGGCGCCCTGGCCGCCGCCGGGTACCGGGACGTCGACATCGTGACCCAGCTCGCGCCGGCGTGGAGCACCGACCTGATCACCGAGTCGGGCCGCACGAAGCTGGCCTCGGCCGGCATCGCGCCGCCGGCCCGGGTCACCGGCCCGGTCCCGGTGGCGCTGTCCGTGCGGTGCCCCCGATGCGGATCGCTGGACACCGAGCGGCTGTCCGCCTTCGGTTCGACCGCGTGCAAGGCGCTGTGGCGGTGCCGCGGCTGCCGTGAGCCCTTCGACCAGGTCAAGCCGCTGTGAGCGTCACCGTCACCCAGCCGGTCCGGCGCCGGCCGCAGTTCCATGAGCTGACCGTCGCGGCCGTCGACCGGCTGGTCGACGGCGCGGTGGCGGTTACCTTCGTGGTACCGGAGGAGTTGCGCGAGGTGTTCGCGTTCCGGGCTGGGCAGCACCTGACGGTACGGCGGGTGGAGGACGGTCAGGATGTCCGGCGCTCGTACTCGATCTGCTCCACCCCGGCCGACCTGACCGCTCACGGGTGGCTGCGGATCGGCGTCAAGCAGGTACCGGGCGGGGTGTTCTCCGGGTACGTGACGAGCGGCCTGCGGCCCGGCGACGCGGTCACCGTCCTGCCGCCGCTGGGCAACTTCACCACCGACTTCGCCGCGGGACGCGCCCGGCACTATGCCGCGATCGCCGCCGGCTCCGGCATCACGCCGATCCTCTCGCTGGTCGCCACGGCACTGGCCGCCGAGGCGGGCAGCACGTTCACCCTGGTGTACGGCAACCGGTACGCCCGTTCGGTGATGTTCGTCGAGGAGCTGTCCGACCTCAAGGACCGGTACCCGGCCCGGCTGCACCTGGTGCACGTGCTCTCCCGGGAGCCGGGCGACGCCCGGCTGCTCTCCGGCCGGCTGGACGCGGCCAGGATCGGCGGCATCCTCGACGGGCTCCTCGATCCGGCCGGCGTGGACGAATGGTTCCTGTGCGGCCCGTACGGCATGGTGTCCGACGCCCGTGCGGTACTCGCCTCGCGCGGAGTCGCCGAGGTGCGGGTGCACACCGAACTGTTCCACGTCGAGGACTCGCCGGTACCGGCGTCCCGGACGGATGAGCCGGCACCGGAATCGGGTGCGACGGTCACCATCCTGCTGGACGGGCGCGCGTCGACGTTCGCGATGGGGCCGGACGAGCGGGTACTCGACGCCGCGCTGCGGGTGCGGCCGGAGCTGCCGTACGCGTGCAAGGGCGGGGTCTGCTCCACCTGCCGGGCACGGCTCGTCGACGGCAGGGTACGGATGGCGCGCAACTACGCCCTGCAGCCCGCCGAACTGGCCGCCGGGTATGTGCTGACCTGCCAGTCCAGCCCGGTCACCGAGACGCTGACCGTCGACTACGACGGCTGACGCCGACGCTTACCCGCGGCCGTTGTGCACGGCCGGCCGGCACCCGGGCTTCCCCGGGGCCGGCCGGTCCGGATGAGCTAGCCGATCGCGTTCAGCTCCGCGAGGTCCTCGGCCGACGGTACCCAGGCCGCTGCCGCGACGTTCGCGGCCACCTGGTCCGGCCGGGTCGCGCCGGCGATCACGCTGGCCACGGCCGGCTTGGCCGCCAGCCCACCGATGGCGACGTCGAGCAGGTCGAGCCCGCGCTTCTCGGCGAAGGTCTGCAGTGCCTCGATCGTGTCCCAGCTCGCGTTGGCCAGCCGCTGCGCGTACCGCTCCTCGGACAGCCGGCCGCCGGCCGGGGGTGCCTCGTTGCGCCGGTACTTGCCGGTCAGCAGGCCGCTGGCCAGCGGGAAGAACGGCAGCATGCCGACGTCGAACCGTTCGCAGGCCGGCAGTACCTCCTTCTCCACGCCCCGCTCGAGCAGGCTGAAGTGGTTCTGGGCGCTGACGAACGGGGTGAGGTGACCGGACTGGGCGATCCACGCCGCGTCCGCGATCTGCCAGCCGCTGAAGTTCGAGTTGCCCAGGTACCGGACCTTCCCGGCGCGCACGAGATCGTCCAGAGCGGACAGCGTCTCCGCGATCGGGGTGGCCGGATCGGGTTCGTGCATCTGGTACAGGTCGATGTAGTCGGTACCCAGCCGGCGGAGCGAGGCCTCGACCGCCCGCTGGATGTACCGGCGGGAGCCCCGGGCGCCGAAGTCCGCACCGTTGGCCCCCTCCATGTTCATCCCGAACTTGGTCGCGATGACCACATCGTCCCGGCGGCCCTTGAGGGCGGCACCGAGAAGTTCCTCCGAGGCGCCGTGCGGGTCGCCGTAGATGTCCGCGGTGTCGAAGAGGTTGATCCCGTGGTCGAGCGCGGCGTCGACCACGGCCCGGGTCCCGTCGAGGTCCACCTTCCGGCCGAAGTTGTTACAACCGATGCCGACGACCGAAACCACCAGCCCAGAGGCGCCGAGCCGGCGAAAACGCATATCTGCCATGGCTTCGAGCCTAGGCGCCGGTACTCATCGACCAGGGTCGGGTGCCGGCGACAGATTCCTGGCCTGCCGCTACCCTCGAAGTCGTGACGGCTACCCGGGAGTTCGACGACATCCTGCAGCGCGCGGCCGACGGCGGGCGGATCAGCCCCCAGGAGGCACTGGCGCTCTACACCGACGCTCCGTTCCACGCCCTAGGCGAGGCCGCGGACGCGGTGCGCCGTCGCCGGTACCCGGACAACATCGTGACGTACATCATCGATCGCAACATCAACTACACGAATGTCTGCGTCACGGCCTGCAAGTTCTGCGCGTTCTTCCGGGCTCCGAAGCACGAGGAGGGCTGGTCGCACCCGACGGAGGAGATCCTCCGCCGGTGCGGTGAGGCGGTCGACCTGGGCGCCACCCAGGTCATGCTCCAGGGCGGCCACCACCCGGACTACGGCGTCGAGTATTACGAGGCGCTGTTCTCGGCGGTCAAGGCCGCCTACCCGGATCTGGTGATCCACTCGATCGGGCCCAGCGAGATCCTGCACATGTCCAAGGTTTCCGGCGTGTCCATCGAGGAGTCGATCAGGCGGATCAAGGCGGCCGGGCTGGACTCGATCGCGGGTGCCGGCGCGGAGATGCTGCCGGACCGGCCGCGTACCGCGATCGCGCCGCTCAAGGAGTCCGGGGCGCGCTGGCTGGAGGTCATGGAGACCGCCCACCGGTTGGGCGTCGAGTCGACCGCGACCATGATGATGGGTACCGGCGAGACGAACGCGGAGCGGATCGAGCACATCACGATGATCCGCGACGTGCAGGATCGTACCGGTGGGTTCCGGTCGTTCATCCCCTGGACGTACCAGCCGGAGAACAACCACCTCAAGGGCCGCACCCAGGCCACCAACCTGGAATACCTGCGCTTCATCGCGGTGGCCCGGCTGTTCTTCGACAACGTGGCGCACCTCCAGTCGTCGTGGCTGACCACCGGCAAGGACGTCGGGCAACTGTCCCTCCACATGGGCGTCGACGACCTCGGATCGATCATGCTGGAGGAGAACGTGATCTCCAGCGCCGGCGCCCGGCACCGCTCGAAGCTGACCGAACTGGCGTGGATGATCCGCAGCGCGGACCGGATCCCGGCCCAGCGGGACACCCTGTACCGGCACCTCAAGGTGCACTGGACGCCGGACGACGACCCGACCGACGAGCGTGTCGTGTCGCACTTCTCCTCCATCGCGCTGCCCGGTGGCGGCGTCGGCGGCCGCACCGCGCTCAGCGTCGTCGACGCCGGCTGAGCGCCGTTCACCCGACGCCGGCAGAGCAGTAGTCCGGTCGCGGCCCGCCCCGGCGATCGGGGCTGCCGGAGCTGTCTGGCAGAGTGGCGGACGTGAGCAGGGCACACCTGGACAAGCAGCCGCACGAGGTGGCGGCCATGTTCGACGGCGTGGCTAAGCGGTACGACGTGACCAACACCATTCTCTCCTTCGGCCAGGACCGGCTGTGGCGGGCCGCGACCCGGCGCGCCTTGGAGCTGAACCCCGGTGAGCTGGTCCTCGACCTGGCCGCCGGTACCGGCGTGTCCACCGAGGAGCTGGCCCGGTCCGGTGCGCGTCCGGTCGGGGTGGACATCTCCCTGGGCATGCTGCGCATCGGAAGGCAGGCCAGGCAGGTGACGCTGCTGGCCGGCGACGCGTTGCGGCTGCCGTTCCAGGACGGCGTCTTCGACGCGGCCACCATCTCCTTCGGCCTGCGCAACGTCCACGACACCACGGCGGCCCTGGCCGAACTGGCGCGGGTCACCCGGCCCGGTGGGCGGCTGGTGGTGTGCGAGTTCAGCCATCCCACGAACGGCGCGTTCCGGACCGCGTACCTGGGGTACCTGATGAGGGCGTTACCGGAGGTGGCACGCCGGGTGTCCAGCAATCCGGAGGCGTACGTCTATCTCGCGGAGTCCATCCGGGCCTGGCCGGACCAGGCCGGGTTGGCCGCGCGGATGAGCAAGGCGGGCTGGCGGGACGTGGCGTGGCGGAACCTGTCCGGCGGCATCGTCGCGCTGCACCGGGCCGTGCGGGCGGCCGAGCCGCCCGTGGTGGCGGTCGAGCCTGCAGGTTAGGTATGCCTAACCCGGAAGGTACCTGGGAGCGGTCTTAGACTGCTCGCCGGAGCCTGCTTGTGAAGACTTTCACGAGCCGGCCGGGTGCCAGTAAGAAGCGAGGCGGTGATAGTCGTGATCCAGACTCGAGAGGCTGACGTCATCGTCGTCGGCGCCGGGCCCGGCGGATCCACCGCCGCCTACCACCTGGCCAGGCACGGTCTGTCCGTCCTGTTGCTGGAGAAGAGCGAGTTCCCCCGCGAGAAGGTCTGCGGCGACGGCCTGACTCCCCGTGCGGTCCGGCAGCTGATCAACATGGGGATCGACACCTCCGAGAAGGCCGGCTGGCTGCGGAACAAGGGCCTGCGCGTGATCGGCGGCGGGATCCGGCTCGAGCTGGACTGGCCCGACCTGGCCAGCTTCCCGAACTACGGGCTGGTGCGCACCCGGCTGGACTTCGACCAGATGCTTGCGACCGCTGCGACCGAGGCCGGCGCGACGCTGTTGACCAGCCACAACGTCAGCGGGCCGATCCTCGACACGGCCGGCCGGGTGGTCGGCGTGACCGCGCAGGTCGGGCCCGGCAAGGAGCGGCAGGAATTCCGGGCGCCGCTGGTGCTGGCCGCCGACGGGGTGTCCGCCCGGTTCGCGCTGGCGCTCGGCATGGCCAAGCGGGAGGACCGGCCCATCGGTGTCGCGGTGCGCCGCTACTACCACTCGCCGGCCCGGCACGACGACGACTACCTGGAGTCCTGGCTCGAACTGCGCAGCCCCGCATCGAGGCAGCGCGGCGGCAGCCGCTCCCCCCGTGAGGATCAGGCTCTGCTGCCCGGGTACGGCTGGATCTTCGGAATGGGCGACGGCCGGGTCAACGTGGGCCTCGGCGTGCTCAACAGCAGCTCGGCGTTCGGGAAGACCAACTACCGGACCATGCTCACCGACTGGCTGTCCACCACGCCGGACGACTGGACCATGAACGACGAGGCGCACGCCGACGGACCGATCCAGGGCGCGGCGCTGCCGATGGGCTTCAACCGGGTGCCGCACTACACCCGGGGCGTGCTGCTGATCGGCGATTCGGGTGGCATGGTCAACCCGTTCAACGGCGAGGGCATCGCGTACGCGATGGAGTCCGGCGAGCTGGCCGCGGAAATCGTGGTGCAGGCACTGGCCAGGCCAGCAGGGCCGGAGCGGGAGCGGGTCCTGCGGCACTACCCGATCGAGCTCAGGGCCAGGTACGGCGGGTATTACCGGCTCGGCGGCTGGTTCGTGAAGCTGATCGGCCACCCACAGATCATGCGGGTCGCCACCCGGCATGGCATGCCGCATCCGGTGCTGATGAGGTTCGTGCTCAAGCTGCTGGCGAACCTCACCGATCCGCGGGGCGGCGACGCGATGGACCGGATCATCAACGGCCTGACGAAGGCGGCTCCGGCGGTATGAGTGAATTTAACCGATACGGGGTGCGACGGATCACCCCAGTTTCCGGCGGTTTAAGCGCTACTAATAGGTTACTTGCCAGCGGAAATGGCCGAGGAAGGACAAGGCGGGGCTGATCATGTCGCTCGCTCAGTGGGTACCGATCGTCGGCCTCTTGGTGCTCGGCGCCCTGTTCGCATTGTTCTCGGTGGCGATCGCCCCGGTCGTCGGGCCGAGTCGCCCAAACCGGGCGAAGCAGTCGGCGTACGAATGTGGCATCGAGCCGACCCCGGAGCCGGTCGGCAGTGGCCGGCGTTTCCCGGTCAAGTTCTACCTGACGGCGATGCTGTTCATCGTCTTCGACATCGAGATCATCTTCCTGTACCCGTGGGCGGTGTCCTTCAACGCCCTGGGCACCTTCGGGTTCGTGGAAATGGTCCTGTTCATCGCAACCGTGTTCGTCGCGTACGCCTATGTCTGGCGGCGCGGCGGGCTTGACTGGGATTAAGGCCTGGGATCCGGCATGGGTATCGAAGAGAAACTGCCGAGTGGAATCCTGCTCACCTCGGTCGAGAAGCTGTCCAACTACGCGCGCAAGTCGTCGTTCTGGGGAGCCACGTTCGGCCTGGCCTGCTGCGCCATCGAGATGATGGCCGCCGGCGGCCCGCACTACGACCTCGGTCGGTGGGGCATGGAGGTGTTCCGCGCCTCGCCCCGCCAGGCCGACCTCATGATCGTTGCCGGCCGGGTGAGCCAGAAGATGGCCCCGGTGCTGCGCCAGATCTACGACCAGATGCCGGAGCCCCGCTCGGTGATCTCGATGGGCGTGTGCGCCTCGTCGGGCGGCATGTTCAACAACTACGCGATCGTCCAGGGTGTCGATCACGTGGTGCCGGTGGACATGTACCTGCCCGGCTGCCCGCCCCGGCCCGAGATGCTGATCGACGCGATCCTGAAACTGCGCGAGAAGATCCTGTACCAGCCGCTCGGCCCGAACGGCCGCAAGATGCTCGAGGCACGCAAGGCCCGTGGCGACGTTCCGGTCGTGGCGCCGGGCGCGATGCCGTCCTCGTACCGGGAGAACAAGGCCCGGCGCGCCGAATGGGAGCAGGCGGTCAAGGAAGGCCGCGAGGAGCAGTTGCGCATCGAGAACTGGATGAAGGCCCAGCACCACCTGACCGGTGGGTCGGTCCGCGAGGTGGGCGCGTGAGCGAGTCTGGCAACGTTCCGGTCTCGGCCAACCCGGTCGGCGCGCAGACCGGGGCTCCGGCCGAGTTCCCGCCGGCCAGCCCGTCCCAGCAGGGGTTGTTCGGAGTCCACGGCACCGGCGACACGTCCGGCTTCGGCGGGCTCAGCCGGCGACGGCCCACGATCGTGGACGCGCAGCGGCCGTACGGCGGGTACTTCGACGAGGTGCACGACGCGCTGGTCGAGGCGCACCCCGGCTTCGGCGACGCGATCGAGCACGTGGTCGTGGACCGCGGCGAACTGACGCTGCACATCGTGCCCGGGCGCATCCTCGAGGTGTGCCGCACGATGCGCGACGACCCGGCGCTGCGCTTCGAGCTGTGCTCCTCGGTGTCCGGGGTGGACTACCTCGCCACCGATGAGCGCCGGCTGCACGTCGTGTACCAGCTGACCTCGATGACGTACCGGCGCCGGATCCGGCTGGAGACCGCGGTCTCCGCCGAGGAGCCCCGGCTCCCGAGCGTCACGTCCGTGTACCCGACGGCGGACTGGCAGGAACGCGAGGCGTACGACATGTTCGGCATCGTCTTCGAGGGCCACCCCGGCCTGACCCGGATCCTGATGCCGGACGACTGGGAGGGCTACCCGCAGCGCAAGGACTACCCGCTCGGCGGTGTCCCGGTGGAGTACAAGGGCGCCGAGATCCCGCCGCCGGACCAGCGGAGGAGCTACCAGTGAGTACAGCCGCCAAGAACCCGCCGCTTGACCGCGACACCTCATCCTTCGGCGCCGCTGGCGGCGGGGATTCTTACGCCAGCGCCAGAGAGACCACCGAGGGGCGGGTCTTCACCGTCACCGGTGGGGACTGGATGGACACCCTCGGCGGCGAGGATCCCATCCACGACGAGCGGATCATCGTCAACCTCGGCCCGCAGCACCCGTCCACGCACGGCGTGCTCCGGCTCATCCTCGAACTGGAGGGTGAGACGGTCACCGAGGCCCGGGCGGTCGTGGGGTACCTGCACACGGGCATCGAGAAGAACATCGAGTTCCGTAACTGGGTGCAGGGTTCGACGTTCGTGACCCGGATGGACTATCTGGCTCCGATCTTCAACGAGACCGGGTATGCCCTGGCGGTGGAGAAGCTGCTGGGGATCGAGGATCAGATCACGCCGCGGGCGAACACGATCCGGGTGCTGATGATGGAGCTGAACCGGATCTCCTCGCACCTGGTCTGGCTGGGTACCACCGGCCTGGAGCTCGGCGCGATCTCGATGATGCTGTACGGGTTCCGGGAGCGCGAGTACATCCTGGACATCTTCGAGCTGACGTCCGGGCTGCGGATGAACATGGCGTACGTGCGTCCGGGTGGTCTGGCGCAGGACATGCCGGCCGAGGCGATCAAGAAGACCCGGGCACTCGTCGAGTACCTGCCGGGAAAGCTCAAAGAGTACGAGGATCTGTTGTCGGGTCAGGTGATCTGGCACGAGCGCACCAAGGGCGTGGGAGTACTGGACGTGACCGCATGCCTCGCGTTGGGCGTCACGGGTCCGGTGCTGCGGTCGGCTGGGTTG
>DASXOA010000080.1:0-5407 GCA_036494675.1 Rugosimonospora sp.
TGGCCGTGAACCCGTCTCCCCTGGTCGAGCGGCTCGGCCTGGCTCCGCATCCGGAGGGCGGCTGGTACGGCCGGATCTGGGAGTCACCGGTCGCGCTCAACCCGCACGGGTACCCGGGCTCCCGGCCGACGGCCACCGCCATCCACTTTCTCCTGCACCCCGGCGAGGAGTCCCGCTGGCACGTGGTGCGCTCCGACGAGCTGTGGCTGTGGCACTCCGGCGCACCGCTGCTTCTCCGGGTCGGCGGCACCGGCGACAGTCCAGGGGACACGGTCGACGAACTGGTGCTCGGCGCCGACATCGCGGCCGGTGAGGCACCGGCCCGCCTGGTTCCCGGGGGCACCTGGCAGTCCGCCGTAGCGGTGCCCGGATCGTCCACCGGGGAGCCCACGCTGGTGAGCTGCGTGGTCTCGCCCGGCTTCGACTTCGCGGACTTCCGGATAGCCGACCAGGACGGGGCGTAGGCCGGAACCGGCCGGCCGCTCAGCGCCGGCTCAGGCGCTTCAGCAGGCCGTACGGATAGGGCACCGTGTCGGGCGCGCTCGCGGTAGCGAGCCGGTCCACCTGCTCGGCCGTCAACGACCAGTCGGCCGCGGCCAGGTTGTCGTTGGCGTGCTGGAGGGTGCGCGGGCCGATGATCGGGGCGGTGACCGGCTCGCGTTGCAGCAGCCAGCGCAGCGACACCTGCGCCGCCGTGCGGCCGGTCTCCGCGGCGATCGCGGAGACCTCGTCGATGACGCGCCAGGTGCGCTCGGTGGCGTACCTGCTCCACGGGATCACGCCGTCATCGGACCCCTGCTTCACCCGGGTACCCTCCGACGGGCCGGTCACGCCGCGCCGGTAGGCGCCGGACAGCCAACCGGCCCGCAGAGGCGACCAGGGGATCACGCCGATGCCCTCGGAACGGCAGACGGGGAACAGTTCCCACTCGGCCTCCCGGTCGAGCAGGTTGTACAGAGGCTGGAGGGCCACGAACGGCTCCCAGCCGTTCTGCCGCGACACGTCCACAGCCTTCTGCAGCTGCCACCCGCAGAAGTTGCTGGCGCCGATGTACCGGACGGTGCCTTCCTTGACCAGTGCGTCCATTGTGGACAGCGTCTCCTCGATCGGCGTACCGTCGTCCCAGACGTGCAACTGGTAGAGGTCGATGTAGTCGGTACCGAGCCGGCGCAGGCTGGCCCGCACCGCATCGAGGATGTGCTTGCGCGACAGGCCCTGATCGTTCGGCCCCGGACCCATCTCGCCGAACGCCTTCGTCGCGATGACGTAGTCGCCGCGGGGCTTGTCCTTCAGCCAACCGCCCAGGATCTCCTCGGATCGACCGCGCCCGTAGACGTCCGCGGTGTCGATGAAGTTTCCGCCCGCCTCAACGAAGGCGTCCAGGATCTGGTGGCTCGTCTGCTCGTCGGTCCGCTCACCGAACATCATCGTGCCAAGGCACAGCTCGCTGACCCGCAGCCCTGACCTGCCGAGAAATCGATACTCCATGATTCCACCGTAAGAGTTGGACCGCACTCGAGGTCAAGCGTCGAGCACCGCCGTCGCCGGAGTCCCCCGGTCACCGACCGAGGGACTCCGGGAAATCAGACGCCACCCGGGAGATCAGACGCCGACGGCGAGATCAGGCACCGTTCGGGAATCAGGCGCCGCCCGGCTTCAGGGTCACCGTCATCGGCTTGAAGCCCGTGCCGGTCACGTCGACGCCCTGTGCCCGCAGATCGTTCAACGCCTTCTGCGCATAGTCGTTGGTGTCCGCCGACGCGTCCGGTTGCCTGGTCAGTACCGTCTTGCCGTCCTGGTTCTTCGTCTTCAGCGACTGATCCACCGTGCGCTTCCAGGCATCCTGGTCGACCAGACCGATCCCGCCCGCCGACGGCCAGATCAGCTTGTTCACCTCGTTGGTCTGCCACAGTTGATGGCTGGCGCCCAGCTTCGAGCCCTTGGCCACCACCATGTCCCGGCACTCGGCCGGGTTGTCCCGGCAGTAGATCCAGCCCTTGAACGTCGCCGTGAGGAACTTGACCGTGGTCTGCGCGTACCCCTTGTCCGACAGCCGCTTGGTGTCCGCCCACACCGCGTCCTGGAGCATGGCGGTGCCCTCGTCGTTCCAGTTGATCACATCGAGGTCGGACGGCTGGTACAGCTTGCCGGTCGCCGGGTTCTTCGCCTCCAACACCTGCGCGTACTCGTTGTAGCTCATCGCCTGGGCGGCGTCGATGTCGCCCTTGAGGAACGCCTGCATGTCGAACTGCTGCTGCACCCAGGTGACGTCCCTGGACGGGTCGAGCCCGGCCTTGGTCAGGCCGGCGAACAGCTCGAACTCGTTGCCGAAGCCCCAGTTGCCGACCTTCTTGCCCTTGAGGTCGGCCGCCGTCCTGATGCCCTTGCCGGCCCTGCTGATCTGGTACGTGCCGGAGCGCTGGAAGATCTGGGCGACGTCGGTGATCTGCGCACCCTGCTCCCGAGAGGCGAGCGCCTTCGGTACCCAGGCCACGGCGTAGTCGGCCTGGCCCTGCGCCAGTACGGTCTGCGGCACGATGTCCGTGCCGCCCTCCAGGAGCTTGACGTCCAGCCCCTGGTCCCGGTAGAAGCCCTTGTCCAGTGCCGCGATGTACCCGGCGAACTGGGCCTGGACGAACCACTGCAGTTGCAGCTTCACGATGGTGACACCACCGCTGGTGGTCGGGCCGGACGTCTGGTCGGCGGTACCGCAGCCGGCCAGCAGGGTCCCCGTCAGCAGGGCGGCGGCGACGAAGCGCCGGGTCGGATGTCTCATTCGATCCTCCCTGGGGATCGGAAGATAACGATCCAGGACGCCCGGGTCAGGTGTTGCGACGCGCCCGCCACGGCATGGCGATGCGCTCCAGCACCAGTACACAGGCATAGAAGAGCAGGCCGAGCGCGCACGCGCCGACCACGAACGCCCATGCCTGGGCGTACGCGGTGACCGCGGCGGCCGACGTGATGCGTGAACCGAGCCCGTTCTGGAGCCCGCCGAAGTACTCCGAGACGACCGCGGCGATCACTGCCAGCGACGCGGCCTGACGCAGTCCGGTGAAGAAGAACGGCAGCGCGCCGGGCAGCCGTACCTTGCGGGCGAACGCCCAACCGCCGGCCGCGTAGCTGTCCATCAGCTCGCGGTGCACTCCAGCGACCTCGCGCAGCCCGCGCCACGTGTTGAGAAACACCGGGAAGAACACGACGATCGCGACCACCAGCCGGCGCGGGATGCTGCTCGTGGTCGCGAACATGTTGTTGAAGATGGGAGCCAGCGCGATGATGGGCAGCGCGTTGAGCGCCGCCACCACCGGGATCGACGCCTCGGCGACGATCCGGAACCGGCTCGCCACGAGCGCGGCGACGATGCCCGCGAGCGCGCCGCACACGAGCCCGACCAGGGCGTTGGCGCCGCTGGCCAGGCTCACCCGGACGACGATGTCCCGGTCCGACCAGAACTCCGCGCCGATGGCCGACGGGGACGGCAGCACGTACGCCGCGACCCGGCCGCCCACCACGAACAGTTGCCACGCGCCGAGCGCGAGCAGCCCGACCACGACCGGCGGGGCCAGCACGGCCACCGCCCGCCGGTGCCGCTTCACCGCTCACCCGCCAGTGCCGGGTCGCCCTCGCCGACGGCGGGGTTGCCGCGCAACGCCTGGCGTACCAGGGTCACCGCGGCGAAGAACGATTCGTCGGTACGCACGGCCTCGGTACGGGGGCCGAGGTCGACGTCGACGACGGCGGTGACCCGGCCGGGGCGTGCCGACATCACGACCACCCGGTCGGCCAGGTACACGGCCTCGGGAATGGAGTGCGTCACGAACAGCACGCTCGTACCGGCGCGGGCGCAGATGCGCAGCAACTCGTCCTGCATCCGTTCCCGGGTCATCTCGTCCAGCGCACCGAACGGCTCGTCCATCAGCAGCAGCGGCGGGTGTACCGCCAGTGCCCGCGCGATGGCCACCCGCTGCGCCATGCCGCCGGAGAGCTGGGCGGGGTACCGGCCGGCGAAGTCGGCGAGCCCGACCAGTTCCAGCATCTCCCGCGCCCGGTCGGCACGGGCCCGCCGGCCGGTACCGCGCAGTTCCAGCGGCAGCTCGACGTTGTGCTGGACGGTCCGCCACTCGAACAGGCCGGCCTGCTGGAAGACGATGCCGTACTCCTGGTCGCGCCGGGCGACCCGGGCCGGCTTGCCGGCCACCCGTACCGTGCCGGCGGTCGGCTCGACCAGGTCGGCGACGAGCCGGAGCAGGGTGGACTTGCCGCAGCCGGACGGTCCGATCAGCGCGACGAATTCCCGCGCCTCGACCGTGAGGTCGACGTCGTCCAGTGCGGCGACCTCATCCCGGCTGCCCTGGTTGTACGTCTTGCCCAGGCCGCGGCAGTCGACGGCGTTCACGACGGCGTCACCGCCTCACCGGGGTCGAGACGCGAGCCGGGGCCGAGACCGGAGCCGGGGCCGAGACCGGAGCCGGGATCAGGCGCCACGACCCGGCGGCCACCCTCCACGGCCGTCCGGCGGCGGGTCAGCGACCACTCCAGCGCCGCGAAGACCCCGGCCACGAGCAGACCGAGCAGCGCCGCTCCGGTCATCGCGGTGTACACCTTCGCCGGATCGGTGGTGGCGTCGCGCGAGTACTCGATGACCAGCCGGCCGATCCCGCCCCGGGTACCGGTGGAGATCTCGCCGACCACCGCCCCCACCACGGCCGCCGCGCCGGCCAGCCGCAGCGCCGGGAACAGGTACGCCCACGATGCCGGCAGCCGCAGCTTCACCAGGGTCCGCCACCAGCCGGCGGCGTAGCTGCGCATCAGGTCGACCGCGACCGGCGGCGGGGACTGGAGTCCGCGCAGCAGCCCGACGCTGACCGGAAAGAACGCCAGGTACGAGGAGATCAGCGCGACCGACATCCAGGGCTGCCAGGCGAACGGCCCGAACGACAGCCGGCCGCCCCAGCCGGCCACTACCGGTGCCAGGGCCACCAGCGGCACGGTCTGGGACAGGATCACGTACGGCAGCAGGCCCCGCTCGACGAACCGGAACCGCTGCATGAGCACGGCGAGCCCCGACCCGATGACCGTACCGGCGCCGAACCCGAGCGCCACCACCCCGAGCGTGAACAGGCAGGCGTGCAGCACGACCAGCCAGACCGGCGAACCGCCGAGGATCTCCGGCTGCCCGAACCGGTGCAGCACGGTCCACACGTGCGGCATGGCGTCGTCGTCGGCCCTCGGCAGGACCCGAACCCCGTCGAGGCTCGTACCGTCCGGGTCGCCGATCGCCTTGTACCCCTCCCAGACACCGACCGCCGCGAGCGCCCCGGCCAGCGCCCCACCGGCCGCGGCCCGCCAGCCGGCCCGTCGCGCGCTCACGGCCCCGCCCCGCCGGTCTCCGCGGACGCCGGAT
>DASXOA010000081.1:0-3790 GCA_036494675.1 Rugosimonospora sp.
CGCAACATTTTGGCCGCCGGGCTGGCGGTGACAGCCTGTGGAGACGGTGTAAGACCTCAACGGGAGTCCTCCCGGACGGGGCGGTCGTCGGTGAAGCAGGAAAACCCGAGGGCAACCAAGGGAATCCCCGCCCTTTAGGGCGGCGGAGGATGTCAAGGGTGTCTCTTTCAGGCAGACGGGGCGGTCGGCGCGGTGCGCCGGGGCGCGAGAGGGAATCTGGAACCGCCATGTGCCCTCAGCCCCGGGGCGGGCTGAGGCCATCGTTCAGTCCTGCCAATTCGGCGGCCGCTGAAACGGCGACGCGTCCGGTACCGGGCCGAACAGCTCGGCGACCAGGCGCCGCGCGCCGGGCCGGGTGTGCCGGGCATCCGGGGCGGACGGGATCGCCCCGTACAGCCATTCGCGGTCCCAGTCACCGTCGCTGCCGATGGCGAACAGGTCCGGCAGCAGCAGGTGGCAGCGCAGCAGGACCGCGGCCACGGCCAGGTCGTAGGGGCGGCGCTCGGTCTTGCAGAAACCGCGGGCGCAGCGGGGTGCCCAGCCGGGTGGCTGCAGCCAGAATGTCTCGTAGTCCAGGTCGCTGGTGGCATCGCCGTTGAACGCGATCCCCTCGACCAGGTCGCAGGTGGGCCGGTGGTATCCGTCGGGGCCGGCGATGACGATGCCGGCGGCGCGCACGGCGGTGATGATCCGCCGGGCGTCGGCGACGATGCCCGGCCAGGCGGCGGTGTAGCCGGGGTGGGTGCTGGGCACCGTCCAGTAGTGGGTGTATCCCATCGAAATGGTCCTCTCGAGGACAGGGCCACGCCCCCGGGGGATCCCTGCCGTGAACATGCATTCGCCCCGCACGGGGCGACCACGTGGACCGGTGGTGTCCCCCGAGAACGGGGCAGCTGTTACGAATCAGTCGCAGATTCGGAGATCAGGTGGAGGTCGGCGCGGTCAGCGACGCGCGCGCAGAAGTCCGGGCCAACCCGGCGAGCGGGTCAGGCGATGGTGCCGAGCCCGAGGCGCGCACCGATGATCGGGCCTTGCCGTACGGTCGCGACCGCGGTGGGCAGGTGACGGCGTTGCCAGCCGGTCAGCGCCCTGGCGAGGTCGGCGCCGTGGCGGCGGTGCTGGGTCAGGGCGGCGGCCAGCCCGGCGGCCTGTTCGATGCCGTTGTTGGCGCCGCGGGCGGTGTGCGGGCGCACCGGGGCCAGCGCGTCGCCGAGCAGGACGGCAGGTGCGCGTGGTGCGGGCCGGGCAACGGCCGAAGGTGCGTGCGGTACGCGCCGCGAGCGCGGCGGCTGGGTGGTGGGGCGGCATAGCCGGGGTGATGACGCCCGCCCCCGGTGATGTGGGGCTAGTCGGCGCTGGGCTGCGCCGCCGGGTCGTGCCGGACGGCGCCGCCCAGTCGGTCCGCGAGCTGTCGCAGGGCCCGGTACTGGGCTTGCCGGACAGCCCATTCCGAACAGGCCATGATCTGCGCGGTGGTACGACGCGGATAGCCGTCGAGGAACCGCAGCTGCACCGTCATCCGTTCCCGGGGGTCCAGTTCGGCCAGCGCCTGCGCGATCAGCCGGGTGTGGCGGGCGCCGTCGGTGGGCACGAGCGCGTCGCGGCGGCGTTCGTGTTCGCCGACGGTCAGCGCGGCTCGCAGGTAGCGGCGCTGTCCCCAGCTGTGCCGGGTGCACATCCTCGCCGCGAGCCGGATGAACCAGACCTCCACGTCGTCGTGGGCACGGTCCAGTTCGCCAAGCGCCGCGGTGAAGGTGTCCTGGACCAGGTCGGCGACCGCGTCGCGGTCGCCCTCACGCATCCGGGCGGCGACGTAGCGGCGCACATGGCCGACGAAGGCCCGGTACAGCTCGGCGAACGCGTCCCGGTCGCCGGTTTGGGCCATGCGCAGCAGCAGCACGGCCTCCGGCTGGACGCTGCGGCCGTGGCCGGCTCGGCGGCGGGTGTTCCTGTCGCCGGCGGCGGACTGCTCGTGGACGACGGTGGTTCCTGACTTACCCATGCGCGGGCTCCTGTCGGTGAAAGGCAGTCCCGGGCATGGCCGTACGGCCGTGCCCGGGATGTGCGCGGTGGTGCGCGGTGGCCGGGCAACGGCCAACAGAGGTGGTTCGGATCAGGTCAGCGGATCCGGCAGCCGGCGAGCATGCCGGTATGCGCTGGCCCGCGGCGGCTCCCTCGGCCGGCTCGGCCCTGTGGGGCCGGGTCGGGGTGACGGCGCGGGCGAGGACTGCGGGACACGGCAGCGGTGTCAGTCGAGATAGCGGTCGCCGTCCGCGGCCGTCCAGGCCTCGACGATGCGCCGCCGCTGCTCGAGGGTGAGGCTGGTCGTGTCCTCGCCGGTGCTGGCGACGAACACGATCGTGCCGACCAGGTGCCGGGGGTGTTCGAGGCCGGTCAGCCGTTGATGGACCAGGCCGCCGATCCGGTTGTGCGCCAGGCCGAGCAGCAGCCCCTCTTCGTTGGCGAAGCAGTCGACGTCGTCGCTGGTCGGTACGTGTTCGATGTATCCGCCGACGGCGCTTTGCAGGATCGGCAGCGACCCGCCGGCGGCAAGGATGGCGCAGACGATGCGGATGCGCCCGTCGGGATCGACGGCGACGTAGTCCAGGCTCGGCGGCAGAGCGGCGCTCTGCCGGCTGCTGCCTGCGGCGGGGGGCGTGCTGCCGGCGGCGGCCGGCTGGGGTGCCTGGCTGAGGGCCGAGTGGAGGGCGTCGACCTCGCGGCGCACGCCGCGGGCGAGGTTGTCCAGCTGGTCCGGTGATCCGGCGACCAGGACCACGTCGTCCAGGCCGTCGAGGATGAGGGTGTGCTGCGCCAGTGGTCGGTCGTCGAACAGGTCACCGCGGCGTCGTGCGACGACGGCGGTGAGCGCTGCGCTGATCCTGGTGATGCTCGCGCCCATGGGCTGAACTCCTCGCTGGGTAGTGGATGTGCCCGGGCGCGGCCGCTGGCCGTGCCCGGTGTGCGCGGTGTGCGCTGGCCGGACATCGGCCATCTGAGGTGTGCAGCCGGGTCCTTCGGCCCGGCGCTGGGTGGCTAGCCGAGCGGCGGTGGCCCGGCGGCCGTGGTGGTGCCCGGAGCGGGCCGGTCGGTTGCCTCGTACCAGGCGGTGAACACGGCCGCCTCGGTGCGCCACTGCTCGGCGCTGGGGAAGCCGGGTAGCCCGGTACCGTCGTTGCGTCCGGCGTAGCGCTCGGTGTTGCGGGCCAGGGCTTCGCACATGTCGGCGGCGGCCCGGAACAGCTGTCCTCGGCTGGACAGCGTGTGTGTGGTGTGCCATCGCGGGGTGCGCCGGCGGCGGGACCGTTCGGCGACGGTGTAGTGGGCGCCGCTCGGCCGCGTGCTCAGTCGCAGCCGGTACCGGTAGTCCAGGTCATCGGGCAGTGCCGCGGTGCGCCCGCCGGCCGGTACGTCGAGTACCACGATGGGCAATGTGTCGGGGTGCCCGGCGGCCCAGGCGCGGTAGGCGGCAAGGGTCAATGCCTCGCCGGTGGCGTCGGTGTCGTGCACGAACCGGGCCAGGTGCGGAATCTGGTAGTGCGGTGAGGCCCACCCGCTCCAGAACCGTGCGTGGCCGCCGGTGTCGTCATCGATGTCGATGATCGCGCGAGCGCCCACCGGTCAGACCCTCCTGGCGGCCATGCGCGACCAGTTGACGGGTTCGTGGATCATCGGGTCCCTCCTGTCTCGAGATGTGGTTGTGCGGTGCGAGGCAGCTGCGCCGGTCATCGCAGGCAGCGCACACCGGCGACGACGACGGTGGGCTCCAGCGCGCCCAGATACCGGCCGG
>DASXOA010000082.1:0-5853 GCA_036494675.1 Rugosimonospora sp.
TGAGGTCAGCGGCTCACGCTTCCGGTCGCGCCCGAGCGGGCACCGCTGGTCGCCTCCCGGTCGGTCGGGAACCGGCCCACCGACGTGACCCGCGGCGGCGGCGCGGCGTCCCGCGCGTCCGGACGGCCGGGCGCGGCCAGCCAGCCGGGCAGCAGGTACGCGCCCGGTCCGCGCCGTCCGCCGGGTCCGCCCTTCGCGGCGACCTCTCCGGCGTGTACCGGACCCTTGCAGGCCGAGCAGACCATGAGCGGCTCGGTCGGCTGGCCGCAGCGGCGGTGCACGATGGTGACCGGTGGACCGGCCGGCTCGGCGGTCCAGCGGTCGCCCCACTTCATCAGGGACAGCAGGACCGGCAGCAGGTCGGCGCCCTTGGCGGTCAGTTCGTAGCGGTAGCGCAGCGGCCGGTGCTGGTACGGCTCGCGGGACAGCAGTTCGTGCTCGACCAGCGTGGTGAGCCGGTCGGTCAACACGTTCGTGGCGACCCCGAGATCGCGCTGGATTTCGTCGAACTTCGTCAGCCCGAAGACGACGTCGCGCAGGATCAAGGGGGTCCACGCCTCACCGACGACCGCGAGGGTACGGGCGATGGAGCAGGGCATTGCGTGGAAATCGGTACGCTGCATTCCCGCAGCTTATTGAATAGCTTTCGGGAAACAAGCCATTGTCTGCGGTGACGCACAAGCGGTCCGACCCCGGGCCGCGCCGACTGCCCGGAAGGGGCTGCTCCGTGATAGAGGTACGGCTGGCATCCGAGCCGGCGCCGGGCGGCGGCCCGAACGAGGACTGCGCGTTCGCCGTACCGGGACTCGTTGGCGTGCTCGACGGGGTGACCGTGCCGGAGGGCATGGATACCGGCTGCGTGCACGGGCCTGCGTGGTACGTGCGGATGCTGTCCGGCCGGCTGGCCGACGGGTACGCCGCCGATCCGGGGGTACGCCTCGATGACCTGCTGGCGCGCGCGATATCCGAGGTGTCGCACGCGCACGGAGGAGGGTGTGACCTCACCCATCCGGGTACCCCGGCCAGCACCGCCTGCCTCGTCGGGTACGGCGGGGACCGGCTGGAGTACCTGGTGCTGGCGGACAGCCCGCTGGTCTACCAGGCGGCGGGGCGGGTCGAGGTGGTCAACGACTCGCGGGCGCAGCGGGTCACCCGGTCGCTGGGCGAACGCATGCCGGTCGACGCGCCGGTCGGCACCCCGGAGCACGCCTCCGGTGTCCGGGAACTGATCGCCGCGCAGCGCGGCCAGATCAACACTCCGGACGGGTACTGGATCGCCTCCACCGATCCGGCCGCGGCCGAGCACGCCCTGACCGGGACCCTGCCGCTCGCCGGGCCGGAGGCGGTGCGCCGGGTGTGCCTGCTGACCGACGGTGCCTCCCGGGCGGTGGACACCTTTGACCTGTACGACTGGCCGGGACTGCTCGACGCGGTCGCCGCGCACGGGCCGGCACACGTCATCGCGCGGGTACGGGCGGCCGAGCGGGATGCCCGGGACCGGGTACGGGTCAAGCGCCACGACGACGCCAGCGCCGCGCTAATCGAATTCGGCGGGTGAGACGTGGACGGCGGCGCCCCCGCCGGGTGGGGCGGTGCGCCGCCGCGTGGGTCAGTTACAGCGTCGCCACTTCAGCTACGAGAAGAGGCCGAACAGCGGGAACAGCGGGAACCGCACGACCTGCGGATCGTGGTCCGAGGTCTGGTTGGCGAACTCCGCGTTGATGTGCACCACGTCGTACTGGTACAGGGCGTGGGACAGCGAGCTGGAAATGAGGATGTGGTCGAGTACCTCCGAATTGCCCTCGAAGACGTAGCTGTAGCGCTCCGCCTGCGGCAGGGTCCGCGGCAGGTCGGTGAGGAACCCGTCGCTGGTGAGGATGTTCGCGGTGTCGGAGAACTCCATGTCGTTGAGGTCGCCGAGGACCACCACGGCCGCGTTCCGGTTCGCCGACCTGATCTGGTCGAGGAACGAGAGCACCTCCTGGGCCTGCTGGTGGCGCTGGGCCTCACTGTCCCGCGCCGGCGGCTGGAACCGGCCCATCAGCGCCTGGTCCCCGCCCTTGGAGATGAAGTGGTTGCCGACCACGATCAGCTCCCGGCCGAGGTACTTGAATTCGCCGACCAGCGGCCGGCGCGACGCGGCCCACGCGGAACTGGACGGGTCGATGACGCCGGGGGAGACGGTCAACTCGGCCTGGCCGTTGCGCTTGGTGACGCCGACCGCGGTGGTCGCGTCGCCACCCGGACGGTCCACAAAGGACACTCCCCGGTCGGTACGGAACAGGAACGCCACCCGGATGTTGCCGCCCGGCTGGCCGCCGGTGGTGTCGTTGACCGGATCGATCTCCCGGTACTGGTACTTCGGTCCACCCGCCGCGACGATCGCGGCAACGAGCTTGTCGAGCGTGACGTTGGCGGCCACCGTACCGTCGTCGGTGGCGCCGCTGTTGTCCTGGATCTCCTCCAGTGACACGATGTCCGGCGAGGACAGGTTGTGCACCAGGCCGGCGGCCAGCGCGTCGAACTTGGACTGCGGGTCGCTCGGCGCCAGGTTCTCCACGTTGTACGTGGCGACCGCCAGCTCCAGCGGCAGCTGCTTGCGGGTGGTCTCCGGCTTGATCCCGCCGGACTTCAGGGTCGGGCTGGCCAGCACGTCGATGTACCAGTTGCTGAAGTTGTAGTCGAGCACGCCCGTCGTGGCGCCGGGCAGGGTGTCGCCGACGTTGGCCTGCGGTACCGGCGCCATGGTCGGAGACAGCAATACCCGCTGCGCGTTCGGGGTGTCGTACGAGTAGAGCACCCCGCCCCGCGGGGTACGGGTGGCGGCCGTGTTCGGCGGGATCACCGGCAGCTCGTCGAACGAACTGGTCGGGCCGACCGCCTGAGCGTTGTCGATCTCGACCAGCATGCCCTCCAGGGACTCGTAGAAGTCCAGGGCGTTGTGCGCCGGGTCGAAGGTCGTCGAGGCTTCCACGTCACCGGGGGAGTCGGTGCGCGCCACGGGTGGCGCGATCCGACCGCCGGGGCCGATCACGACGGGTGCCGGCACGCTGGCGCCGGTGCCCGTGACGGTCACCGTCGGGCTGTCGATCTCGGTGGTGCTCAGGTTGCCGGCGTTGCTGCCCGGCCGGAACTCCGAGACGGTACCCACGACATCCACCGCGTCGCCGCGTACGACGGTCGGCGCCGTATTGGTGTAGACGTGGATGCCCTCGCTCGTGGCCGGATCGGCGTCGGGCGTCGGGTCCTGGATCCAGAAACCGTTGGACGCCACCGCGGTCACCACGCCGGTGGTGTCCACCTTCTTGCCGACCAGCGGCGAGACGTGCGACGCGCCCTGGATGTCGTGGATTGCCGCGGCCACCGGCGGGGGTGGGGGCGGGGCGCCGCCGCCGGTACCGGCGGGGTCGGGCGCACCGGCGGTGAAGTCGGCCGCGTTGTTGTCGGTGTCCACGCTGCCGCCGCCGGCCCGCAGGTCGGCGGTCGTGTTGCTCAGGGTCGGGGCGGCGGCGCCCTCGAAGTCGCTGGCCGTGCCGTACCCGACGAAGTCGCGCACGCCGGTGGCGGTCGAGCAGGACGCCCCGCACGTCAGCGCGGTGGCCGAGGAGACCAGTGCGACCTTGCCGCTGGCCGCCGCCATCGCGATCGACCCGGTGGCGTCGGGCGTCGGCAGCGGCGTGGTGCCGCCCGCCCCCGCGCTCTCCTGGACCAGGTAGTGCCCGCCAGCGGCGATGCTGCCGGCCAGCGCGGTCACCTGGTACGAGGTGCCGGCGGCGGACGCGTACTGGACGCTCCAGCCGGTGAGGTCGACGCCGGCCGTACCGCGGTTGAACAGTTCGATGTAGTCGTTCGTGAACGTGGCGCCGGAGTTGCCGCCGCCGCCGTACACCTGACTGATGACAACGTCGGGAGACGCGGCGGCCGCCGGCGTCGCGACGAGCGCCACCGCGCCGGCGCTCAGGGCGACGGTCGCGGTGGCGAGAATTGATCTGGAACGGAGGTTCATGAATGACTGAGTACCAGCTGGGCGTGAGGTCGTCACTACCTTGGCATGAACGGAAGGGGTCGGCGCGGGACCGACCCCATCACATCCGTACCGAAGTTCGCGGCTCTACCAGTTCTTGAGCCACGGCAGTTGGGTCAGCAGCCAGCTGTGCAGCCGGCCGACCTCATCGGTTTTGCTGTCCAACCAGGACAGTTCGCCACCGATCGCGAGGACGCCGAGCAGGATGGCGCCCAGGCTCGCGATGAGGCCGAGCAGCGCCAGGCTGTGCCCGGTGACGCCGCGCCGGCTCGCGCTGACCAGCCCGCCGGCCGCGATGGCGCCGCCGATCACGCCGAGCACGATGGCCTCGGCGGCCATCAGACCGGTGAGCGCGGCGACGACGGCCACCACGCCGACGATCAGGCTCAGCGTGGCCATCGGGCTGACGTGCGCCCAACGCGCCCGGTCGGTTTCGGCGGTGGCGGTCGCCGGCTGGGCCACGGTCTCCGTTGTCGCCGGCTGTGCCACGGTCTCCGTTGCGGTGGCCCGCCGCCTGGTGGGAAGCCGGGTGGTCTTCTCGTCGCCGTCCGCGCGGGGGTTGATAACCGGCTCGCGGGCGGTGTCCTCGGTGACCGGCTCGGTGTCGCTGTGCCGGGTAAGTAGGTTGCGCACCTTGGTCCTCCCCTGTCGATCTATCTCTATGTCCGGGAAGTACCCAACGGTGGCGCTTACTACACCTGGTCGATCTACGGTGTGGGCAATTGGCGCAGTACCGGGGTCTGCCTGGCGACGTGTTTCGTGATCGAATGACGGAGCCAACCGGGGAGTGGAACGTGCCTCAGCAACGCTATGAGGAGGTCGCAGCCGACCTCCGAAGGAAGATCGAATCGGGCGAGTATCCGCCCGGCGGCAAGCTGCCCAGCCGCGCGGAGCTGCGCACGCTCTATTCGGTCTCCGACACGGTCTCCGACAAGGCGCTCTGGATCCTGCGGCAGGCCGGTCTGGTCGAGACACTGCCTGGCGTTGGAGTCTTCGCCGCCGAAAAGCCCACGGCCGGCTGATCGGCTGGCGCCCCCTGTGCAGTGGCCAACCGTCGTCGGAGTGGAAGGGTATGTGTCCACAGTGGCGTTCCCGGATTTCGCGTACGCGGCCAATCAGGGTGGCAACCCCGGCTTGTACGAGATCGAGAACCGCGCTCTCGATCCGGAGCACCGCATCCTCGACGCGATGCGTGGCCTCGCGCCGTGGGAGGGCCGGACGCTCGTCGACCTCGGTTGCGGCAGCGGCTTCTGGCTGCCTGGATATGCCGACGAAGCGGCACACGTCATAGGCGTCGAGCCGGATCCGAGCCTTCTGCCACTCGCGGCGGAGCGGGACCCGCGCGTACGGGTGGTGTCTGGTTCCGCGGAGCACATTCCGCTCCCGGACGCGTGTGTCGACGTGGTGCACGCGCGGTTCGCGTACTTCTATCCCCCCGACTGCGAGGCCGGGCTCGCCGAGGTGATGCGGGTGCTCACACCCGGCGGCACCCTGGTCGTCGTCGACAACGACCAGCGTTCCGGGGAGTTCGCCGGCCTACTCGCCGCCTCGCCCTGGGCGGATCCTCAGGGCGAGGCTAACGTTACCGATGCGTGGTGGGCGGCGCGTGGTGCCGAGCGGTTCGAGGTGATGAGCCGGTGGCAGTTCGCGACGCGCGAAGAATTCGAGGCCGTACTGCGATTGGAGTTCCCGCCTGAGGTCGCCGACGGCTGGCTCGCGGCTCATCCTGATGCGACGGGCCTGTCCTATGGCTACGTGCTGTTCGCGGCGCGCAAGGTGTGAACCACGTGCCGTGCAGGCTGGAATCGGCTGGGCTATCCGGTCGGCTG
>DASXOA010000083.1:0-3783 GCA_036494675.1 Rugosimonospora sp.
GCGGTGACGGTCGGCTCCTTGCCCAGCGCGGGATCGGCGCCGGGCGGAAGCGCCGGTGCGCCCGCGGCACCCGCCCCGCCGGCGGCGTCCGTGGAGCCGTCGGCGGCACCCTGGTCGGCGGCCGCGGCGGACGCCGTGGCCCCCGCCTGACCGCCGGCGTTGTCCGACCCGCCGGTGTTGTGTGAATTGCCGAGCACGAGGTACCCGACGACGACCAGGACGATGACGGCGAGCCCGGCCGACCCACCGGCGAGCGACTGCATCCGGCGACGCCTGGCATCGGCTTCCCTGTTGGCGGACCTGACCAGCTTCACGGCGTCGCGCCGGACCCGATCGGAGAGCACCTGCCGCTCGCTGGCTCCGGAACCGCCCCGACCCGTCGACGCGGTCTCCCCCACCGACTCCCCCGACCCTGCCGACCCTGCGGACTCCGCCGACCCTGCCGGCTCCGCCGACCCTGCCGACCCTGCCGACCCTGCCGACTTCGCCGGCTCTGCCGAGCCTGCCGGCTCCGCCGGCTCCGCTTCCGTACCTGGCGTCTGGTCGTCGTTCACTACGCATCGCTCCCTGCTGGCACGGTCTCGGACGGAGGCTCCGCACACGATACCCAGTCGGCTACGGGCAGGCCGACCCCGGCGAACCCGCAGGATCGCGGCGGCGAAACGTCCGGAAAAGTCCGGCGCTCCCCCTTCGCCCGCCGCCCAGCGAGGCCGGCAGCGCGCAGCCTGAGAGCCTGGCAAACCCCGGCTGACCGGCTGCACCGCGCTCAGACGACGACCGGCGACGTTGCCGGCTCTCCGGACGCCGCCTGGTCCGCGGCTCGCTCGGCCGGAGGGTTGCCAGCAAGGCTCTAATGCCCGAACGGCCGGGAGAGCGCTCTCCAAGTCTGTGCTATAACTGGCGTTGTGACCGCGGATCCGCCGCTCCCGCAAGCCCGCACGCTGGATCATGTAGCGCAGATCGCGGGGGTGTCCCGGGCAACCGTGTCCCGGGTCATCAACCAGACGCGCAACGTGGATCCGGAAATCCAGCGGGTCGTCCAGGAGGCCGTCGCCGCCACCGGATACGTGCCCAACCGCGCGGCCCGGTCGCTGGTCACTCGGCGTACCGGCCTGGTTGCCCTGGCCGTCTCCATGGCCGGCGCCTTCGAGGAGCCGTTCATGGGACAGGTCTTCACGGACTCCTTCTTCGGCAGGGCGCTCAACGGCGTGATGCGGTTCCTCCGCTCGCACGACGGGCACCTCGTGCTCATGCTCGTCGACTCGGACCAGGCGCGCGGGCAACTGATGGGCTACCTGCGGCAGGGTGAGATCGACGGCGCTCTGGTGGTCTCGCTCAACGCCCAGGACCCGTTGCCCGGGCTGATCGCCGACGCCGGCCTGCCCGCGGTGCTGTTCGCCCGGCCGTCGCGACCCATGCCGCTGAGTTACGTCGACGTCAACCACCACCTGGGCACGAAACTGGCGGCCGACCGGCTGGTGGCTCGCGGCTGCCGCCGGTTGGCCACGGTCGCCGGACCGCAGCAGGCGGTCGCCGGCCAGGACCGGCTCGTGGGAATCAACGCGGCGATGGCGGTGCACGGCCACCCGTACCTGCCGTGGGAGGAGGGGGACTTCACGGTTGCCGGGGGCGAGGCGGCGATGGAACGGCTGCTGGCCCGCGACCCGGACATCGACGGACTGTTCGTCGCCAACGACCTCATGGCACAGGGCGCGCTGGCCGTGCTGCACGGGCGCGGCCTGCGGGTACCCGAGGACGTCGCGGTGGTCGGCTTCGACGACAGCGGCGCGGCGCTGGCCTGCCGTCCCCTGCTGACCACCGTCCGGCAGCCCGTGGAGGACATGGCCGCGGAGATGGCCCGGATGTTGCTGCACCGGATCGACGAGCCTGGCGAGCGACCCACCTCGGTCATCTTCGAACCCACCCTGGTGGTGCGCGAGTCGGCGTGAGCTGGCGATGAGGACGCCGCCGGACGGCGTGCGGCGACCCGCCCCCGCCGCCGGTCGTTGGCGGCAGGGACGTCCGGCGGGATCGGTGTGCTCAGTTCCCCGTCCAGCACTCCATGATGACCACCGCGACGGCCGCGGCCAGTTGACGTCGCGCGGTCGGCGGCTGGCCGTACCGCGCGGGCAGTCCGCCGACGTCGACCCGCAGTACCTTGCGGTCCTTGCGCACGACCATCGAGCCGTCCTGGCTCTGGTACGCGTCCTGGCCGATGCCGGCCAGGTGCTCGGACGCCGCCGAGGTCTGCCTGACCGAGGCGAAGAACGCGTCGGTACTCGGGTCGTCGGCGAGTTCGGTCACCGACAACCTCATGGTTCCGGCGGGGTACGCGTACTCGCAGGAGTACTCGTCGCCCTTGAGCGTGCCGGCCACCGGGCGGCTGGTGGGCAGCCCGACTGCGGTGGCGATGTCCTCCTGCGCCTCGTCGGAGCAGATGAGCCGGCCCGTGGCTGAGACACCAGTGGCGGAGACACCGGTGGCGGAGGCACCCGCGGTGGCGGACGGAGGCGCCCCCGGCGCCCCGGCGGGTCGCTGGGACGCGGACGCGCAGCCGGCCGCGGTGACCGTGAGCGCCACCAGGACGACCAGGCGCGCCAGTCTTGCTGTCATCGGTACTCCTTGTCCGGTGCCGCGCCGGCCGGCCCGTCCGACCGACCAGCGCGGCGTACCGGCAGCGCTCAGGGCAGGAGGTACTGGTCGTTGAGGACGGCGCCCTTTTCCGGATGGTTCTGGTCGTAGCCACGCGCGTCGCACTGCAGCCCACCGTCGATGCAGTGGGTCACCAGAGCGGCCTGGGTGGCGTCGTCCCAGTCGTTGAAGAAGTCGTAGTGGAACGAGAAGCCGCGACCGCTGGAGAGCCGGACCTGCGACAGGTCGCCGCTGACCGGCAGCGCCATCTTGAACTCGATCATCGGCAGGGCGACCGGGTGGCCGATCGTGCACCGCCCATCGACCGGGTACGCCATGTGGCTCTTGTGGTCCGGCGTGTCGAGGTACTTGCCGTCCCAGCAACTGGGTGCCTGGAACCGCACGTTGAGCTGGGTACCGGCCGGGCACGACGGCGGGAAGTCGGAGTTGTAGTAGCTGTCGCCGCACTCCCAGCCCTCGTACGACTCCTGGATGAACTGGGTGGCGTTGTTGCCCGGGCTGCCCACGAGGTACCGCAGGCCCTTCGGGAACGGCCGGACGCTGGTGTAGTCGATCAGGTTCGTCTTGTAGTAGATGACCTGCGGCCCGATCGGCAGGACCGCGGTGGCGCCGTTGTACATCGTGGGCATCCAGTACCCGGACTTGTCCCCGGGCGCCAGGCAGGTGGTGCCGCCGGCCTCGAAGCTGGCCACCGTGGTGCTGTTCGCGGTCGTCGCGGTGTTGCCCATGAAGGTGTGCATGTGCGAGGCGCCGGCCTGGCCCGGGAACACGATCGGGTCGTCCGGCAGCGTGTGGTTGGCCGAGCAGTCGGCCTGGAACTCGTGGAAGTAGGCGTTGGGCGGGGTGGCCTGCGACGCCGTCACGGTCACCTGGGGGTTGGCCAGGATGTAGCCGGGGCCGCCGGGTGCCGGGGCGCCGGGCTGCGAGCCGTACACCTGGAACTCGTACAGCGAGTACCCGTAGCCGGTGCCGCGCTGGGTTCCGTTCATGCGCACGTACCGGCCGGTGCCGCTGACGTTGAGGTCCTGGGTACCGCCGGTGCCGTTGGTGGTGGAGTAGATCGTCGTCCAGGTGACCGCGTCGGCGGACGTCTGCAACTGGAACGCCTTGGCGTAGGCCGCCTCCCATTGC
>DASXOA010000084.1:0-1986 GCA_036494675.1 Rugosimonospora sp.
GCCACCAGGCCGGCCAGCAGCGGGGAGGCGAGGCTGGTGCCGCCGATCCGGTACTGGTCCCAGTAGGTCCCGTCCGGGAACACCTGGGTCTCGCCGACGATCATGCCGGTGTTGGGGTCGGCGTCCATCGCGATGTCCGGCACCGTCCGCATCGGGACGTTCCCGGTGAAGTACTCCGACTCGCTGGCCGGAACCTTGCCCTGCTGGTACCAGGGCTGGGTGAACAGCGTGCTGGTGCCGCCGCCACCACCGGAGTTGTAGACGGGCTTGCCCCACTTGCCGTTCTTCAGCGTCGAGTACGCGGTCTGCCAGCCGTGCTCACCGAGCCACTGGCCCTTGTTGCCGATGAACACGGTGCTGCCGCCGACGCCGGTGACGTAGGGCAGGTCGGCCGGGAACTCGACCGTCTTGGACGCGACGTCGGTGCCGCCCACGGTGTCGTCGCCGTCGTCGCCGGAGGAGAAGTTGACCGTGATGCCGGTGATCGCGGCCTCGGTGGAGAACTGCTCGTAGAACGTCACGTAGGCGTTGCCGAGCAGGGACACGTCGTCGATGCCGTCGTTCCAGGAGTTGGTGACCACGTCGGCGAAGTGACTGTCGATGATGTTCGCCCAGGCCAGGTCCAGGCCGTCGAGGCAGTCAGCCGCCCCCACGTAGATGACCTTGGCGCCTGGCGCCATCGCGTGCACGGCCTCGACGTCGAGGCTCTCCTCGCCGTACCAGCCCTGCGGCCCGCACAGGTCCTCGGCGTCGTAGCCGTCCGCCTCCGGGGTGATCTGGGAGTACTGGCCCGCCTTGAACAGCGGCTGGCCGTGCACCTGGCTGTACTTCTGCGCGTCCTTGAGCATCGTCGGCGCCGCGTAGGCGTCAGTGATGGCCACGGTGACCCCGTGCCCGTTGATGCCCTTCTTGATCAGCGAGCTCTCCCCGTACGCGGACTGGAGCTGCGAGGGGGTGTAACCGCAGACCGCGTACGGCTGGTGCTTGCCGTTGACGGCCGGCTGGGCGGTGGCGGTCTTCTGCCCGTAGTACGCCGAGCAGGGCTGGACCCCGAACCGGCCGCCGGGCGGCGGGCCAGGCAGCGTGTCGGCGGCCTGCTTGAGCTCGGAGCCCTGGTCGACCCCGACGACCCCGCTGATCGCGCCGCTGACCGCGGTCGGGGTGCCGGCCGGCAGGGACAGCTGGCTGGCGTTCGCGTAGATCTTCTTGCCCTGGTACGAGTAGTTGTGGATCTTCGACCCGAAGGTGTTCTCCACCTCGCCGATCGTCCCGCTCACGGCCACGTACATCCCGCTCGGCAGGGTCTTGTTGACCTTGAAGCCCTGGTTGCGGAGCCACGCCTGCACCGCGGTGACCGAGGACGGGGCCGGCGCGTACTTGGCGTCGAACTGCTTGTTGGTCAGGTAGTGGCCGTAGCTCGCGCTGGACGGGTCGGATACCGCCTTCAGGGTGGCGTCGGCGCCGGCCGCGTCCCGCATGCCCAGCAGCACGCCGAACGTCACCGGGTCGGTCGACACGGTGGTGCCCATGTCACGGGCGAACGGCAGCCACTTCGGCGTACTGCCGCTGAGCGGGTGCCGGGCCTGCGGTGCGGCCGAGGCGGCTCCGGCGGTCACCGAGAGACCGATAGCGGTCGCACTGGCCAGCAAACCGACAGCAACCTTACGAGCGAAACGAGACGAGCCCATACGCAGGCCCCCTTAATAAGAGGAAAGCTGACAAAAACAAACGGATGCTAGCTAACCCCGCAGGTCAGAGCCCCGTCAAGCGACATGCTGAGAGTGATGCGCCATCGAGACGTTACCCTCGGCTACCGCTCGTGCTCAGACTACGCTTAGTTACGAAGAAGCTCACGTAGCGTGGCCATGACATCGTGCACGGCGCTCGCCGCGGTGATGTCCGGGTCGCCGAGCGAGAGCGGGATGCCCATCCCGTCGGCCGCCGCCACGGCCAGCACGGCGACCTTGTCGGCGTCGTACCGGCCGC
>DASXOA010000085.1:0-31972 GCA_036494675.1 Rugosimonospora sp.
AGACAAGACCGCCAGCCTGCTACCGGGCCCCCTGGCGGCTACCCGGACCGGACTTCCACCGGCAAGCGACGACGAGCTTATGAAACAGACCGTCAACCACTCACATGATCAACCACCTATCCCTACTGGACGCACAGGAGCACCCGCATGCCTGGCATCGCCGCCCCCGCCGAGCTGGTCAAAGCCCTTCGCGACCTGCACGTTCCCGGCCGCCCCCTGCTCATCCCGAACCCGTGGGACGCCGGTTCGGCGCGAGTCCTCGCGACCCTCGGATTCCGCGCACTGGCGACGACGAGTAGCGGATTCGCGGCGACGCTGGGCCGCCCCGATGGGACCGTGACGCGGGAGCAGGCGCTGCGCCACGCGGCGGACATCGTGTCGGCCACCGACCTGCCGGTCTCCGCCGACCTGGAGAACGGGTTCGCCGACGAACCGGCCGCCGTGGCCCAGTTGGTGCGCGACGCGATCGGTACCGGGCTGGCCGGCTGCTCGATCGAGGACGCCACCGGCCGGCCCGACGACCCGATCTACGAACCCCGACTGGCCGCCGAGCGGGTCGCGGCCGCGGCGGCGGCCGCGCACGACGGCCCGCACCGGCTGGTACTGACGGCCCGGGCCGAAAACTACCTGCACGGACGCGACGATCTCGACGACACCATCGCCCGGTTACTCAGCTTCCAGGAGGCCGGCGCCGACGTCCTGTACGCGCCGGGACTGACCCGCGCCGAGGACATCCGGGCCGTGGTCGCCGCCGTCGACCGGCCGGTCAACGTGCTCGCCATGCCCGGCGGTCCGACCGTCGCGCAGCTCGCCGACCTGGATGTCAGCCGGGTGTCGGTCGGTGGTTCGTTCGCGTTCGCCGCCCTCGGCGCGCTGGTGGCGGCGGCCCGAGAGCTACGCGACGAGGGCACCTACGGGTACGCGGAACAGGCGGCGCAGGGCCGCGAGGTCACCCGGACCGCGTTCACCGCCGGGTAGCCTCGCGGCGCGCAGCGTCCCGACCGTCGGCCGCTCCGATCAGATCAGCCCGCCGCGCCGCCACAGAGCCGCGGCGGGCCCCCCGATCAGGCCGAGGTCGCCGAACGTCGCCACCGCCTTCTCCGCCGACCAGCGCAGCGTCGCGCGCCAGTGCGGGTTGCGGCGGGCGGCGGCACGCCCGGCGGCAGGGTCGATGCCGACCGCGGCGTACACCTGCGGGTGCACGAGCCGGTTCGCCACGGCCAGCGCGGTACGGCCGAGGGACAGCCGGGCCTTCGCGAGGCCGACCGGGCCGCTCGCGGCCACCCAGCGTTCCAGAGCCGCCCGCGCGTACCGGACGTGGCGAGCCTCCTCGACGACATGCACCCGCGACACCATCCGGATCAGCGGCTGCAGGGTCACGTCGGCGGAGGCCTCGCGCTGGAAACGGTCCAGGACCTCTTCGACGATCAGGGTCGTGGCGTACATCTCCGGACCGCGGGCGGTCGCCTTGAGGAGCCGGCCGAGCTGGTTCTCGGCGCGTCCGGGCCGGTACACGGGCGCGTCCAGGCGTGCGATGAGCCGGCCGAACATCACCGAGTGGCGGCACTCGTCGGCGACCTCGGTCAGCGCGTACTGCGCGTCGCGGCTGGTCGGGTCCTGGTGGTAGTACTGCCGCACGAGCATCTGCATGAGGATCGTCTCGAACCAGATGCCGGCGCCCGCCGCGCTGGCGATTTCGTGCTTGGTGAGCTCCACCCGCTGCCGGTGGGCCAGCCCGTCCCACAGCGGCGTGCCGTAGAGGCTGCTGCGCTGCGGACGGAGCCAGAACCGGTCCTCGTCGAGCGGGGCATCCCAGTCGATCTCGATGAACGGATCGTACGAACGCCGCGCGGAGGAATCGAGCAGGCGGCCCGCCAGTCGCTCGCGTGCGTCGTCCTGCTCGCGTGCGTCGTTGGAGCGCGTATCGACGGACATGAGAAACTCCCGGGGATTGATGTTCCGTGGAGTAACTGTTACTACTGGTATCGTGCAATCGAACGCGGAGCCTGTCAACGATGGGGAGCCTGTCAACGATGGGGGGCCTGCCAACGACGGCCGGCGTACCCGCTGGGAACAGCACCGGCGGGATCGCCACGCCGACCTGCTGACGGCCGCCATCGAGGCGATCGTGCGGCACGGCCCGGACGTCGACATGGCACAGGTGGCCCGCATCGCGGGCGTCAGCAAGCCGGTGCTGTACCGCTACTTCGCGGACAAGGCGCAACTGTGGCGAGCCGTCGGCGAGCACATCGCGGCCGGCGTGGTGGACGCGGTCACACCGGCCATCGAGCGCATCCGCGAGGAGCGGCCACTGATCTCCGCGACGATCGACGCGTACCTCGCCGCCATCGAATCCAACCCGGAACTGTACCGGTACCTGATGGGCAGAGCCACCAACGGCATGGCGGCCGTGGTCGGCGCGTCCACGCGGACGACCGCCGCGGCGCTGGCCCGGGTCATCGGGGACCGGCTGCGTACGCTCGGTCTCGACGCGGGGCCGGCCGAACCGTGGGCGTACGGGATGGTCGCCATGGTCCAGGCCGTCGGGGACTGGTGGATGGCGCACGACCGGCCGATGTCGCGGCCCGCGCTCACCGAATACCTGACCACGCTGCTGTGGCAGGGCATCGCCGGCGTCCGCGAGGCCGCCGACCTGCCCCAGGCACTGTTGGAGGCGCGATGACCGCCGACTACGAGGGTCCGGTCGTCCTCGACGCGGCCGGCGTCACGACGCACGCCGACGCGCGGCTGTCCGGGCACGTCGAACCGCTCGACGGCAGGTTCCACTGGGGTGGCCGGCTGGCCCCGAACGATGAGCTGGCCGGACTGGTCCGCGCCGGGACGCGGTCGGTGCGGATCCGCGTCGCCGACGGGCCGCCGTGCGACGCGCGGCTCGACGAGGTCGACCCGTGGGGAGGGATACGGCTGAGCGCCGCCGGCCGCCCACCGTGGCCCACGGAAGCGGCCACCGAGCGAGTCACCGCCGAGGACTCCGCCGCCAAGGACTCCGCCGCGGACCGCTCCGCCGCCGAGGACTCCGCCGCCGAGCAGGCCGGCAACGCGGACGTCGAGCCGTCGACGCACACCGACATCGCCGTGATCGGTGCCGGGTTCGCCGGCCTCGGCGCCGCGATCCGACTGATCCGCGGTGGTTACCCGGACCTCCTCGTGTTCGAGGCCGCCGACGACGTGGGCGGGACCTGGCGGGACAACACGTACCCGGGCTGCCGCTGCGATGTGCCCTCACACCTGTACTCGTTCTCGTTCGCGCTCAACCCGGACTGGCCGGAGAGCTTCTCCGCGCAGGCCGACATCTGGCGCTACCTCGTCGACTGCGCCGACCGCCACGGCATCCGTTCGCGGCTGCGGCTGGGCCACGAGGTGACCGACGCCGCGTGGGACGAGCGGGCGCGGGTGTGGCGGCTGTCCACCAACCACGGACGGTTCACCGCGCGGGTGCTCATCTCCGGCACCGGACCGTTGAGCGAACCCGCCCTGCCGGACATCCCCGGGCTGGAGACGTTCGCCGGCACCCGGTTCCACTCGGCCCGGTGGCGCCACGATCACGACCTCACCGGGCGCAGGGTCGCGGTCATCGGCACCGGCGCGTCGGCCATCCAGTTCGTACCCGAGATCCAGCCCTCGGTCGGGCACCTCACCGTCTTCCAGCGGACCGCGCCGTGGATCATGCCGCGCCGTTCGCGCCGGACGTCCCGCGCCGAGCGGGCGCTGTACCGGCGCGTCCCGGGTCTTCAACGCGCCGTCCGGTCGGCGCTGTACCTGGGACGGGAACTGTTCGGCATCGGCTTCCTGCACCCGGCGGTCATGCGGTACGCGCAGGCGACCGCCGAGCGGCACCTCGCGGCCCAGGTCCCGGACCCCGATCTGCGGGCGCGGCTGACGCCGGCCTTCCGGATGGGCTGCAAGCGCGTGCTGCTGTCCAACGACTACCTGCCGGCGCTCGGCCGGCCCAACGTCGACCTGGTCACCGGCCCGATCACCGAGGTACGCCCGAACGGGGTGGTCACCGCCGACGGCACGCTGCACGAGGTCGACACGATCATCTTCGGCACCGGCTTCCACGTGACCGACGCGAGCGTCGGCGACCGGATCCGCGGCCGCGGCGGGCGCACGCTCTCCGAGGCCTGGCAACCCAGCATGACCGCCTACCGCGGCACCACCGTGCACGGCTTCCCCAACCTGTTCCTTCTGCTCGGCCCGAACACGGGGCTCGGCCACACCTCTGTCGTCCTGATGGTGGAGAGCCAGTTGCGGCTGGTACTCGGCGCGCTCGGGTACATGCGGCGGCACGGTGTCGCCGCCACCGAGCCGACCGCCGCGGCGCAGCGCCGCGACGTCGACGACGTGGACCGGCGCATGTCCGGCACGGTGTGGGTCACCGGCGGTTGCGACAGCTGGTACCTCGACGCCACCGGCCGCAACTCGACGCTGTGGCCGGGCTTCGCCACCACATTCCGGCTGCGGCTACGACGTTTCGCCCCGGCCGACCACGAACCGGTGGCGTCCACCTCCGCCCCGTCCCTGACCGTCAGCCGGTAACGCCCGTACGGGCCGTCAGTGTGGGGCGTTCGCGGAGCCCCGGACGTCCACGCCGCTGGACGGCGGCAGGGTGCACTGCGCACCGGTGTTGACCGGCGGACCCGACGAGGTGTCCAGGCCGTTGCGGTACGGGGTGCCCTGGTACCCGGCGGTGCACGGCAGCGGGTCGAAGAACGTCAGTACCATCCCGAACGCGGCACCGGACGGGCCGATCGCCGTCGCTCCCGCCGCCACCGCCCCCGGCAGCGTCACCAGCGTCTGCTCGATACCGTTCTGGCGCACCAGCGCGATGTCGGAGGTGGTGAGCAGGTTGCCCAGCAGGGCGGTCAACGCCGGATCGGTGTCGTGCAGCAGCCCGGTGATCTGAGTGGCCGCCTGCGGTGCGGCGGCCAGCAGGCGGCGCAGGTCCGGATCCGAGGTGGCCAGCTGCCGGGCCAGCAGGTCCAGGTCGTGACTGAAGGATGCCAGCGCGCCGCTCTCGTCCCGTTGCGTGGTGAGCACGACCTGGCCGTTGTCGATCAGCGTGGTGGTGGGGGCGAGGTCGTTCGTCGCGGCGGTGGCCAGGCTGCTGCTGGTGTCCAGCAGGATCTGCAGGTCCTGACCCCGGCCGGCGAAGGCGTCGTCGAGTTCGTCGACCACGGTCCGCAGCGACTGCTGCGGTACCGACGCGGCGAGACCGTCCACTGTGGTCAACAGGGTGGTGACCGGCAACGGGGTCTGAGTGTCGGCGCGGTCGATGCGGGCACCCTCGGCCAGGTACGGGCCGGTGCCGGTCTGCGGGCGGAGATCGAGGTACTCCTCGCCGACGGCCGACCGGTCCGCCACCACCGCCCGGACGTCGGACGGTATGCGCGGTGCCGAATCGTCGATGCGCGCGTCGACCTCGACGCCGTCGCCGGTCAGCCGCATGGCACCGACCCGCCCCACCGTGACGCCCCGGTAGGTGACTTCCGCGTTGGTGAAGATGCCGCCGCCCTCGCCCAGTTCCACGTGTACGACGTAGTAGCCGCGCAGCCCGACGTACCGGCCGAGGTCGGCGTAGCGGACGGCGATGAAGGCGATCACGAGTACCCCGATGACCGCGAACGCGACGAGTTTCAGCCTGGTTGCGCCGGTGAGCATCGGCCATCACCCTTCCGGAGACGCGGAGTCGGGCACATCGACGGGTGGTGAGGGCGACCCGGACGCCGGCCCGGACGGCGAGCCGGACGCGGGCGGCTGGGACGAGCCCGACGGCGAACCGGGCGGGGTGGGCGACGCCGGGGGGATGGTCGCGGTGGGGCTCACCGGGGGCAGCGGCAGTGGCGGCGCGGCGGTCGGGCTCGGCGTGCTCCCCTGACCCGCGGCCGGTCCGCCCGGCCCCGGTGCCGCCCCACCGCCGCTCGCTGTCCCGGTGCCGGTCGCCCCGCCGCCGCTAGCTGTCCCGGTGCCGGTCGCTGTGCCGGTGCCGCCGTCCGGTATCAGCGGCGCGACGATCTGGGTACCCGCGACCGCCGTCACCGACAGGTACACGTTGAGGTAGTCGCCCTGGACGTCGTCCAGCACCGCGTCGGTGAACGGGAAGGTCAGCAGCAACTGCAGGGCCTGCGGCAGAGCCTGGCCGGCGTTGGCGAGTTGGCGCAGGATCGGCGCGAGCGCCCGCAGATCGGCGACGAAGTCCGCCTTGCTCTTGTCGATGACGTCCACGGCGACGCCGGAGAGGGTGTCCAGCGACTGAAGCATGGTGACCAACTGCTCCCGCTGCTGGTCGAGTATCTTCAGGCCGGGAGCGAGGCTGTCGAGCACCGTGCCGATCTGCTCGTCCCGGGCGGCGAGGGTCGCCGAGAGCCGGTTGAGCGAATCCAGCGCGGCGGTGATGTCGCCACGGTGCGCGTCCAGGTTGGTCGCCAACGTGTCGATCTGGTTCAGCATGGAGCGGATCTGCGGCTCGTTGCCGTCCATCGCATCGTTGAGCTGTGTGGTGATGGTGTGCAACTGGTCGATGCCGCCGCCGTTGAGCAACAGGGACAGTGCGCCGAGGACCTCCTCGACCTCGGGGTTGCGGTTGGTACGGGCCAACGGGATCTCGTCGCCGTCGGACAGCGTGCCGGAAGCGTCGTCGGGGGCCACCAACTGCACGTACTTCTCGCCCAGCAGGCTGGAGAGCTCCAGTTCCGCCTCGGCGTTAGCGGGCAGGTGCACGTCGCCGTTGACGAGCATGGTGACCCGCGCGGTCCAACTGCCGGCGGGCAGGTCGACCGTCTCGACCCGGCCCACGGCCACGTCATTGACCTTCACCGCGGCCTGCGGTACCAGGTCGAGTACGTCGGCGAAGTCGGCGACCACCCGGTACGGGTGGCTGCCCAGGTCGGCCCCGCCGGGCAGCGGAAGGCTATACGCGCCGGCAAAGCCTCCCGAGCCGCACGCGGTGACGAACGCGGCCGTGGCGCAGATCGCGGCGAGGCACGGCAGCCGACTCATCGGATGCCGGCCCATCAGCCGCCGACTCATCGGATGCCGGCCCATCAGCCGCCGACTCATCGGATGCCGGCCCATCAGCAGCCGGCCCATCAGCCGCCGGCCTTTGCCGTCTGTACCCCGCCGACCGCCGGCAGGGGCAGCGCCGCCCCGGAGCCCTGGTCCGCCGCCGTACCCGCGGACTCCCCCGTGCTCAACTCGTTGAGGTCGGCCCGCCCGTCGAAGGTGGAGATGCTCGGGTCATAGGCGTTGAGCAGGTTGGTGACGGCCAGCGGGATGTCGTCGAGCGCCTCCTGCAGCGACGCCTTCTCCTTGACCAGGATCTGGGTTATCGAGGCGAGCTTGTCCACATTGGACCTGATCCGGTCGCGGTTGCTCTGGATGAAGTCGGCGACCTGGGCCAGCGCGGTGGCCAACTGGTCCAGTGCGGCGCCCAGGCTCTGCCGGTCGTCGGCCAGGAAACCGGCCACCTGCTTCAGTTGGCCTTCCGCCTGGCGCACCTGGGCGTCGTTGTTCCTCAGCATCGTGGTGAACTGCGCGAGGTTGTCGATGGTGCCGAAGAGGTCCTGTTCCGAACCGGAGAGGGTACGGGTGGCCGCACCCAACTGCGCGATCGTGTTGCCGAGGTCCCGCCCGTTGCCGTCGAGGTTGGCCGCGCCGGTGTTGAGCAGGTCGGAGAGCGCACCGTCGGCGTTGGCCCCGTTCGGCCCGAGCGCCGACGCGAGCTGGTCGAGGCTCTGGTAGAGCTGATCCAGCTCGACCGGGGTGGCCGTGCGGCTGGCCGGGATGGTGGTGTGGTCCGCGAGCTTGGCGCCCCCGGTGTAGGGCGGGGACAGTTGCACGTACCGGTCGCTGACCATGCTGGGGGCCACCACCACCGCCATGGCGCCGGCGGGGATGGCGACGCCACGGTCGATGACCAGGTCCACCCGGACCTGGTTGGCCTCCGGATGCACCGCGACGATCCGCCCGACCGCGACCCCGAGCACCCGGACGTCGGAGCCGGCGTAGACGCCGACCGCCTCCGGGAAGTCGGCGGTCAGCCGGGTGGTACCGGTGTCCCGCCACACCCAGTACAGCGCGCCGCAGGCGGCGAGCAGGACGGCCGCGGCGGCGGCCACCATCTTCTTGGTCATTGCCCACTCCCTGGTTTCGGCGGGATGCAGCCGGTCGGCGGTCCGGCGCCGGGGGCCAGGTAGGAATTGGGCACCAGGCCGCAGAGGTAGGTATCGAACCACCGTCCATTGCCGACGGTGTTTCCGACCAGCCGGTAGTACGGTCCGGCCAGCGCCAGGGCCCTGGTGAGGTTGTCCTGATTGCGTTGCAGGACGTCGGTCACCGTGTCCAGCGCCGTCAGGGTCGGGCCGAGTTGTGCCTTGTTGTCGGCGACCAGCCCGGAGATCTGGGTGGCCAGCTGCCGGGTGCCCGACAGCAGTGCGCCGATCGCGTCCCGGCGCGACTGGACCTCGGAGAGCAGGAGGTTGCCGTCCGCGAGCAGGGTCTGGAACTGACTGTCCTCTCCGGACAGTTGCCCGGTGACCTGCTTGGTCGCGGCCAGCAACTGGGCGAGCTGGGTGTCGCGCGAGGAGATGGTCTGCGACAGCGTGGACAGCCCCTGAAGCATCGAACGGACCTCGGGTGGGGTGTCGGCGAACGTCTGCGAGATCGCCTCGAAGCTCTGCGCGAGCTTGCCGGTGTCGATCTGCCCGACCGTGTCGGCCAACTTGTTGAACGCCTCGGTCACGTCGAACGGCGACGTGGTCCGCGCGACCGGGATCGCCTGGCCGGGCCGCTGCTCGTGGCTGCCCAACGGGTCCACGGCGAGGTACTTGTCGCCGAGCAGAGTCTTTATCTTGATGGCCACGGTGCTCGCGTCACCGACCCAGGTGTGCTTCACCCTGAAGCGCACCTTCACGTGGCCGCCGGTCAACGCCACCTCGGTGACCTTGCCGACCTTGACGCCTGCGACCCTCACCTCGTTGCCCGACCTGAGCCCGGCGGCCTCGGTGAAGTCGGCGGTGTACGTGGTGCCGCCACCGATGACCGGCAGTGCCTCCGCGTTGAGCGCGAGCAGCACGACCCCGGCCAGCAGCACGAGGCCGAGCGCGCCGATGACCGCGCGGTTGCGCAGGAGGTGTCTCACCCTTGACACCTCGCTTCGCTGACCGGAATGCCGATCTCCGGGCCCGGACCGCCGATGACGCTGACCCCGCCGACCGTCGCGGAGCACAGGTAGAAGTTCAGCCACGAGCCGTAGGAGGCGAGGGTGGCGATGTCGGTCATCTTGACCGGCAGCAGCCGCAGGAACTGGTCCAGCGCCGGCTCTGCCTCGGCGAGGTTGGCCGAGACCTGGCCCAGTGAGCCGATGTCCTGTCGCAGCGGACCCCGCGCGTCCTGCAGCAGTCCGGCGGTGCTCATGGTGAGGGTGGACATCGCGGCGATGGCGTCGCCGATCGGCTTGCGGTCGGCGGCCAGCCCCGAGACCAGCTCCTGCAGCGTGGTCACCATGCCGGCCAGTTCGTCGCCGCGCGAGTTGACGGTGTCCAGCACGGCGTTGAGGTTATCGATCAACTGACCGATCACCTCGTCCTTCTGCGCGAGCGTGGTGGTCAGCGACGCGGTGTGCGCGACCAGTCCGTCCACTGTGGTGTCCTCGCCCTGGAACACCTGCACGATCTCGGTGGACAGCTGGTTGACGTCGTTCGGCGACAGTGCCTGGAACAGCGGCTGGAATCCGTTGAAGAGTTCGGTGAGGTCCAGCGCCGGCGTGGTGCGCGACAGCGGGATGGTCTGGCCGGACTTCAGCGTGGCGTCGATCGGACCGACTCCCGCGGCCAGGGCCAGGTAGCGCTGGCCGACCAGGTTGCGGTACTTGATGGTGGCGGTGACCGACGCGGGCAGCCGGCGGTCCTTCTCCACGGAGAAGCGCACCCGCGCGTAGCGTCGGGCCACCACCCGGATCCCCGTGACCTGCCCGACCCGTACTCCGGCGATGCGGACGTCGTCGCCGGGATTCAGCCCGGTCACATCGGTGAATTCCGCGCCGTACCCCGTGGTGTTGCCGACGCCCGTGTTCGCGATCGTCAACCCGAGAACGGCGGTGGCGAGGACGGTGACGATGACGAAGATGACGCCCTTCACCGCGGGAGCCGCGATGCTCTTACGCCTCATGACGACAGCGTCACCTCCGTACCCCGCAGAAGAGGGCCGACCAGCAGGCTGCTCCAGGACGGAAGCCCGGTCGGCGGGATGTCGAGGGAAGCGGCGAGCAGTTCGTTGACGTACTCGCTCTCCTGCGGCGTGTTCGCGACGCTGCCGGAGCGTGCGGCCTGGGTCGCGGCGGCCGGAGTCACGGCGGCCGCGCCGGGATCCGTCGTGCCCGCGGTCGCGGCAGTGGACGTCGGCAGCGTCGGCGTTGACAGCGTCGGCGCCGACAGCGTGGGCGCGTAGGGCGTGGGGTAGCAGTGCGGTCCACCGGTCGCGTCGTACCGCGGCGTGTCCCTGCCCGGCAGGTAGGCGCCGCGCGACTGCGCAACCCGGATCGTCACGTGCAGCCCCGGCTCGCTGGAACCCTTGCCCAACGCCTTGTCCACGTTGGGCTCCAGGTCGGTGAGCTGTTGCAGCACGCAGGGGAACTCCGGCGCGTACCCGGCCAGCAGTTGCAGGGTCGGCCTGCTGTCGGCGGACAGCGCGATGATGGTGTCGCGGTTGTCGGAGAGGAAGCCGGTCAGATCCGTCGTCGCCGTGGTGACCGTCTGGAACACCGCGCGCAGGTTGTTCTGCTCGTCGACGAGGGTCCTGCTGGTGACGGTGAACTGATCCAGCGCGTCGACGAGGTCCGGCGCCGCCCGGGTGTAGCTGTCCGCTACCGCTACGAGCTGGCTGATGTCCGAGTCCAGCCGCGGCAACTGCGGGTTCAACTCCAGCAGGTAGCTGTTGATGTCGGTCAACGTCGTGCCGAGCTCGGCGCCCCGGCCGCGCAGCGCCTGCGATATCGCGGTCAGTGTCACCGACAGCTTCTGCGGCTGCACCGCCTGCAGCATCGGCATCAGATCCGCCAGTACCTTCTCCAGCTCGATCGCGTCCTTCGAGCGGTCCTGGCTGATGGTGGCGTGGTCGGCGAGCGGCCGGGGCGACGGTTGCGCCGGCGGGATCAGCGCCACGTAGCGCTCGCCGAACAGGGTGGTGGGTAGCAGTTGCGCGGAGACGTTGGCGGGCAACAGGTGCAGCTGGTCCGGTTGGATGGCCAGTCGCAGCCGGGCGCCGTCGCCGGTCGAGGTGATGCGGCGTACCGCGCCGACCACGACTCCCCGTACCTTCACCTCGGCGCCGGGCTGCATCTCGTTGCCGGCGCTGTCGGTCTCCAGGGTGACCATCGCGACCGGTACGAAGCGCTTGTCGTACACCGCGACCGACAGCCACACCAGCAGCCCGAGCGCGGCGAGGAAGGCCACCCCGGCCAGCCGGCGGCGCAGTTTGCCCACCATCACCCCGCCACCTTCACCGTCGTCGTCGCGCCCCAGATGGCCAGGCTGAGCAGGAAGTCCACGACGCTGATCAGGATGATGGCGGTACGCACGGCTCGGCCGACAGCGATACCGACGCCGGCCGGCCCGCCCTGCGCCCGGTACCCGTAGTAGCAATGGGTGAGGATCACCATGGTGCTGAAGATGAGCACCTTCCCGACCGACCACAGCACGTCCACCGGTGCGAGGAACAGCCCGAAGTAGTGGTCGTAGGTGCCGGCCGACTGTCCGTTGTAGAGCACGGTGATCTCGCGGGAGGCGACGTACGCGCTGACCAGACCGATCCCGTACAGCGGGAGGATCGCCACGATGCCCGCGATGATCCGGGTGGTGACCAGGTACGGCAGGCTGGGTACCGCCATCACCTCCAGCGCGTCGACCTCGTCGGAGATGCGCATCGCACCCAGTTGTGCGGTGAAGCCGGCGCCGACCGTCGCCGACAGCGCCAGCCCGGCCACCAGCGGTGCGATCTCCCGGGTGTTGAAGTAGGCCGAGACGAAACCGGTGAAGGCGGCGGTGCCGATCTGGTTGAGCGCCGCGTAGCCCTGCAGGCCGACGACGGTACCCACGAAGAGCGTCATCGCGATCATCACTCCGACGGTGCCGCCGATGACACCGAGGCCGCCGCTGCCGAAGCTGACCTCGGAGAGCAGCCGCAGGATCTCGGTGAGGTACCGGCGCAGCGCCCGCGGCACCCACCCCAGTGCCCGCAGGTAGAACCCGACCTGATCGCCGAGGACGTCCAGCCACGCCAGCGAACGGTCCAGGCGGCCCGGTCGCCGGGTGGTCGCCGGATCCCGGTCGTTGGACCGGCCGGCGGGAGGACCGGACGGGCCGGATGACCGGGTGCGCAGGGTGTCGTCCATCGCGTCACTGCCCCTTCGCCGGTACGAGCTGGAGGTAGATCGCGGTGAGCACCAGGTTGACGAAGAACAGCAGCAGGAACGCGATGACCACGGACTGGTTCACGGCGTCGCCGACCCCCTTCGGACCTCCCTTGGCGTTCAGCCCGCGGTGCGCGGCGACCACGCCGGCGATGAAGCCGAAGATCAGCGCCTTGATCTCGCTGATCCACAGGTCGGGCAGGTGCGCCAGAGCCGAGAAGCTGGCCAGGTAGGCGCCCGGGGTGCCGCCCTGCATGACGACGTTGAAGTAGTACCCGCCCATCACGCCGACGACCGACACCATGCCGTTGAGGAGCACGGCGACACCCATCGCCGCGAACACCCGGGGCACGATCAGCCGCTGCACCGGGGATACCCCCATGACCTGCATGGCGTCCATCTCCTCGCGGACGGTACGGGCGCCGATGTCGGCACAGATCGCCGAACCGGCGGCCCCGGAAACCAGCAGCGCGGTGATGAGCGGGCTGGCCTGCTGCACCACGGCGAGCACGCTGGCCGCACCGGTGAACGACTCGGCACCGAGCTGGCGGGTCAGCGAACCGACCTGGAGCGCGATCACCGCGCCGAACGGGATCGACACCAGCGCGGTCGGCAGGATGGTCACGCTGGCGATGAACCAGAACTGCTCGACGAGCTCGCGCACCTGGAACGGCCGGCGGAACGTCTTGGCCACCACGTCGGCGGCGAGCGAGAAGAGGCTGCCGGCCTGGCGCAGCGCGCCGATGCCGGGTACCGCGGTGTCAGCGCTCATCCCCACTCCTCGGTGCGCTCCGACGGGTCGTGGGGCACGAGCGCGCCGGACTCATGACTCGCCCGCTCGTACCCACCGCCGGTGTAGATGCCGTACCGGGCCCGGTCCGCCTCGGAGAGGGCACCCAGGATCCCGGCCTGCGCGGCCGGAGGCAGCAGGTGCAGATCCCGCAACATCCGCTCCTGCCGGCGGGCCACCGCGAGGCGCTCGGGCAGTCCCGCCGTCGGGGCGAGTTGCGGCACGATGCCACGCACGTCGTCGTCGCAGTCCGTCCCGTCCGCGCGTTCGCGCTCCACGGTCGCGTCGTCCTTCTCCTCGGCCATGCCGATCGGGCCCTGCCGGCGGCCGTTGAGGAACTGCGCCACCACGGGCTCGTCGCTGGTGAGCAGCACCTCGCGCGGGCCGAACATGACCAGGTCGCCGCGGAAGAGCATGCCGATGTTGTCGGGCACCGTGCGGGCCATCTGGATGTTGTGGGTGACGATGAGGATGGTCGCGTCGATCTGCGCGTTGAGGTCGATGAGCAGTTGCGAGATGTACGCCGTGCGCACCGGGTCCAGCCCCGAGTCGGGTTCGTCGACCAGGATGATCTGCGGTTCGAGGACCAGGGCGCGGGCCAGTCCGGCGCGCTTGCGCATGCCACCGGAGATCTCGCCGGGCAGCTTGGCGCCGTCGCCGGTCAGCCCGACCATCTCCATCTTCTCCTCGACGATGCGCCGGATGTCGCGCTCGCCGAATCTGGTGTGCTCGCGCAGCGGAAAGGCGACGTTGTCGTAGAGGGTCATCGAGCCGAAGAGCGCCCCGTCCTGGAACATGACGCCCATCAGCCTGCGGGTGCGGTAGAGCTGCTTCTCCCGGCAGGAGACGATGTCCACGCCGTCGATGACGATCCGGCCGCGCTCCGGCTTCACCAGACCGACGAGTGACTTGAGGAAGACCGTCTTGCCGGTACCGGAGGGGCCGAGCATCACGGAGACCTCACCGGCCGGCAGAGTGAGGGTGACGTCCCGCCACACCCTCTGGCGCCCGAAGGATTTCGTCAATCCTTCGACGACGACCTCGATGCCCATGGAGTCTCCTGTCGTATGCAACGACGGCCACCGCATCGCGAATTCGGGAGCCTCCTACATGATCCCTACTCGCTAGTACGTTAACGTGGCGGCAATAGGCGACACAAGGAATTGCTGTCGAGCGGCGATAACTTGTCAACGACCGACGAGAGTCGCGTCATTGCTTTAGCAATTCGCTATGAACTCGCGGGTACCGCTGGCGGGCCGCCCCGGCGGCTCCGGCGCGGCGGCTCGGCTCGGGCACGGCGGCTCGGCTCGGCCACCGTGGGGCCGGCGCGGCGGCGCAGTGACGGCCGGCATCACCGGCTACCGGGAATCCGGCCGCAACGGCGGATAACCGAGCCCGGCGTGAAGGGCATTGATCTGAGTCAGTAGCGGGACGGGGATCTGGCCGCACGGGAAATCGGCGCCGCAACCGGGCGCGTCGGCACCGGCCGAGGCCCAACCGCCGTCCCCGCCCGACGCCCCGTCTCGCGCCGCACCCGACGGCCCGTCTCGCGCCGCACCCGACGGCCCGCCCGTCGCCGAGCCCGGCGCCATGCCGGGGAGCGGGTACCCGTCCGTCAGACCGAGAAACTCGCCGATGCCGGCCGCCGTACGCTCCGTGTCCGCGGCCAGATCCTCGTAACGGACCCGTAGGCACGCCTGCGGGTGCGCCTCCTCGAAAGCCAGCGCGGTCCCGGCGTGCCCGCACCACCAAGCGGCGAGGGCGGCGGCCGTGCTGCCCGGGTACGCCGCGGTGTAGGCGGCGAACCCGGGGCCGGAGACCCCCCAGGGGTTGGCGTGCAGCGCGGTGTAGACCACGTCCGGGCAGGCGCGGTGCAGGCAGAGGAAGCGGGCCGCCGGGAACAGCCGCAGGAACGTCTCCGCGGCGCCGCGATCCGCGACCGCCGTCTCGCACCAGCGCGGCCGGCCGGCCCGGGCGACCATGGCCGTGATCATCCCGGTCGCGAGAGCACGGACCGAACTGGCCGCCAGCGTGGACATCGACCCATCGCTCCGGCGTTCCGCCTGCCGCCACGCAGCGGCCGCCCGATCGCAGGCCGCGAGCAGCCCGATCCCGGACGTACAGACCAGCTCGGGCCGGTCCGTCAGCAGCGCCCGCAGCCGGTGCGCTCCCGCGTGCGGGTAGGTCAGCACGATCACCGGAGCCGAGCGCGGCGTGCCGTCAGCGCGGCCGCCGGTCTGTGCGCGGGCCGCCGCGGCGCCGGCGGGCCAGCGGGGCGCGGTCATGCCCCGACGTCCACGCCGGCGGTGGGCCGAGCGGCTGCCGGCGCCGGGGTACCGCCTCTTGCGTGGTTCCACGCGGTCAGGCCGAGCAGATCGGCCAGCATGCCGATCCTGGCGTCGGCGGCCACCGGCCCGCTCCCGCCCGCGTCGCAGTAACGCAGCTGGTTGCGGCGCAGCGCCACCGACATGTTGGTCCGGCCGCCGATCACCTGTTCCCAGGTGTCCACCGCCCCGATGATGTCCCAGCTGCCGTCCTCGCCGTCCGCCTCGCCGTCCGCACCGCCTGCCGCGCCGTCCTCGGCGCCTGCCACGCCGACCTCGCCGACCGCGCCATCCGGCAGGCCGTCCGCGCCGACCTCATCGTCGCCGGCCGGGGCGGGAGTGTCGGTGCCCAGCGCCGTGACGGTACCGGCGGAGAGGTCCACCCGCCACCGGGCGTCCGGTCCTCCGCCGCCTGGCCCGGTGGCCACCACCATGAAGGATTCGGTCGCGCACGGTGCCCATCGCCGGGCGAACCGTTCCCCCAGCCGGGACAGCCCCGCCATCAGCCGCTGCTCGATCTGCGTCCCGAATCCGGGCTCCCCGGTGGTCACCGGCTCCAGGGCCGGTTCCCGGATGCTCCTCGGTTCCAGGGTGCTCCTCGGTTCCGGGGCGGCACCGGGTACCGGCGCGAGCGCCGGTGGACCGCTCCCGTCCGGAGTCGCGGCAGACGCCCGGAGGTCGGCCGGCCGGTCCGCGGTGCCCCATCCGTCGTCCACCGGCACGTAGCCGAGCCTGCCGCACAGGTCGCCGATGGCGGCCTGCACCTGCGGGCCGATCAGCCCCGCCGGGATCGTCCAGCCCCGGCCCACCGAGTCGGTACTGATCCGGGACGTGTGCCAGATCTTGTAGTCCGCCGGGCCGAACCGCTCCCGTTCCTCCGCGAAGCACGTCTGCGAGATCCCCGGCCGCTGCGGCACGCCGAGGAACTCGAAGATCCGTGCGGCGGTCGACTCCGGGTCGGCGACCAGATCCTCGTACCGCACCCGCACGCACCGGTCGGCGTACCGCTCCTCGGCGGCCAGGATCGCCACCGCGTTGTCGGCCCAGAACCGGGCCAGCGCGAACACCGCGTTGCCGGGGGTTTCGGAGATGTACGGGTCGAACCCGTAGCCGCTCAGGCCCCACGGGCACGCCTCGATTCCCGAGGCGATGACGTCCATCGGGTGCCGGAACAGGCAGATGAACTTCGCCTCCGGCCACACCCGGTTCATCAGGTAGGCGAACCGCGCCGTGCCGAGACTCTTGTCGCAGTACCGTTTCTTGCCACGCCGCGCCAGGTAGGAGCCGATCATCCGGTCCATCGTTTCCCGGACCCCGGCGATCGCCGCGTCCGGGATGTCCGGCGGCTCGTCCCCCCGGTTCGCCGACAGCGGCGCCCCCTCGATCAACGACCACACCGTCGCCAACTGCCCGCACAGCGCGGGCACGTTGGTCTCCGGCGGGCAGGCCAGATCCGGGTGCGCGTCCAGCAGGAAACGCAGCAGCGTCGATCCCGACCGGCCCGCGCACAACACGAACACCGGGTCGGTCCGAGCGCCGTTCACGGCCTCCGCCGGTCGGGCCGCCATCCGGGCCAGGACGCTGAATTCGGTCACGGCCGCCGCCTCCTTCGTTCACGGGCCACTGCGACTGTCCACATTGGTCATTACGGGCTGGTGATGGTGATCGCCGGGGTCAGCGGGTACTTCGCGAACATCTGGATGCCGGCGTGCAGGCTCGTACAGGTCTTGCTGAGGAAGGCCAGCGAGCCGAGCGGAGGGCTCGGCGGCAACGTCAGCGTGGCGCCGCCGTTGGCGTAGGTCACCCCGACGTCGGGGCTGCCCACATCGGCCGTACAACCTCCCGGGCCGATCAGGTGCAGCGAGAGGTTGCCCAGGCTGAGGACGCTGGTACCGGTCGACGCCGCGTAGTACCGGGCGTCCAGCGTCATCGGACCCTGCGACGCGACCGTCCACGCGTTGCCGCTCGCGTCCGTGCAGTCGCCGATGCCGGTCCACGCCAGGGTGCCGAGGTCGGTGCGGGGCGGCCCGGTCGCGTCCGGCACGGTTCCGGCGATGGTCGAGTGGGCGCAGGTGATGGTGGTGACCTGCCGGCCGAGCTGCGAGGTCAGGATCAGTGGTGCGCTCGCGGTGTACGCGCCGCCGTGGGTGACGGTCCAGAACGGCGGGTAGGCCGGCGTGCCGTCCGGCGTGCAGTACTGCGGCGTGGACGCCGTGCTGCACAGCGGCCCCTGCACGATCTTGACGTAGTTGTCCGGCCCGGAAACCGTGGCGGTCAGCAGCGGGTCGAGGTCCTCGCCGCCCGTGCCGACGCAGCCGGTGAACGAGGGTACCGTCGCCGTGCCGGCCAGCGCGCCACCGGCCAGGAAGTCATACAGCGGACCGGGGTCACCCGGATTGTCTCCGCCACTGAGCACCAGCCCGTCGTACCCGATGGGGTTGCCCGGGCTGGACAGCGACCGCGTGGTGTGGCAGTCCGGGCCGACGTCCAGCGGGACTCCGTTGACCTTCACGTCGGAGACCCGCATCGACATCTGGGCCGTCGCCACGACCGTGTACGGGCCGTTGGACCCGAGCGGGGTGCTCGCGTCCAGGTAGACGACCGCCGTGAGCGGCGTGGTCCCCACCTGGCTCAGGTGCGCGGTCGCGGTGATCGGCATGAAGCCGAACGACACGAACGTCGCCGTCGCCGTCGGGAACTCCCGCCGGCCCTGGTCGTCCAGCTCGATCCTGACCAGGTTGCAGTCGTACACGTCGCCGTCCAGCACGCCCCCGCCGGTACGCAGGCCCTCGTCGGGACCCGTGCTGCGCACGAGCGCGGGGCTCGGGTACCCGAGGGGTAGCGCACTGGCGAGCTTGGTGGCATTGGCGTACCCGGCCAGCAGCACGCTCATCGGCTCGGGCGGCAGCGAGTACGAGGTCGGATCCAGGCAGAGCCGGTAGGCGCCGACATTGACCGGTGGCGGCCCCGCCGTGGCGGTGGGGCCGGCCGCCGGCGTCCCGGGCGCACCGGGCGCCTGACCGGTACCGGCGAGACCGCCGGCCGTCACCACCAGCAGTACGGCGGCCACGCGCGCCGCGGTTCGCCGGTACCACCGTACCGTCCCTGCCGTCCGCATCACCGTTCAGGCCACCTCTCCCGCTCCGGGTTCGCGACGGCCCGGCCTCGACGAGCCGCCGCCGCGCGGCATCGGGGGATGCCGCGCGGCAAGCGTCGCGGATCGGGTTACGGATCGGTGATGGTCACACCGGACGGGCTCAGGATGTTGTACTTCGCGGTGAACCCGGCCGACTGCCCGTTCTGCAGTGCACCGAGGCATCCGGTGACGCTGCCCACGGTGAGCGTCTTCGTGCCCGCCTGGTTGACCGTCAGCGCGTGCGTGGCGTTGTCGAACGTGGCGGGGATCGAGCTTCCGGTCACCTTGGCGTGACAGGTGAGGTTCAGGCCGTTGATCGAGGCGCTGATGCTCTTGATCGCGCCCTGCGTCACGCCGCTGTGGTACGCGCTGGCCCACAGTTGGGCGGGGTGCACCAGGTGCGCGCTGAACTGGATCGTCCCGAAGGTGCACGGGACACCGGAGGCACCGAAGGTCGCGTTGACCGTACCCACCTGGGCCGTGGATCCGGCCGCCGAGGCGACCAGGCTGCCCGAGGCGAACGCCGTCGAGGTCGGGCAGGTCAGGGTCACGGCCCCGGCGGTCAGTGTGGCCGCACCCGACTGGTTCAGTGCCGAGTAGGCGCCGTTGGGTGAGACCTTCCAGGTGGCGCCGGAGGCGAACGCCGGAACGGCGTTGAACCCGGCCGCCACGGCCGCCGCCGCACCGGTGAAGGCGATGCTGGCGACCTTCTTCATTGTGGACATTTCTCCTCCTCAACCACTCGCGCCGCGGTGGGCGTGGTCAGAATGTCGCGGCGCCGAGTGTCAGGGTGATCGTGTTGCCGGGACCGGGGATGGTGAGGTTGATCAGCCCGGTGGCGAGTAGGCAGTGGGCGAAGTCCGGGATGGTGTATGTCCCCGAGACGTCCCCACCGGTCAGCACGTTGAAGCCGGGTCCGGACGCGAGGCCGATCGTGGCCGGCGTCTGCGTCTGGCAGTCGTTGCCGACCAGGACGGGCAGCCCGGCCACCTTCAGGCTGGTCAGCTTCAGGGTGATGTGCGCCTGCGCCTGCGTCGCCCCGGTGTTGAGGTCGACCGATCCGGTCGTCGGCGCGGCCTCGATGAACTCGGTGGTCGCGACCACCGGCACGATCCCGAACTCGGTGAACGACCCGGTCGCCGGTGGCAGGCTGACGCTGCCGGTGAAGCCACCCGTCGTCAGGTCGAGGTCGGCGTGCAGCGTGCCGGGCCCGAGGGCCATGTCCGAGTCGGTGGCCTTGATGTGAGTGGACCCGTTGATCGGATAGTTCACGGAGAAGATCGGGTCGTCGGCCTGCGCCGGCGCGGAGCCGACGCCGACTGCGGCGGCCACGGCGGTGGCCACCAGGAGAATGCTGGCTACGCGTCTGTGCATTCGACACCCTCGATTCGATGGGTCTTCGGAATCCTGCGTGACACGTACTGCTCATCGGGCCCGAATGCCCGGTAGGTTACTGACGAGTATCAATGATCTACAAGACGTAACGAGGAAGAAGCAATGTACGACCTCGATTCTTGTCAATACCTGATGAACCACGGACGCGCCGCTTGTCAGTGGACGAGTAGTTCCGCCCGCCGGCGCCGCGAGGGCCGGCATCCGATGATCGCGGGTCGTGGCGAAGCCGACGCCGATCCGGCGGAGCGGGACCGGGTTCGTTTCTTGTCACTGGTGGACAAGACGCGCCGAGCCGACTTGTCACTTTCGGAGCAGGATCCGGAGACCCGGCCGCCCATTGGGCAGGGTCTCGACCGCATTTACGGTAATCGTTCCAAACATCATCTGAGTTGAATGTTCCTCACCATCGCCAGGTGCCTTACGGTCAAGGTGTCGCGGATCATACGCAGCGATCGGGCGAGGAGCTGACTTCGATGACGCACATCCTCGAAACAGGCCACCGGTCCAGGTCGAACGGCCACGCCAGCCCCTTCGCCGGGGTCCCCCGCAACCTGGCCGCCATCATGCGGAAGGAACTGCCCGACCTGGCTACCGAGATCATCTCGGAAATCCGGACCACCATTCCCGAATACGCCCGCCCGATGAACGGCCCGTACGGTCAGGCCATCCGCCTGGGCGTCGAGCAGGCTCTGACCGCCTTCGTCGACCAGGTCGCCAACCCCGGCGGCCCGCACGACGCCCGGGACGAGGTGTGCCGGCGGCTCGGCCAGTACGAGGCGCACGAGGGCCGCGGCCTGGACAGCCTGCAGGCCGCCTACCGGATCGGCACCCGCGTCTCCTGGCACCGGGTGATGAAGGTCGCCCAGCAGTACAACCTGAGCCTGGCCACCATCTCGCAGCTGGCCGACGCGCTCTTCGGCTTCATGGACGAGCTGGCCTCGCTGTCCAGGCAGGGGTACCTGGAGGCGCAGGCGCGCTCGGCCGACGTGCTCGAGCACTGGCGCCGCCGGCTGCTGCGGCTCATCCTGGAGTGTCCCCCCGCCCCCTCCACCGCGATCATCGAACTCGCCGGGTTGGCCAGCTGGCCGGTCCCCAACCAGGTGACGATGGTCGCGATGCGGCCCCTGGCCTGCGACAAGAGCCTGCTCGACACCGACGTGCTGGCCGAACTCGACGCCGTGGAGCCGCACCTGCTGGTGCCCGGGCCGCTGACCGCGCAACGCACCACGATGCTCCAGCTCGGGCTGGCCGGCTCGCGCATCGCGGTCGGGCCGGCGGTGGAGCTGGCCTCCGCGGCGCAGTCCCTGCGGTGGTCGCGCCAGGCGCTCGCGCTCGCCGAAGACGGCCGCATCGAGGCCGGTGCGGTGGTGCTCTGCGAGGAGCACCTCACCGAGCTGCTGCTGATGTCGGACACCGCGCTGGTGGACCAGATCGCGAAGCGCGAGCTCGGCGCGCTGGGCGGGATGAACGCGCACCGGCGCCACCGGCTGACCGAGACGCTGACCGCGTGGCTGGAGGGGCGCGGCTCGGCGGCGCGGATGGCGGAGAAGATGGCGATCCATCCGCAGACCGTCCGGTACCGGATGCGCCAGATCGAGCAGATCTTCGGCGAGCAGCTCGACGATCCCGACTCGCGGTTCGCACTGGACCTGGTGATGCGGGTCGGCCGGCTGCGCGAACGCGCGGCACGCCCGGGCCGCCCGCGCAAATCGTGACTATCCACAGTGGAGAGATCGATGCCGGAAACCACTGAATCCGTCGAGCCTGCGACCGGGGCCCGTCGAGCGCGGAACCCCTTGACGCTGTTGGCGCTCGTCCTCGTGGTCGCCGCCGTCCTGTCGGCCGGCTGGTTCGGCTGGTCCTGGTACCGGGCCGCGCACGACGACGCGCTGGCCTACTCGCAGGCGCGTGACGAGGCACTGCGCGTCGGCGAGCAGGCGATCCAGAACCTCAACACCCTCGACTACCGCAAGGCGCAGCAGGGCATCAGGATCTGGGAGGACTCCACCACCGGCGACCTGCACGACCAACTCGTCAGCGGCAGCGCGGCGTTCCTCGGCCAGATAGCCCAGGCGAAGACCGTCACCACGGCAAAGGTACTCGACGGTGCGGTCACCGAACTCGACGAGCGCGCGGGCAAGGCGAGCGTGATCGTCGCCGTCGACATCACCGTCACCCCGACCACCGGGCAACCGACCGACAAGCGGGAGCGGCTCTCCGGCCAGTTGACCCGCACCGGCTCGGGTTGGAAGCTGTCCGCCGTCGGGCAGGTACCGGTGAGCGCGAGTTGAGAGGACGCACGCACATGGCCCCGCCGACCCGTCACCGTCCCTCCCAGGCGCCGACGCCCCTGCGCGTCACCCGGCGCACTCTCACCGCGCGTACCCCCGCATCGCCCGAACCGGACGTCTCGCCGCCCGCGACGGCCCCACGGGCCGCCCGCTGGACGGCACTGCGCGGCCGGTCGTGGAGCGTGCCCACCGCGCTCGCGGCGATCGCGGTCCTCCTCGGCGGCCTCGCGGTGTGGTTCGCGATCAGTGCCCAGCACCTGCGCGGCACCGCGAGCGCCGCCAACACCGCACTGACCGACAACGCCACCACCAGCGCGGTCAACGGCCAGGTCGCGGGCGCGGTCAACACCATCTTCTCGTACGACTACAGCGACCTGGACAAGACCCAGCGGGCGGCCGACGGGCTGCTGGTCGGCACGGCGGTGTGCCAGTACGACGCGCTCTTCCGGGTCGTCAAGCAACAGGCACCGCAACAGCACCTTGTGGTCACCGTGAGCGTCACCAACAGCGGTGTCGAGGCGTTGACCGGCGACCGGGCCCGGGTCCTGGTCTTCGCGACGCAGAGCAGCACGAGCGCGATCACCAAGGTGACGTCGACGGCGGGCGCGATGTTCGCGGTCGACGCGGTGCGCCAGCACGGCAGTTGGAAGATCGAGAACATCGACACCTTCACCGGCGACCAGAACGGCTCGGCCTGCACGTGATGCCCCGGCTACGGGCAACGCCCTGCTCACCGCGCACCTCGACCGGATACAGGCGACAACGCGCTGTTCACCGGCGATCGAGGCGCGGCCACCGTCTTCGTCCCGGTCGCCGACCCGGCGCGGGTACGGCCGACGCCAACCGCTGGCGTACCGAGATCTGCTGGCCGGTGTGCTAGCGCGTCCGGGCGACGCGTACTTTTCGGGGTGGGTTCCGGCGGAAACCGCTGGACGGAGAGGAGCGCGACGCCGGCATGTCTGTCATCCACAACAACACGACGCTGACGCCGACCAAGCTGGAGCTGCTGACCGGGTGGCTGCCGGCACAGCCGTGGTATGTCGGCACCGGACACGGGCCGGAGCTGACCAAGGTCGGCGGGTTCCGGCTCGACGACCCGGAGGGTGAGGTCGGCATCGAGTTCATGGCGGTCACCGACGGCTCCGGCGAGGAGTCCGTCACCTACCAGGTACCGCTCACCTACCGTGGGGCGCCCTGCGACAGTGCCGCCGAGGGACTGATCGGCACGGCGGAGCACGGCGTACTCGGCCGGCGCTGGGTGTACGACGGGGTTCACGACCAGGTCCTGGTCGCGCAGCTTGTCGCGCTCATCCAGGGCGGCGCCGAGCCGCAGGCGCAGAGCAAGAGCGACACCCCGGACCCCAGCGTCGTCAGCCATCCGCTGGCCGGTGCCCTCGCCCGGGCCGCGGCCGGGGCCGGCGCGGGAGTGCCGGTGACCGGACACACGATCGTCGCCGACGGACCGGGCGGCACCGACCTGCGCGTGGACACCGCCGGCGAGGACGGCACACCGGTCCGGGGCACCGTCCGGGTCCACCGGATCCTTCGTCCCGAGGAGCCGGCGGGAACCCCCGGCGCAACGGCCGGGGCCGGAGTCACCGCCACCTGGCAGTCGGCCGACGGCGCCCGGGTTCGCGGCGTCTTCGCCACCGCGCAGCACGCCGGGTCCGATCCGGCACGGCTGTAGGAGGCGCGCCGCCGGGGCACGGCTACGCGTCACGACAGGCACCGGTGCCGGCGTTGGCGGGATGCGCTCCCGCCGACGCCGGCACGGTGTCGCCCATCAGTTCGCGTAGACCTCGAACTCCGCCAACTGCGCGGCCGGCCACTGATCGTTGCTGGTGAACGACAGCCGGACGTACTGCGTGGACGCGGCCGGGATCGTGATGGTCGCGGCGTTGTTGTTGACGCCCGGGTCGAACACGACGCCGGTGGCCGGAGCGACCGTCGTGAAGTCCGTACCGTCGGTGCTCGTCGCCACGGCGACCGTCTCGGTACGGGTACCCCAGCCGGGTGGCAGCTTGAGCACCAGGCGGCTCACGTCCGTCACCGAGCCCAGGTTGACCGTCAGGGTCTGGGTACCCGGGAAGACACCACCCGTACCGTCCTGGCTCTCCCAGTACGACGACTGGTTGGCGTCGTTCGTGTTGGCCGCCGGGAACCCGTCGGTGATGGTGCTCGCCGTCATCGTGGCGCCGAGCGCGAGGTTGCCGTTCGCGTCGAACCCGACACCGGTCAGGGCGATCGCCGGCGGGAACGGCGCGTCCGTACCGATGAGCAGGGTACCCGTGTGGTTGCCCGGCGACGACGGGGTGAACGTCACCGTGACGTGGCACGAGCCCCCGACGGGCAGCGACGCGCCGCAGTCGTTCGTCTGCGCGAAGTCCTCGTCCACCGAAACCGAGGTGATCGAGGCCGCCTTCGGCCCCGGGTTGGTGATGGTGAACGTCTGCGGCGCGCTGGTCGCTCCGGGATCCACGGTGCCGAAGTACCCGTTGCCACTGTGCTGGAGGATCCCGCTCACCGGCATGTCGTTGCACCAGATGGTGTCCCAGCCGCTGTTGCCGGAGCCCTTGTTGATGACCAGGCCGTAGCCGCAGTCGTAGATGCCGGCGATGCCCTGGGTTCCGGTGGCCGTCACGTTCGACATGCTCACCGAGCCACCGGACTGGATCTGGACCACGAAGGTGCCGACGTTGCGCACCGTGAGGTGGTCGATGGCGATGTTCGTGTTCGTCGAGCCGACGAACTGCACGGCCTCGTACGGGCTGTCGAGGATCGTGTTGTTCGTGACGGCGATGGTGCCGGACATCGGCTCGTCGAGCGCGTAGAACCACATCGCGCCGACGCCGAACTGCCAGTTGGGGTCGAGCACACCGGTGCGTTCGAGCAGGTTGCCGGCGATGGTCGTGGTGCCGGACAGGGCGACCGCGGCGAACCGGTTGCCGACCTGGATGCCGCCGCCCTGCGTGAGGGTGTCCGTGACGTGGTTGTTGGTGATGGCGTTGTCGTGGCCGCCGTACACCGCGATGTTGTTCGCCAAGATGGGCAGTACGACGGTGTCGTGGTCGATGACGTCGCCCGAGTCGGCGCCGCCGCTGGAGTTCAGCGCGATCCCGTCGTCACCGGTGTTGCGGATGTAGGTGTTCGTGATGCTCGAACCGGTGATGCCGTCGTGCAGCGTGATGCCGTCGGCCATGGTGTCCTCGACGATCGCGTTACTGATCTTCAGTCCGCTGAACGGGCCGTCGAACCACATGCCCACCTTGGTGTGCTGGACGAACACGTCGCTGATGGTCGAGTTGCCCAGCGCGCCGCCGAATCCGTTGAGGTCGGCGGAGTCGTCGCGGTTGGCGACCCGGCCGACGACGGCGAAGTCCGACAGGTGCACGTTGGCGCTCGGCGTCGGGTTGGACCTGCCGTAGACGCCGACACTGGCGCCGGTGAGCGTCGTGTACCACCGCCCGGCACCCCTGACGGTGACGTTGTCGACGATCAGGTGACCGTTGACCTGGAAGGTGCCGATCGGGATGAACACCGTGCGGTGCTTGGACTCGCCGGCGTTGATGGCGTTCTGCAGCGCGGTGGTCGAGTCCTTCCTACCCGTCGGGTCGGCGCCGTAGCTCAGGGCGTTGACCGAGCCGGCCGGGGGCAGCAGGGTCGGGAGACCCACGAGGGAGAAGTCGGCGACGTCGATCGTCGTCGCGGCGGCTCCGGCCGGAAGCTGCAGCCGGACCCGGGTGCCGGGCCCCAGCGGGAGCAGGAAGTTGGTGCGCACGTCGTCGTAGAAGTGCTGCTGCTGCCCGTCGGCGGGGTTGTTGGTGAACGGGTAGAAGCCGTACAGCCAGCTGTATTTCGAGGTGAGCGTCAGCGTCTGGGCCTTGATGCCGTCGACGTAGACGGTGAGTGGTGACGTGCGCCCCGCGCCGTCGGCGGTGTCCGGGATCGAGTAGTGGAGGTCGAGGGCGTTGGCGGCCTTGGTCAGCGTGAATTCGACGTACCTGCCGTTGCCGGACAGCGTCACCGCCTGGCGGCCCACCGCCTCTGCCGGGAGCTGACCGAAGTTGGTACTCGGCCCGACGCGGGTGCCGTTGGTCTTCGCATTGGCGACGCTGTACTCCGTGAACGGCAGCGCCGCCCCGCTCGTGTCCGGTGCCGAGGCGGCCGGTCTGGGCGGCCCCGCCGAAGCGGGGGTGGACATCGTGGCGGCCGCCACGGTGCCCGAGGCGAGGACCAACGCCAGCGCGACGGTCCTCCGGACGAGATGCATGGCTTCACCCTTCGTAACAGGCGTGAAACTTCAGAGTGTCGTCATGTTATTGCAGCGATAAGTAGGAATTCAAGCGCAACTTACGTAAGCCACTTCTACCACATTCGATGGCTTTACCCGGCTTTCTTCGCGGCGTCCGGCGCCAGAATCCCGACCGCTCGGGTACCCACGGCGCCCAACGCTGACCGGTAGGCTGCGACGATGACCGTCATGGACGACATCGGCCGCAGCAGGTACGTCAGCCTCACCACGTACCGCAAGAACGGCACCGCGGTCCCCACGCCGGTCTGGCACGTGATCAGCGGCGGTGAGCTCTTCATCGTCTCCAATGCCGACGCGGGGAAGGTCAAGCGGATCCGCAACAACGGCCGCGTCGTCGTCACGGTCTGCGATATCCGCGGCAGGGTCGCGCCGGATGCTCCGAGCGCGGAGGGTACGGCCAGGATCCTCGACGAGGCGGGCACGCAGGCCGCCCGCCGGCTGCTGGCCGGCAGGTACCTGCTGTCCCGGATGGGCAACCGGATCGCCGCGATCCTGCACGTGCGGCGCAAGCCGGTAATCGGGATCGCCGTCACGTTCTCTCCTGGGGACGCCGCGACCGCCATTTGACGAACCGTTCACCTCGCCGTCGGGGCGGTCCACCATGATCGTCATGTGTGGCGCAAATGATCATTTGCATGAGTGACGATTCCACCCGGAACCCCGAACGCGACAAGCCACGCGGCGGCCAGGCGATGAGCCGCCGGCGCCTGCTCGGCTCGACCGCGGCCGCGGGAGGCCTCGGCGCGGCGTCCCTACTGCTGCCGCCCAACGTGCAGAAGGCTCTCGCGCAACCCACTCCGAAGCAGGGCAGCCTCAAGGACGTGAAGCACATCGTCCTGTTGATGCAGGAGAACCGCAGCTTCGACCACTACTTCGGAACGCTCTCGGGCGTACGCGGGTTCGCCGACCCCAAGGCGAAGAAGCTGTCCACCGGACGGTCGGTGTTCTACCAGCCCGATCCCAGCAACCCCGACGGCTATCTGCTGCCGTACCACCTCGACACCAAGACCACCGCCGCGCAGGCCATTCCGTCGACCAGCCACGCATGGAACGTGCAGCACCAGGCGTGGAACAACGGCACGATGGACAACTGGCTGCCGGCGCACCTCGCCGCGGACGGCCCGACCGTCGGCCCGTACACGATGGGCTACTACAGCCGCGCGGACATCCCGTTCCACTACGCGCTGGCCGACGCCTTCACCGTCTGCGACAACTACTTCTGCTCGGTCCTCGGCCCCACGTACCCCAACCGGTACATGTGGATGACCGGCAGCATCGACCCGGGTGCACAGTACGGCGGCCCTGCGCTGGAGAACGACCCCAACGGCTGGAAGTACTACAACTGGCCGACCTACCAGGAGGCTCTGGAAGCGGCCGGGGTCTCATGGAAGGTCTACACCGCCAACGACGGGGGCCAGGGCTACAACGTCCTCGGCAACATGGTGCAGTACAGCCAGGCCGCGGCGGACTCGCCCCTGCGGCTCAAGGGCACCGCGCAGAGCCCGGTCGGCCAGTTCGAGTACGACGCGGCCAACGACCAACTGCCGACGGTGAGCTGGTTGATGACGACGAACGCGGGCAACGAGCACCCCGCGTCGATGCCGGCCGGCGGTGCGTCGCTGATCGCCTCGAAGATCGATGCCATCGCGTCCAACCCCGACGTGTGGGCCAAGACGGTGTTCATCGTGAACTGGGACGAGAACGACGGGCTCTTCGACCACGTACCGCCGATCACGCCACCGGCGGGCACCCCGGACGAGTTCGTCACCGCCAAGTCCCCGGCCGGCACTCCCGGCAACGGCCTCAACGTCGGCTCCGGGTTCCGGGTGCCGTGCCTCATCGTCTCGCCGTGGACCCAGGGCGGCTATGTGTGCAGCGAACCGTTCGACCACACGTCGACACTGCGGTTCGTCGAGGAGGTCACCGGCGTACGCGTACCCATGCTCAGCGACTGGCGGCGCTCGGCCTTCGGCGACCTGACGTCGGCCTTCCGGTTCAACCATGCGGACCACAACACGCCGACGCTGCCGGACACCAACGGGCCGCTCAACCTGGCCACGTACGAGACGTCGCAGTTCAAGCTGCCGGCCTTCCCGTCGGACAACCAGACCGTCCCGGTCCAGGAGAAGGGCAACCGCAAGCGGGTGCCGTAACCCGCGAGGAAAGCGTGGTGGTGGCGACCGGACCGCCGATCGGGATCCCCAGCATGTGCGCGGTCACCGGCAGACCCATCGTGCCGGTGGACGCGCGCAGGCCGGTCGCCACCGGCTTGAGGACGTCGACGGCCATCAACGTGGTGGTGTGCCAACCACGAATGCGCCGAGTCCTCCCGCGGCAGGGGTCCGGCCGTCATGTGCCGGCCCGGGTGCGGTGTCGACGACCCCCGTCATGTCGCGCCTCCGCCAGTACCCCGTCGACTCACCGCGCCGCCCCCACCGATGTTAGGGAACGATCCCTAACATCGGAGTTACTATAAGCCGGCCGGTGCCGGCGTGGAAGGGGTCAAATATGCGACGGGCGGGGACCGATACCCGGGAGCACGTGCTCCGGGTGGCCCATGAGCTGTTCTACTGGAACGGCATCAGGGCCACGGGAGTCGACCGGGTGGCGTCCGAGGCCGCGGTCGCACCGACCACGCTCTACCGGCTGTTCTCGTCGAAGGACGACCTCATCGCCGCGTACATCGAGCGCTCCAAGGGGCTCTACCAGTCGTGGTTCGACGCGTCGGCGAGGTCGGGCGGCGACGATCCGCGCGATCGGATCCTGGCGATCTTCGACGCGATCGCCGAGCAGGTGGGTCCGGAGCAGTGCCGGGGGTGCCCGTTCCTGATGGCCCTGGCCGAGTTTCCGGACGCCGACCATCCGGCGCACCGGACGTCGGTGGAACAGAAGCGTTGGCTGCGCGCCCGGTTCGGGGACCTGGTCAGGGAGTACGCCGGGACGGCTCCGGTCGCCGAACCGGACCAGCTCGCGGACTATCTGGCTCTCACCATGGAGGGCGTGTACGCCTCCGTCCAGGCGCTCGGCGACAACGGCCCGGCCAGAAGCGCCCGCGCCCTCGCGGAGCGCCTGCTCGGCCCGACCGCCGCCTGAAACGGGCACCGGCGGCCCCGGCCCGCGGCGGCCCGGCCGGCTCACCGGGAGCCGGCCGGGCCAGGTACCACGGGTATTTCACTTCACCAGGTGGTACACCCACATGGTCGGCTGGTTGCCGACCGCGGGCCCGGCCACGTACAGCCGGCCGTTGACGATGACCGGTGTGGTCATGAATGCCTCAAAGGGCTGGGTCACCGCGGACCAGAGCGGGGTGCACTCCGTCTCGCCGCATCCACGGGCGTCGAACCCGCCGATCTCACCGTTGTTCTGGGTGTAGTAGACCACTCCCCCGGCGACCGACGGCGAGGCACCGGTACCGGCGATCGTGCCGGGGAGCAGGCCGAACCAGAGGAAGCCGCAGACCGGTTGGCCGCAACCGTTGGCGTCGAAGGCGAACACGAACCCGACGGCACTGCCGTACAGCACGCCGTTGGCGACCGTGAGGTTCGACTGGATCGAGTCGAAGTCGGACGGATGGGCGATCCACAGCGGCGGGCAGTTCAGGTTCTGGGTACCGGTGCAGCCGACGGCCGGGTACGCGTAGATCGTGCTGGCCTTCCCGTCCGGGGCGGAGAAGTCCACGCTGGCGAAGTAGACCTTGTCGCCGGCGACGGTCGGACCCACGCCCTGGATGAGCCCGGAACCGGTGTCGGAACCCGCCACCGGCATGCTGGCCCAGACCGGCCGGCACATGGCCTGCCCGCATCCGGCCGCCCGGAAGGCGAGCAGCCGGTCCGAGGAGGTCACGTAGACCAGCCCGTTCGCGACCGCCGGGGCCGCCTGCGCCGACGACTTGATGTTTCCGCTCCACAGCGGGGTGCAGGTGGACCGCCCGCAGCCGCCGGCGGCGAAGGCCAGCAACCGGCCGTCGCCGGAGACGATGTAGAGGACACCGCCGGCCACGGTCGGGGAAGAACCGGTGTTCGGCACCGACGCCGTCCAGACCGGCTTGCACGCCGGCCGGCCACAGCCGGCTGCCTTGAACGCGTAGAGCGTGCCGATCCCGTTCTCCACCGAGCCGGCCGAGGAGACGAACACCAGTCCGTTGGATACCGCGGGAGTGGTGAACACCCCGTTGCTCAACTGCGCCGCCCACAGTGGTGGGCAGTTCGCGCCGCCGCAGCCGGTGGCCGGAAACGCGAGCAACTGCCCGGCGTCGGTACCGACGTAGGCGACGTCCCCCACGACGGCCGGCGACGACTGTGAAATCCCGCCGAAGTTCGGATCCGCCGGTCCGACGCCGACGTAGTCGAGGTCCAGGTTGGCGACCGTGTCCCGGGTGATGGTCGTCTCGTCCGGGTTGGATCCGCTCAGCTGTGGGTCGTGCCCGAACTGCGGCCAGGTCTGCGCCGCGGCGGGCGCCGGGCCGGACGCCGCCGCCGGCGCGGCGAGTGCGGGGCCGGCCGCCGCCACCGCGGCCAGTGCGGGGCGGGACGCCGCCGCCGCGCCGACCGCGACGAGACCGGCGACCAGGAGTATCCGGGCCGCCCGGTCGGCGGCTCGCCAGACCGCTCTGGGGCGGGTTCTGGGGTTGGTGAACAGTGTCATCGGTTTCCTCGATTCGAAGGGCGCACGCGCACACAGCGTCGCGCCATGGTCTTCCGGCTCCGCTACGCGTTGATCTCGAGGTCGAAAGTGGCGGACGTGCCGATGGGGTCGCTGCTGATGGTGATGGCGGTGACGGTGATCGCGAACGCGCCGACAGGCGCCGACGACACGGTGGTCAGGGTCAGCACCGAGTCGCCGCCGATCAGCGGCGTCGGCGGGCAGAACGTCGCGATGACCCCGCTGGGCAGGCCGGCGACGCTCAGGGCCACCCGGGTGGAGCGCAGGTAGCGGCCCGCGCGGAACGACACGACGGTCGTCGTGGCGGCGCCTGCCCGAAGCGTGGCCGAGGTCGAGCTGAGCTTCATCGTGTAGCTGGCCGGCGGGTGCGCCGACGCGACAGCGGACCCGCTGGCGACCGACCCGCTGACGGCGGACCCACCGACGACCGGTCCACCGACGACCGACCCACCTCCCGCCGATCCGCTGGCGGCCGGGTCGCTGGCGAACGCCGCCCCCGGTCCCGCGACCGCCAGCAACAGCGCCGCCGGCAGCAGCGCCGATCCGACCAGTGCCCTGACCTGAAGCCGTGACATGCTGACCCCTCCCCGAGCCGCCGAGGTGGCCGCGCCGGGGCCCGGACACCATCCTGTTGC
>DASXOA010000086.1:0-1719 GCA_036494675.1 Rugosimonospora sp.
GCTCGAGCTGACCGGTGTCCGGCCCGGCTTGTACACGGGACAGGTATCGAGCACCGAACGGAAACGTGGCGACGCGTCAGTCATGGCACCAGTCTGCACCAGCCGTCGGACTAGGACAGCGACTGGTGGGCGTACGCGTAGGCCTGGGTCGCCAGCTTCTTCGCGCTCGCCTGCGAGGCGTCGGGACCGACGATGGTGACGGCGCCCACGAACCCGTCGGCCCGGTAGACCACCGACCAGACGTTCACCTGGGAGTAGCCCGCGGCCTTGACGTTCAGCGCCCGGGCCTCGTTGCCCAGGCCCGCGATCGGGGACTGCTTCACCGAGTAGTGGAAGGTCTTGCCGCCGACTGAGGCGGTGTAGTGCTCGCAGCCGGCCGGCAGCTTGTTGCCGAGCGCCGAATGGGCCACGTCCGGCGTCGCCGAGACCAGCACCTCGGACACGCCGTCGCGACCGACCCGGAAGGTCACCACGGACGCGGGGGCGTGGGTGAACGACGCCGAGTTGAACCCGGTCACCGTGGCCTGGGCGCACCTGGCCGGGGTGACCTTGACGCCATGCATGGTCTGCTTGCTCGTCTGCACGTCCGGCAGCGTCCCGTAGTCACCGGCTTCGGCGGGCGCGGCCGGAAGGGCGGTGCCCACCTTGGTCAGCAGTGCGCCCTTCAGCTGGGTGGCAGTAAGGCTCTGCACGTGCCCGGTGGCGGTGGCCACCCCAGCGGCGTGGGTCGCGCTGGCCGGGCTGGTGCTGCTGGCCGAGCCACCGCAGCCGGACGCGGGCACAAACTGCTGGATACGGGGCTATGGAGGTGGCTGGTGTGGGGCGGCTTCGCGGCGGCGCCAGTCGGGCGGCAGGGCGATCTCGAGGACGTCGTCGACGGTGATCACGCCGAGCAGGCGGCGCCGGTCGTCGACGACCGGAATCGTGATCAGGTTGTAGTCCGTCATCAGCACGGCGACGTCGGTGATGTCCGTATCCGCGCCGACCCGGACCGGGTCGGTGTCGCAGACCTCGATCAGGGCGGCGTCCGGGTCGCCCTGGACCAGGGTGACCAGCCGGGCCACGCCGCACAGGCAGCCGTCCTCGTCGACGGCGTGCACGCTGGTCAGCGCCTCGGGCTGGAGCAGGGGGGACTCGCGCACCCGGGCCAGCGCGCCGCGCACGGTGACCATCCCGGGCAGCGCGATGAAGTCCATCCCCATCAGGCCGCCGGCGCTGGCGCTGGCGAAGCCCATCAGGGTCAGCACCTTCTGCCGCGGGCCGGGCGGCAGCAGGTCCAGGACCGGCTGCCTGCGCTGCTGCGGCAGCTCGGCAATCGCGTCCGCGGCGTCGTCGGCGCGCATCCGGGCCAGCACCTCGGCGATCTCGAAGTCGGTGCGGGCGCCGAGCAGCCGGGTGGCCAGGTCCTCGTCGAGCTCCTCGAAGACGTCCGCCTCGAGCTCGGGGTCGGCGCGTACCCGGCCGAGGATCTCGGTCTCCTCTTCCGCCGACGCGCTCTCCAGCAGGTCGGCGATCTGGGCCGGCTTGAGCCTGCGGATGCGGGCGAACGGGCCGCGCAGCAGCGCGCTGCCCTCGTGCCCGATCAGCCACTCGAAGTCGTGCCAGTCGCGGGCGCCCGGGGTCTCCGGCGGGCGCAGGCCGAACATGCGGCGCGGGCGGATGTCCACCCCGGCGACGATCCACTCGGGGTCGTCTCGCATCAGTTCCAGGTCGGCGGCG
>DASXOA010000087.1:0-12813 GCA_036494675.1 Rugosimonospora sp.
ACCGGCCGACGAGACGAGCAGCGCCAGCCCGGCGCAGACCGCGGCGATCGCCCACCACTGCCGGCCGGTCGGCCGGGCCGCCAGGACCGGCACCGCGACCACGGCGGTCACCGCGAGATTGGACGCCTGACCCGCCTGGACGACGAACAGGGGAAGGCTGCGCAGCGCAATCACCTGGAGCACCCAGCCGGCGGCGTCGAGCGCGATGCCACCCGCGAACGGCCCCTGCCGCAGCGCGCGGACCAGCAGCCTCGGGCCCACCGCGCGGCCGGGATCCGGCGTCCGGCGCGTTCCGATCGCCTGGAGCACCGACGCCACTCCGTAACAGACCGCCGAGCCGAGGACGGCCAGCAGCCCCCATATCACCAGGACACGGTAGCGGTCACCGCTGATCTCGCTGCGCGCCGCTCGGGTCGGAGTGACGGGGTCGCCAATCGGGTCGGCGAACGTGCCGCCAATCGGGTCGGGGACCGGGCTGGGGATCCATCGACGTGACCGCGTTCGTGTGCCATCCGGCGGGTGCGGCATTCGTTCGGATACCTGAGGATTCGCCGCTTATTTGCCCTCACCGCCTCCCTCACACCGACCACCACCTGCGTCGCTTTCGTCGGGAACGGCCGCCATGATGAGATGGAAGACCACGCGATCCGGGAGGTCCGCCCTGTGGCCAGCGTCGCCGAGGTCAAGTCGGCCATAGATGCCGTCATCGCGCAGATCGGCGAGGTGCAGTCTGCCGTGCGGGCCGCCGGTGAACAGCTCTCGGAGACCCAGCAGAGCCTCGCCGCGGCCGTGGAGGGCAGCGGACACGACGCGGTGAGCACCGCGCAGGCCGCGCTCAACCAGGCCAGCACTGAGCTGGACGAAGCGCTGGCCGCCACGCTCACCGCCGTGGAGCAGGCGCAGACCTACCTGGGCACCCTGTAGCCACCATGTCGCTCATCGAAGAGTTGGGGGCGGTGCTGTACGGGACCTCGGAACGGATGCCGGTGGGCGAGGTCGGCGCCGCGCTGGAACGGCTGCGGGCCGCGTCGGCGCTCCTGATGTGGATCCGGCAGGAGTCGAGCCGGCCCATCGGGGTTCCGGAACTGGCCGGCGCCACCGAGCACCTGGAGCAGGCCGGCCGGGCCATCCAGGTGGCGCAGGAGTCGGTGTCGGAGTACCTGGCCGCGATCGGCCTGGGCCTGGACGCGACCAGGCCACCCGAGGACGCCTGGCGAGCCGCGCTCGACGAGCCGGACGCGGGTCCGGACCAGGCCGAGCCGGAGGGCGTACCGGCTCCCGGACGGCTCGGGCGGTGGTGGGCGCAGCGGGTCACGGTGCTCACCGACGGGCCGACCGACGAACAGGACGGCGGGCAGGGTGGCGGCACCACGACCGGCGGCACCACGACCGGCGGCACCACGACCGGCGGCGGCCGCGCGTCCGGGAAAGCGGCCGGCGACAGAACGGCGGGCGGCAGAGCGGCGGGCGGCAAGGCGGCCGGCGGCGCGGGCGGCAAGGCCGGCAGCGGGGTCGGGGAGCCGCCCGAACTGCTGCGCCGCATCGCCCGGCACACCCGCTCCGGCAACCGCGACGCGCTGCGCCGGGAACTGACCGACGTGGCCCCGCCCGTCGGGCTGGGCCTGGCCGCGATCAGCCCGCCGGTGCTGTACCGGCTGGCCGGCGACCTGCTCGGGCACCAGCCCCGGGCCGCCGACCTGGCCCAACTGACCAACACGGCCCGCGAACCGGTGCACGCTCTGCTGCCCAAGCTGCCCTCCGGCGTCGTGGACACCCTGCTCGCCCGGGTGTGCCGCATTCCACCGCCCCGAGAGTCCGGGCCGCCGGCGCACCCGGCCGACTCCGCGGTCACCGGTGCGGTCCTGGTCGGCGTGCTGCTCTCCCGGCTCGGCCGCGACCCGGACTCGCTACGGTCCGATGCCGCGCAGCCGCTGCCCCGCGACCGCGCCACGGACCGGGCCGATGGCTGATCCGCTGGTCGAGGCGATCCGGCGCGACCTCGGCAAGGCACAGGCCGCCGCGCTCGCCGGCCGCGACGGTACCCGGCGCCGGCTGGAGGCCGCCCGCGCCGGACACGCCCGGATGGAGGCCGCCGCGGCGCAGGTACCGCAGCGGGCCGGCGAGGTACGCCAGCGGCAACTCGCGGCGCTGGCGGCCGCGCACCGGGACTCGGTCGCCGGTACGGCGGCGGACGCGATCCGTGCGGCCCGGGCCGCTGCGCCCGGCGCGGCCGGCGACCCGTGGCCGGGGTGGCAACCCACCCCCCTGCGCCGGGGCGCGGTACCGGGGCCGGTCCACATCGGTACGGTTCCGCCCGGGGTACCGGCGCTCGTGCCGTTCCTCGACCACGCGCACGTGCGGATCACGGGTACCGACCGGGCGCAGTGCGACGCCGTGCTCGCCGCGCTGCTGCTGCGCACCCTGGGCTGCGTACCGCCCGGATCGGTGCGGCTGACCGGCTACGACCCGGAGCAGTTGGGCGGCGGGCTGGCCGGCTTCGCTCCGCTCAGCCCCGGCGGCCTGCTCACCTTCGTCGGCCCGGGCGGCCTGGGCCGCCTGCTCGACGAGTTGGTCGACCACGTACGGCGGGTCAACGAGACGGTACTGGCCGGCGAGTACCCGTCGCTGCGGGCGTACGCCGAGGCGACCGGCAGGCGGCCCGAGCACTGGCGGGTGGCCGTGCTGCTCGGCGCGGACGAGCCGACCCGGCACGAACAGGCGCAGTTGGCCCGGTTGCTGCGTACCGGGGTGGCCTGCGGCGTGCACCTCATCCTGCGCGGGCTGCCCATCGAGTCCACTGTGGAGTCCAATGTGGACACCCTGGAGACGGTGAGCGCCGACCGCTTCCACGGGATGCCACTGACCGTCGAGGGACCGCCGGCCGAACTGGTCACCGCGACCTGCCGGACCATCGCCGCACAGGCGGCCGCCGGACCGGAACCGGCCGCGTTCACCGACCTGCTCCCCGAGGACCTGTGGACCCAGTCGTCCGCGACCGGCCTGACCGCGCCGATCGGTGAGGCGTCCGACGGCGAGCTGGTCGAGGTCACGCTCGCCGACTACCCGCCGCACGCGCTGATCGGCGGGCCGTCCGGAACGGGCAAGACCAACCTGGTCTACGCCTGGATGGGCGGCCTCGCCGCCCGGTACTCCCCCGCCGAGCTGGAGTTCTATCTGCTCGACTTCAAGGAGGGCGTGTCCTTCGCCAGGTTCGCGCCCGGCCAGCGCGACCCGAGCTGGCTGCCGCACGTCCGGCTGGTCGGCATCAACGTCAACACCGACCGCGAGTTCGGCGTGGCCCTGCTGCACTTCCTGAGCCGGCAACTGCGGGCCCGGGCCGAGGCCGCCAAGCGGCACGAGGTGACCACGCTCGCCGAACTGCGGGCCGAGGATCCGGGCGGGCACTGGCCGCGCATCGTCGCGGTCGTCGACGAGTTCCAGGTGCTGCTGTCCGGCCGCGACGCGCTTGCCGCCGAGGCCGCCACGCTGCTGGAGGACCTGGCCCGCCGGGGTCGTTCGCAGGGCATCCATCTGGTACTGGCCAGCCAGGACGTCTCCGGCATCGAGGCGCTGTGGGGGCGCTCCGCACTCGTCGGCCAGTTCGCGCTGCGCATGGCGCTGCCCAAGGCGCGGCGGATCCTGGCCGAGAACAACGCGGCCGCCGAGTCGATACCGCGCTACCACGCCGTCGTCAACGCCGACTCCGGCGCGCTGCCGGGCAACCAGATCGTGCGGGTACCGGCCGCCAGCGAGCGGGAATCGTGGAGCGCACTGCAACTGCGGCTGTGGGAACGGCGACCGGCCGGCCTGCAGCCGCCGCGGCTGTTCGACGGCGACGCGGTACCGGCGTTCCCGCACGACCGGATCCGCCTCCCCACCGGCCGGGAGCCGGTCGCGTTGCTGGGCGAGACCATCGACGTCGCCGGCGAGCCGGCCCGCCTGCGGCTACCCCGGGCACCCGGGCGCAACCTGGCGGTGCTCGGTACCCGGCTGGAAGAGGCCTGCGCGGTGCTCGGCTCGGCCGGACGTTCGCTCGCCGCGCAGTTTCCGGCCGGTACGGCCCGGTTCTCGGTGGCGTGCCTCGACCCGGACGCGGTCGGGCTGGCCGGGGATCTGCACGCGGCGCTGCCCGAGGACACCGACTGGTACGACCTGGACACTGTCGCCGAACTGTTCGCCGAGACGGTCGACGACGCGAGCGGAACGCCGCACTTCCTCATCCTGTACGCGGTCGACGCCGCCCGTAACCGCGCGGCCGGCCCGCAGGACCACCTGCGCCGGATCCTCCACAGTGGACCAGAGCGGCACACCCACGTGCTCGGCTGGTGGCGGGGGGTGGGGCGGCTGCGCGACGATCTCGGCGGGATGGGTGCGCGGCTGGATCCGATCGGTGCCTGGGTCGCCCTGGACGTACACGGCGGCGACCTGGCCTCGCTGTACCCGAAACCGGGCGGCCCGGCATGGTACCCACGGCCGTGGCGGGCGCTGTACTTCGACCGTACGGTGCACCGCAGCGCGGAAGCCATCATCCCTTATGGACTGTCGTGAACGCACCCGACGCGCCACCCCCATCCCGCGTCGGACCCGGCGGCCCCGACGCCCCGCCGCTCCTACCCGGGAGCGAGGCGGACGCACCCGGCAGCGAGCCTGACGCATCCGGGAGCGAGGCGGAGGTACCCGGCAGCGCGACGGGGGAGCCCGGCGACCGGCCGGGGGCGTCCTACGCCGAGCTCATCGCGCGGCTGGCCGGCGCCGAGGCGGAGCACGCCAGGCGCCGGACGGCGGTGCACGAGTGGTTCGCCCGCCAGCGCGCCAGGGCGGAGGCAGAGGTGGCCCGCACCGCGCAGCGGGTGGCCGAGGCGGAGGGCGCGCTGTCGGCCGCGCAGGCGGCGGTCGAGTTCACCGAGGCCGAGTCGGCCCGGCTCTGGCAGATCCTGGCCGGCCGGATGCGGCTGCGGTATCCGGCCCAACTCGGACCGCCGCCGGCGCCGGACGAGAGCGGCGAGCCGATCGCCGCGCACCCGGCGCACCTGCTGGACCAGGTGCGGGAAGCGCTGGACCAGGTGCGGCCGGTCAAGCGGCGGCGCAAGGTCGGGCTGCCCCTGCTGATCGTCGCGGTGCTCGTGGTGCTGGCCGGCATCGGCGTCGCGGCGTTCAAGCTGGCGAGCTGACCGGCTACCGTTGCCGTTGATGGACTACGCAACCGATTCTCCAGGCACCGGTCCCGACGGCACGGACCCAGACAACGGGGACACCCACCCCACCGACCTCGACCTGGCCGGCTGGCGGGAGCGCGTCGCCCGGCTCTACCTGTCCGACCTGGACCTGGCGGGCTTCCGGGCGGCCCGGGACGAGATGTTCGCCACCCACCCGCAGTCGCCGATCCCGCCGGCGGGGCGGCCCGCGTTCACCGGGCTGAGCTACTTCCCCGCCAACCAGGACGCGATCGTGGAGGCACCGCTGACCGGCGCCGACGGCGGCATCGAGATCGACACCGGCGGACCGGACGGCGTGGTGCGGTACCGGCGGGTGGCCATCGCCCACACCCCCTGGGGACCGCTCACCCTGTGGTGGATCGAGGCGTACGGCGGCGGCCTGTTCCTGCCCTTCCGGGACGGCACCAGCACGGCCGAGTCCTACGGCGGTGGCCGGTACCTCACCGACACGGTCAAGGGCACCTTCGGCCGGGGGCTCGTCGTCCTGGCACCCGACCGGGTACGGCTCGATGTCAACTACGCGTACAACCCCAGCTGCTGCTACGACGACCGCTGGGCGTGCCCGCTGGCGCCGGAAGAGAACCGCCTCAGTGTCCGGATTCCGGCCGGTGAGCGCGTCTACCATCCTGCCGAGGCGGTGTCCAGCCGGCTCACAGCTTGAGCAAAGAGTTGGCTCAGATTTCGCGTGCATGATGGGACGCGATGACGGCAGGCACTCTCGACACCCGGCACCCGGCTGCAGCTAGCACCCGGGTGCGTGGCTGGTGGCCGGACCTGATCGGCGCCGTCACCGTCTTCAGCATGCTGATCGTGGTCGCCCTGTGGGTGCACAACCAGGGCCTCCAGCAACTGGTCGACTCGGCCACCGCGCTGGACTCGCTGGGCCGGCTGACCGGCCTGATCTCCGCGGACCTGCTGCTCGTGCAGGTCTTCCTGATGGCCCGGGTACCGCCGATCGAGCGCTCGTTCGGACAGGACCGGCTGGCCCGCTGGCACCGGGTGATCGGCTTCACCTCGTTCGACCTGATGCTCGCGCACGTCCTGCTGATCACGCTCGGCTACGCCGGGGCCGACCGTAGCGGCGTGGTTCACGAGTTCCTCAACCTCGTGCTCACCTACCCGGGCATGCTGCTCGCCCTGGCCGGCACGGTCGCGCTCATCCTGGTCGTGGTCACCTCACTGCGGGCGGCCCGGCGCCGGCTGCGCTACGAGTCCTGGCACCTGCTGCACCTCTACGCCTACCTCGGGGCCGGGCTGGCGATCCCGCACCAGCTGTGGACCGGCACCGACTTCATCGGCAACACCGCGGCCATCGCCTACTGGTGGACGGTCTACGCCGTCGCGGCCGGCAGCGTGCTGGCCTTCCGGCTCGGCCTGCCGCTGTGGCGCAGCGCGCGGCACCGGCTGGTGGTCAGCGCGGTGGTACCCGAGGCACCCGGCATCGTCTCGGTGTACCTGCGCGGACGGCACCTGGACCGGCTGCGGGTACGGGCCGGGCAGTTCTTTCAATGGCGGTTCCTGGCCGGGCCCGGCTGGACCCGGGCGCACCCGTACTCGCTGTCCGCCGCTCCGCGACCGGACCTGCTGCGCATCACCGTCAAGGAACTGGGCGACGACAGCGCACGGGCACGCTGGCTGCGGCCCGGTACCCGGGTGCTGATCGAGGGACCGTACGGGCAGCTGACCGGGGCCGGCCGCAGCCGGCCGAGGTTCACCATGATCGCCTCCGGGATCGGCATCACCCCGCTGCGCGCGCTGCTGGAGGAGCTGCCGTACCGGCCGGGGGACGCCACCCTGATCTACCGGGCCAGTACCCCGTCCGGGTTCGCGTTCCGCAGTGAGCTGGACGCGCTGGCCGCACACCGGGGGGTACGCGTGGTGTACCTGCCCGGACCCCGCGCCGCGAACGGATCCTGGGCACCGGAGCAGGCGCTGGAGCACCGGTCCGGGGACGAACTGCTGCTGCTCCAGCTCGTACCGGACATCACGGACCACGACGTGTTCATCTGCGGCCCGGACGGGTGGATGACCTCGGCGGCCAACGCGGCCCGCCTCGTCGGGGTGCCCGATGAACACCTGCATCTCGAATGGTTCAGCTGGTGACGGCCCGCTCGGCGGCTCGGCCGGCGGCGGCCCGACCGGTGACGGCTCGACCGGTGGAGGAAGGGCGGCCCGCGACATGCGACGGATAACCCTGTGGCTGGTGGCCACCGTCGTGGTGGTCGTGCTGCTGTTCAGCTACAAGACGAGCCTGAACTCGACCAGCCCCGCCGGGCCCAGCGCCCAGAGCTCGAACGCTCCCGGCATCGTCTCCGGGCCGGCCGCCGCGGGCGCGGCATCGACCGGTCAGGCCGCACCGGCCGGCCAGTCCGCGCAACCCGCCCCGTCGACCTCACCGAGCGTCGCCGCGAACACGGTCGTCAACGGGACGGTGGCACAGACCGTCTGGGGCCCGGTGCAGGTACAGGTGACCATCTCGGTGGGGAAGATCACCGACGTGATCGCGCTCCAGGTACCGGACCAGACCTCCAGGGACCAGGAGATCAACTCGTACGCGGTACCCCGGCTGAACCAGGAGGTACTGACCGCGCAGAGCGGGCACATCGACGCGGTCAGCGGCGCGACCATCACCAGCGGCGGTTACGCGGAGTCGCTCCAGGCGGCCCTGGACACCGCGCACTTCCAGAAGTGACCACCCGCCGCGCGGGTGCCCGGGCGGCGGCGCCGATGCGGCGGCCAGAGCCGAACAGGCGGCCGCGACGGGCCTAGCCCGTGACCCTGCTCGCTCAGGCCCCGTCCGGGGTCTCGACGTAGGTCGCGAGGCTGCGGATCAGCATGTCCAGGCCGAACTCGAAACGCTGGTCGCTGTCGCCGGACATCAGCTCGTCGATGTGCTTGGTGAGCAGCGGGAACCGGTCCGGCGGCAGGCTGGTGAAGAACGACCGCACGCTGTCGAAGTAGGCCTGCGTGAACTCCTCCTGCGACTGGCCCGCCTCGGAGCGCCGCTTGTAGAACAGCGTCCCCTCGTACGCGTCGGCCGCGATGTACAGCGCCAGCCGGTCGATGGCGTACGCGGCCACCAGCGGCGGCACCCGGCCGGCAATCATGATCGCCATCATGCCCTCGGCCATCCGCAGGGCGTTGGAGCCGGTCGGGATGTTGGCGAGGCTCACCCGGGAGATGTCACGGTGCGCGGCATAGACGCGGAAGGCGGTCAGTGCCACTTCGCGCAACTGCTCCTGCCAGTGCGCGGGGTCGGGTGACGGGACCGGGACCTCGCCGAGCACCCGGTCGTGCACGAGATCGAGCAACTCCTCCTTGTTGGCCACGTGCGCGTACAGCGAGGCGGGACCGGTGCCGAGTTCCTCGGCGACCCGTCGCATGCTCACGCCGTCGAGGCCGTCGGAGTCGACCAGCCGTAGCGCGGTTTCCACGATCACGTCGCGGCTGAGCTGCGGACGCGTGCGCGCGGGTTGCCGCGTGGGCTTCCACGCGGGTACGGGCAGATCCTCGGCCATGGCGGTCACTGTACTCCCCACCGAACGATGTTCCCTGGACGAACGCTGTTCGTTCAAGGTACGGTGTTCGCGCCAACGAACATCGTTTACAGCGGGGAGCTGAGAATGACCATCGCCACGCCCATCGAGGCACCCGACCCCACCGAGGCACCCGACCCGACCCACGCAATCGACCCGGCCCACGCATCGGACCCGGCCCACGCATCAGACCCACCGGCCGCCCAGGTCCATCGCTGGCGCTGGATCGGCCTCGCCGTCATTCTGGCCGCCGAAGTCATGGACCTGCTGGACGCGCTCGTGACCACGATCGCCGGGCCGTCGATCCGGGTCGACCTCGGCGGCACCGAGAGCCTCATCCAGTGGCTCGGCGCGGCCTACACGCTCGCGATGGCGGTCGGCCTGGTCACCGGCGGGCGGCTCGGCGACCTGTTCGGCCGCAGGCTCATGTTCATGATCGGCGCGGCCGGCTTCGTCGCCTCGTCGCTGGTCTGCGCGCTCGCCCAGAACCCCGGCATGCTCATCACCTCACGGGTGACCCAGGGCCTGTTCGGCGCCCTCATGCTGCCGCAGGGACTCGGCATGATCAAGCAGATGTTCAGCCCGAAGGAGATCTCCGCCGCGTTCGGCGCGTTCGGCCCGGTGATGGGCCTGTCCGCTGTCGGTGGCCCGATCCTCGCCGGTTGGCTGGTCACCGCCGACTACTTCGGGCTCGGCTGGCGCCTGATCTTCCTCATCAACCTGCCGCTGGGCATCCTCGCCGTGCTGGGTGCCGGGGCGTTCCTGCCGGCGTCCCGGTCGACCCACACCAGCCGGCTGGACCTGCCCGGCGTGGCGATCCTGTCGGCCGGCGCGGTCATGGTCATCTACCCCCTGGTACAGGGGCGCGAACTCGGCTGGCCACTGTGGACGTACCTGCTGATGGGCGCCGGCGCCGTCACCTTCGGCCTGTTCACCCGCTACACCCGCAGCGTCCAGCGGCGGGGCGGCGAGCCGCTGGTGACTCCCTCGCTGTTCAGGAAGCGCGCCTTCACCGGCGGGCTGCTCGCCGGCGGTGCGTTCTTCTCCGGCATGATCGGTTTCACCCTGGTGTTCAGCCTCTACCTCCAGGTGGGCCTGGGCGATTCGCCGCTGAAGACGGGGCTCGCCGCCGTACCCCAGGCACTCGGCATGGTGATCGGTTTCGTGGTCGCGAGCGCCGGCCTCAGTGCGCGGCTGGGCCGCAGGCTCCTGCACGCGGGGCTCGTCGTCATGGCGGCCGGCGTCGCGCTGTTCGCGGTCATCCTGCACGCGGCGGGTACGGCCGGTGTCACGCCATGGCACCTGGCGCCCGCCCTGGCCGTCGTCGGATTCGGCACCGGCCTGCTCATGGCGCCGTTCTTCGACCTGATCCTGGCCGGGGTCGAGGAGCACGAGATGGGTTCCGCGTCGGGTTCGCTCAACGCCGTACAGCAGCTCGGCGGGGCGCTGGGCATCGCGATCCTCGGTACGGTCTTCTTCGACATCCTGAAGGTCGGCCGTACCGGCCCGGTGCCGGCCACCGTCGAACACGGCATGCAGGCCACTCTCTGGATCGAGGTCGGCCTGTTCGCGGTCACGTTCGCCGCCGCGTTCCTGCTGCCGAAGCGCGCCCGGGACGGCGAACCCGCCTAACGTTTCGGCACCGGTACCCGGGTCAGGTCCGCGGCCACCACGAGCTGACCGTCGAAGTGCCGGGCGGCCTCGGCGCCGAATGCGGCAGGGTCGGTGTAGCGCTGGGAGAAGTGCGTGAGCACCAGCAGGCGTACCCCGCATTCGGCGGCGACCCGCCCGGCCTGCGCCGCGGTCAGATGGCCGAAGTCCTTGGCCAGCGCGGCATCGGCGTCCAGGAACGTGGACTCGATGACCAGCATGTCCACGCCGTCGGCCAGCGCGAACACGTTGTCGCACAGCCGGGTGTCCATGACGAAGGCGAAGCGCTGGCCGCGCCGGTGGGTGCTCACCTGGTCGAGCGTCACGGCCCTGCCGCCCACGGTGAGGCTCCCCTCCCGCTGGAGCCGGCCGATGTCCGGCCCGGCAACGCCCGCCTCCGCGAGCCGGTCGGGCAGCATCCGGCGGCCGTCCGGCTCCACCAGCCGGTACCCGTAGGAGTCCACCGCATGCTCCAGCCGGCGCGCGGACAGCGTCCCGAACGTACCGGTGGCCACCGGCCCGTCCGCGTGAACCGGCTCCTCCCGCAGGTCGGCCGTCTCGTAGAACGACGTCGCGTGGCGCAGCCGCTCGAAGTAGTCCCGGCCCGAGGCCGGATAGTGCGCGTACACCGGCCGTTCCACCCGGTCCAGCGACAGCCGCTGGACCACGCCCGGCACCCCGAGACAGTGATCGCCGTGGAAGTGGGTCAGGCAGATCCGGGTGACATCGGTGGCGCTGACTCCGGCGAACAGCATCTGCCGCTGGGTGCCCTCGCCGGGATCGAAGAGCATCCCCTCCTCGTCCCAGCGCAGCAGGTACCCGTTGTGGTTGCGCAGCCGGGTCGGAGCCTGGCTGGCGGTACCCAGCACGACGAGTTCACGCACCCGGTGACGATACGTGACGCGGGCGGCGGGCAGTTTGGATTGACCGGGCCAGCGGGAATACCTCCACGAAAGGAGGAGGTCGCCATGACCGGTACTCAGATAGTCATTCTCGTCATCGTCGTTGTGGTCGTCGTCGCGGTCGTCGCGTTCGCGGTCGCATCCGCCCGGCGGCGCGCGCTGCGCCAGCGTTTCGGGCCGGAATACGAACGGGTGGTCGGCGAGCAGAACAGCAGGTCCGCAGCGGAACACGAGCTGCGCGACCGGGAGCGCAGGCACGCCGAGCTCGATCTCCAGCCGCTCTCCGCGTCCTCGCGGGCGGGCTACGCGGCCGAGTGGGCGGATGTGCAGACCCGGTTCGTGGACTCGCCCCAGGAGGCGGTGCGCTCCGGCGACGACCTGGTCACCCGGCTGATCAGCGAGATCGGCTACCCGACCGACGACTACGACGAGCAGTTGGCCACGCTGTCCGTCGAGCATGCCAGGACGCTCGGCCACTACCGCGACGCGCACGACATCTTCCTGCGCGACGAGCGCGGGGAGGCCAGCACCGAACAACTGCGCCAGGCTCTCGTGCACTACCGGGCCCTGTTCGACGAACTGCTGGGCGATGAGCCGGTACCGCAACCCGACGGGCCGGTGTCGCAGACCGACGAACGAGTACTCCAGAACGACGGGCCGGTAGCCCAGAACAACGGGCCGGTACCGCAGACCGATGGGCCTCGGTCTGACGCCACCACCCGCTGACCGCCACCTGGCGAACGAGGAGGTCTTTTCTGATGCGTGACCAGCCGCAAGCCTGGCAGTACCGATCGAACGACGCGACCGAGTCGGCGACCGACGTGGTGCCGTCGCCGCGTGAGCCGGCCGATGACACCGCCGTGGACAGTGCCGCCCGCACGGACAGCGAAACCCGCACAGCCGACGCCGAGGGGACCGGCGACGCCTGGACTCCGCCGCGGTCGGCCGCAACGGACGGCGTCGATGAGCCGAACCTCGACGCCGGCGACATCGACGAGGCCGAATCCGACAGGCCCGTCGACGAGACGGAGTCCGACGCCGACCGCCGGGACGGGACGTTCTCGGACACGTCCGCCGGTACCGACGAGTCGGCCGAGGCCGCCGGCAAGGCCGACGACGAGGCCGACGAGGCCGGGGTCGGGGCCGACGAGCCCGCGGTCGGTGTCGCGCATGTTCCGGATCCGATGACCGGCGACGGCGACGGCCCCGGCCGCGTCGACGGCGCGGCGACTGACCGGCCGACCGGAGAGACCTGGACGGATCGGTCGAGCGACGAGGCACCAGCCACCGATCGATCGGCCGACGAAGGATCGGCCGACGATCTGGCGGCCGACGAAACCGCCCCGGCCGGAGCAAGCGACAGCACGGCCGTCGACAGCGCAGTCGTCGACAGCACGGCGGACCGGGCAGACGCCGACCTGTCCGCCTCCGGCAGGACGGCGGACGCGGACATGGCGACCGATGGCGCAGCCGCTGGCGATCGGCCGTTCGATCAGGAAACGGCTGGGA
>DASXOA010000088.1:0-2920 GCA_036494675.1 Rugosimonospora sp.
GCCCGGGCTGGTGGTGATGTGTCGGTGGTGGTGCCGTGGTCGGCCTTCGACTTGATCAACCTGTTCAATGGGTGGAAGCGGTCGGCTGACGCTGGTCGGGTACTGGTCGCGGATGCGGGCGGGTCTGTTGAGGTGGTGGCGACCGGTCTGGTTTGGCGTGGTGAGGTGTGCGCGCAGGTGTTCGAGGAGGCCGCCCAGGATCTCGGACGGGGTCTGTCAAGGGCCATGTGAATGTCGCCGCTGGTGGCCGTCGAATGTCCCCACCTGCGGTCATGTCAGATCATGATCGACTCCTGGTGGTGCGGGTGCGGGCCTCCCGCATGCGGAATGACTCGCCTTCGGTGACCACGACGGTGGCGTGGTGCAGGAGCCGGTCGAGGAGGCTGGTTGCGGTGACGTGTTCGGGCAGGAACCGGCCCCACTGTTCGAAGGGCCAATGTGAGGCGATGGCGAGGGCGCGGCGTTCGTAGGCGGCTGCTACGAACCGGAACAGCAGTTGGGTGCCGGTGTCATCCAGCGGCGCGAAGCCTACTTCGTCGACGATGACGAAGTCGTTGCGGAGCAGGGTGTCGATGACCCGTCCGACGGAGTTGTCGGCTAGGCCGCGGTAGAGCTGCTCGACGAGGTCGGCGGCGGTGAGGTAGCGAACCCTGTGCCCGGCGACGACGGCCGCGTGGCCGAGCGCGATGAGCAGGTGAGTCTTGCCGGTACCCGCCGGCCCGACCAGACAAAGGTTGTCCGCGGCGCGGATCCAGTCCAGGGCGGCGAGGTGGTCGAACGTGGGTTGCGGCACCGACGACGCGGTGACTTTGAACTCGTCCAACACTTTCGTGACGGGAAAGTTCGCGGTCTTGAGCCGGGTCGCCTGGTTGGACTCGTCGCGGGCGGCGATTTCCGCCTCGATCAGCGTGCGTAGCACCTCTTCCGGCGCCCAGCGTTGAACTTTCGCGGTGGCGAGGACCTCGGGGGCGAGGCGGCGGACCGTGGCGAGCTTGAGCCGCTTGAGTCCCTCGGTCAGATCTGGCGCGAGCGGCGGCGCTGGCGGTGGGGTGGCGGTGCGGGCCATCAGGCCGCCACCTCCTTCAGTTCGTGGGTGCGGTAGGCGTCAAGCCTTCGCGTGGGCACCGCGGGCAGGTCGCCGGGTAATGTCGCCCCGGCCCGGTTCGGTGTCGGCGCGTCTGGCCCAGCGGCCAGGATCGCCCGGACGTCCTCGGCGGTGAACCGGCGGAACTCGACTGCCCGGCGCAGCGCCGCGGTGACCGCGTCGCGGCCGTACGCGTCTCGCAACGCGGCAATCGCGGCGATGTGCGCGGGTAGCCGGGTGGTGCCGGCCGCGGCGGCCGCGCGCAGGAACGCGACCGCTTCCTCACCCAAAGCGATGAACTCGATCTCAGCCTTGGTGCGAGGCCGTACCGAACGGCGTGGCTTGGACGCCGGCCGGTCGTAGTGCTCGTCCAGAATGGACGTCCCGCCCGGCGGGACCAGTCGATGCTCGGCGACGAGCCCGTCTTGATGCCATACCTCGATCCGGTCGTCCACAGTGGTCACGTCGACGTGCTGGCCGCGTAGCGTGTGCGGCACCGAGTAGCGGGCCGACCCGATCCGCACCGTGGCGAGTTTGTCGACCTTGCGAGTCACGCCGCGACGCATCGCCGGTCGCAGCGACGGCAGCACCCGCAACACGTCCCGCTCGACGGCGAGACGTTGGTCGGGGACCGCCTGGATTTCGCTGTGCACCTGGGCGTTGACCTCGCCGCACCACCCGGCTGCGGCTGTGTTGGCGACACCCAGGTCGCCGCCAAAATCGTCGGCGGGCACGACCAGGTCCGACTTCGCGTACCGGACCAGTGCCTCGACAGCACCCTTCGATTCAGGGTCCTTCGCCTCACAAAAATCGGGCCGGAATCCGTAATGGGTCGCGAAACGCACGTAGCTGGCCGTCGGCACGACCACGTTGGCGACCACGCCGCCCTTCAAGCACCCCATCCGGTCGGCGAGGACCACGGCCGGCACGCCGCCGGCCGCCTCGAAACACTCCGCCAGCAACCGCACTGTCGTCTCCAACGTCTCGTCGCGGGTGAACCGCACGAATCGCCACCGCGACCACGCCAACACCGCGGTAAAGACCTTCAAGCCCCGATTCGGGCCGTGGGTGACGGTGCCGTAATCGATGAGCAGATGCTGACCCACTTCCGGCGTCCACGGCCGATACACCCGCCGCAGCCGCTTCCACTGGCCCTTCTGCACCGCCACCGCCCGACGCAACGTGCGCGCCGAACCCGTATAGCCGGCTGCACGCACCAGCGGCAGCAAGCGCTTCGCGGTGATCTTCCCGTCGGTCGACTTGACCTTGCCGAAGATCAGATCGGTGAACGGGTCGGCCAACCCCGGCACCGGACCGCGCCGACGACGCCCCGGCCGCTGGCCAGCCGCGCGGCGCTCCAACACCCGCTTGACCGTCTTGTGGGTTGTGCCACACAACGACGCCGCAGCACGCATGCTGCCCGTCTCCTCGTACGCGTTGATGATGTCCAACTCTTGCCTCGCAGTCTTCAATAGAGGGGATCCTTCGGGGCTCTGCTGATCGGTGGGGTCGCAACCCCGATCCCAGGCCCCGAAGGACCCCCTCGATCAACCAGCCCCCTGCGAGGTGGGGACTTTCACTGGCCACAGCCGGAGACTTTTCCATGGCCAGGGACAGGGTCTGGCCGTGTTTGGCAACGCTCGTCGTGGTGGGGGTCGGCGGGTCGGGTTCCCCCGTTTCAAGCGTAGGAGCCGTACCACGCCGTCGTTTCGGCTCCGGCAGAAGATCGACCGGGGTCGGCCCGGTATTCGGGTGGGTGAGGGTCATCCCCGGTCGGTGCGGCTGGCGCGGATCGGGGTGCTGCGGGTGCGGGAGGACACCCGCCGGTTGCGGCGG
>DASXOA010000089.1:0-3477 GCA_036494675.1 Rugosimonospora sp.
GATCCCGCTCTTCGCCATCTGCGATCACGAGCCGACAACCTAGACCTCCTGATCACCGCCCGCCGCTCCGAACAGCACCTCCCTCGCCGTAGTTCGGTTAACAGGTCGGTCTTGTCCCGGGTATAGTCGTCGGACTCCCGCGCCCGGTGCACCTTCAGCGACTGCACACACACGAACCCCACCCCGGCGCGGTCGGCGAGGTCCATCACCGCCCGCCACCGGTGTCCCGTCTGCTCGCAGCCGACCACCAGCTGCCCGAACCCGTGTCGGGCCGCCTGCATCTGCGCCCAGCCCAGCACCGCGCCCAGCACGTGCGCCTTCACCATGGCTACGCGGCGGCCCAGTACCCGGCCGTCATGGTCCATCAACACCGCGACCTGTTTATCCTCGCCGAGATCGATCGCCAGGATCGCCCGGTCCGGGCACACGACCAGCCGCAACGCCTCGATCCGGTCGTTGCGCCGCCGATCCCCACGGGTCAACCCGCTACGCTGGCCCACGAACGTCCTCCTCGGTAGGTCTGGGACACCAAGCCCGTCTATCCCACCAGGGAGGACGTTCCTGATCTCAACCCCAAACGCTTCGAGGTCTTTCTACGGCTGTTAGGCGGGACGCCGACCGGCCGGACCCGGCTGGCGAACCAGCCCCGGCTCCGGTGGTCGTGCCCGCCCGCCGTCACGGGGGCCGGTCTTAGGCCAGTACCGGATAGATGTCGCGCAGCTCGCCGGACAGCGCACCCTTGACCGTGCGGGTCAGCTCGTCGGCCAGTACCTCGTGACGGCCCGCGGCGATCCCGTCGAGCACCTGCGCGACGACGTCCTCCGGCCGGTTCTTCGGGCTGGTCACGTGCGCGGCCATGTCGGTGTCGATGTATCCCACGTGCACGCCGACCACCTGCGTACCCTGCTCCCGCAGTTCCAGCCGCAGCGCGTTGGTCAGCGACCACTCGGCGGACTTGGAGGCGCTGTACGAGCCGGACGGCGGCAGGGTCAGGAACGACAGTACGGACAGGATGTTGACCAGCGCGCCGCCGCCGTTGGCGGCCAGGACCGGGGCGAACGCCCGGCTGACGTTGAGGGTGCCGAAGAAGTTGGTCTCGAAGTCGGTGCGGATTCCGTCCAGCGGGGAGGCCAGGAGAGACCCGCCGGCCGCGACACCGGCGTTGTTGATCAGCAGGTTGACGTCCGGGTACCGGCGGGCCGCCTCGGCGATGTCCCCGGGGTCGGTGATGTCGAGCTTTACCGGCGTGATGCCCTGGCCGGTCACCGTGCCGGGGTCGCGTGCGCCCGCATAGACGGTGCGTGCCCCCAGGTCGAGCAGTGCCTGGGTGAACGCGCGGCCGAGTCCGCGGTTCGCTCCCGTGACCAGTGCCACGGAGCCTTCGATCCGCATGGAGATCTCCTCATCAAGTAAACCGTTCGGTGTACCAAACGCTAGCGCGCCGTTGGCGGAATGTAAACCGATCGGTACCATGGTGGGTGTGACGACGAAGACGACGGCGCCGGACCAGCCCGCCGGCCAGGTGCCCGGGCGTGGCGGGCGCGGTGCCCGGGAGCGGATCCTGCGGGCCGCCACCGACCTGTTCTACGAGCAGGGCATCAACAGCACCGGCATCGAGGCGCTCGCCGAGGCGGCGCACGTGTCCAAGCGGACCCTCTACCAGCATTTCGCCAGCAAGGACGAGCTGATCGTCGAGTACCTGCGGCACGTCACCGGGCAGCGCCTGCCGGCCCTGGTCAGCGTCCTGGCCGACACCGGCATGACGGCGCGCGACCGGATGCTCGGCATCTTCGACCTCGACGCGGTGCGCGGCTGCCCGTTCGTCAACGCGGCCGCCGAACTGGCCGACGTCGAGCACCCCGCCCGCCAGGTGTGCGGCGAGCACAAGCAGGCGTTCATCGACGCGCTGATCGGCCTGGCGGCCGAGGCCGGAGCGCGCGACCCCGAGTCCCTCGGCCACCAGCTCGCGGTGCTCTACGACGGCGCCTCGGCCCAGAGCGGCGCGCTGCACTCGACCGAGCCGCCCCGGCACGCCCGCGCGGCAGCGGCCGCCCTGATCGACCTGGCCACCGCCTGACGGGCCGCCCCGACTCACGGCTCACCGGCGCCGTACCCGCCGCACGACGACCACCACCAGCGTCAACAGCACCGCGAACCCGGCGACCAGTACGGCGGCCACCCGGTACACCCAGTGCGCCAGAGGCAGCGCGGCCGGCCTCGGTGCCGGCCCGCCGAACCGGTCGGCGGTCACCGCGTCGTGCGCGATGTCGATGCGCCGCACATAGTCCGGCAGCGCGATGAGGTTCCGCTGGCCGCCACCCGGATGCAGCGCCACCAGCCGGGGTCGGTACAGGTCGCTGTCGTACGCGGGGTAATCCGGCGGCGAGGAGCACCGGTAGGTCAGCGCGACGACGTCGCCACCGGCCTGCCAACCGAGTACCCGGACGACCATCGCGTCGATCGGGTCGAACGCCGGGCCGGCCGCCGTGGCGCCGCTGCCCGGATCGAGGTAGCTCAGCTGCCAGCGGCGGGCGTCGAACTGCTCCGGCCGGCAGCCGGTGGCGCAGCCGTCGAAGGTGGCGATCGCCAGCCTGGTGCCGTCCGTGCTCCACGCGCCGGGCCCGGCCAGGCGCTGGCGGGGGCCGAGTTCGGGCAGGCGCCGGGTGGCGCCGGTCGTGGTGTCGATGACCGACAGGTCGCTGCCGGCCTGTACCGCGACCCGGCGGCCGTCCGGGGAGAACGCGGGGTTCAGCTCGCCGTCCTGGCCGAGGCTGAAGTGGCCGAGGGACCGCACGGCACCCGAGGAGACGTCGAGCAGTGCGAGGGTCGCCGTGACCCGATCTGAGCCCTCGACCAGGTCGCCGCGCCAGGACAACGCGACGTGATGGCCGTCCGGCGACCAGCCGAGCGGGACGGCATTCGCGGCGTCGAGGTCGCCGGGCAGCCGGTAGCGGCGCACCTTTCCGGTGCCCAGGTCGGCCACCCAGACCGAGGCGCCGGATGAGAACGCGTCGAGTGGCGAGCCGTGGGTGGCGCTCCAGGACAGGGCCACGTGCGAGCCGTCCGGGGACAGCAGGGCGTCGGTACCCGCCTGCAGGTTCATCTCGCCCAGCAGCATCCGGTACGAGCCGCCGGCCGCGACAACGGCCACATTGGACTGATAGTAGATCCCGCCCAACCCGGCACCGCTGCCGCTGAACAACATCGACGCCGCACCCTCGGGCGAGTCCTGGACGGTCGGCTGCCAGAACCGGGGTTCGTACACAGTGGACGGTACGACCGGCCGGCGCGCCGGCGTGCCGGGCTGACTCGGCGAGCCCGTACCGCCGGGCCACGCCAGCAGCGCCACCGCCAGGACCGCCACCACCGCGGCGAAGGCGGTGATCCGCTTACCGCGGCGCCGCCGCCAGAAGCCGCGCGGACAAGACCATCCGCATCGCGCTCTACCTGATCCCGCGTTCACGATTGCCGGGCTCG
>DASXOA010000090.1:0-19964 GCA_036494675.1 Rugosimonospora sp.
CCGGTGAGCCATCGAGATCAAGGAGTCCTTGACATCAGGTTGAGGGAGAACGCCAGCAGGCAGCGCGTTCGGCGAGCACTGGATCAGCTAGGGGCAGGCGTTGGCCCATTCCTGGCAGACGGATCTGCGGGCGCTGGTCGCGCAAGGACTGCCTCTCGTTTCCCCCGGATGCGCCCCCGAACAGCGAGCGACCGCAAGATCCAGCGAGACACAGTGAGACGCCCGACTGACGAGGCGGCGAGGCTAGCGAGGGCCGTTTGCGCTGGTGGAGCGCCTGAAAGAGGAGGTCGAGGCGGAGGGCGTGGGATTCGAACCCACGATGAGTGTCACCACCCATAGCGGTTTTCAAGACCGCCGCCATCGGCCACTAGGCGAGCCCTCCTCGGCCGCTTCCCCGTACCACCAAGATCCACGCTCTTGATCCCGCGAACCGGTCCACAGCCGTGCCTAGTGTGCCATGACCGCCGCCGCCCGTCAGCGCCGACTCGACGCGACCATGAGGTACGCGACCATGAGGTACGCGACCACGAGACTCCCGTCCATTGTGGAGCATCAGCCGACCGGCAGCTCCCGCCACCCCTCGAATTGCGAGACGTTCATCAGATCGCGTACACAGTCCAGCGCAAGGTTCTCATCCGGCAGTTCGAACCATCGGCTGCGCCCCTCGGCCCCGCCCTCCCGGGCCTCTATCCACCAGGTTCCCGCGTCCTCCGACAGCAGGATGTCCTCCCGGGCCAGCCGGCCCCACTTGCCGTTCCACCAGTGCTTGCGCCGTTCCATGTCCCACGACCGTAGTCGAACATACGTTCGACCATAAGCCTTACTCCGAAACCCGTGGCCTTACCGCCTGAGAATCCCCCGTGTCCGTTTCACCCGTCCGGACCCGACGCGAGCCGCCGAAAGCGAGGCCACCCACCCGAAAGACATCCCAGGAGCTTGAATGTCAAGCAGCGGCTTCGTTGAGGTGGGTCGACCAGGCGGTCGCCTCGTCGTAGGCGGTGCCGGTCTTGAGGCATCCGTGCAGGATGCCGACGAGTCGGTTGGCGAGTTGGCGCAGGGCGGCGTTGTAGGTTGCGCCTCGCGCACGCTGGCGGTCGTAGTAGGCCCTGGCGCCGGGCGAGGCGTGGAGGGCGGAGAACGCCTGGGTCATCAGGGCGTCGATGAGCCGGTCGTTGTGCACGAACCGGGCCACGACGGTCTTCTTCTTCCCGGACGCGCGGGTGATCGGACTGGTCGCGGCGTAGTTCTTGCGGGCCTTCGCCGTGGTGTAGCGGGTGTGGTCGTCACCGAACTCGGCAAGCACCCGGGCGCCGAGCACGGCGCCCAATCCGGGCTGGGACAGGATGATCTCAGCGTCCGGGTGCCGGCCAAAATAGGCCTCCACCTGCCCTTGCAGGACCTTGACCTGCTCGTTGAGGGTGACCAGCAACGCGACCAATGCCTGGACCGATACGGCGTAGGCGGCGGTGACCATGGCAGGCTGGCCGAGGTGCTCGGCGCGCAACACGGCCTGGATTGCCGTGGCCTTCGCTGGGATGTCGCGGCGGCGGGCCCGTGTGAGGGCCGCGCTGATCTGCGCCAGGCTCAGTCGGGCGGCGCTGGCCGGGTCGGGTGCCTTGGCCAGCAGTTCCAGAGTGTCGGCGGCGTCGAGGTCCTCGAACGCCTCCAACGCGGCGGGAAAGTACTCGCGCAGCGCGTGTCGCAGCCGCTGGCCGGCGCGGGTGCGTTCCCAGATCAGTGTCTTGTGCATCCGGGTGATGACCTTGACCGCCTCGGCCTCGACGCTGTCCCCCGCGACCGGGCGCAGTTGGTGCGAGTCGGTGCGCACCATGTCGGCCAGCATGTGTGCGTCCGCGGCGTCGCTCTTGGCCCCGGACACCGCCAGGCGTTCCCGGTAGCGGGCCGCCTGCAACGGGTTGACCGCGTACACCGTGTACCCGGCGGCGATCAGCGCCTGCACCCACGGACCCCGGTCGGTCTCGATGCCGATCTTCACCTGCGCAGCGACGTCCTCGGTATCGTCGCCGAGCTGCGCACCGATCATTGCGTGCAGCCTGGTGATACCCGCGACCCCCTCGGGCAGCCGGGCCTTGGCCAGCCGGCGGCCGGATGCGTCCATCACCTCCACGTCGTGGTGGTTCTCTGCCCAGTCATCTCCCACGAACAGCAACACATCTCCCGCCTGTCGAACCGATCACCTTCGGTAGCCAGGAGGAGAACTATCAGCGACCTAATGAAGCAGTGCTCACGCCGCAACCGGGCGGGCACGACATCCCATCAGCGATCAACTCTCCACACCGACCAGCCGGGGCACGATCTTTCGTCAGGACTCGACGTCCAGGCAAGACGAGTGCTCACCAGCTGGCGGCTACCTACCCACCAGGAGTCTGCCGGACGGCTCACTCCCAGAACTCATTAGGCGAGGCCGCCCGAAGGCGGGCCCGGCCGCCCATGGCGGATGATGGGCCGATGCACGCGATCATCATTCGAGAGCCCGGCGGTCCCGAGGTGTTGACCTGGACCGAGGTACCCGACCCCGAACCGCGTCCCGGTGAGGTCATCGTCGACGTGGCCGCGAGCGCCGTCAATCGGGCCGATCTGTTGCAGCGGGCCGGTTTCTACGATCCGCCTCCGGGCATTCCCCCGTACCCGGGGCTGGAGTGCTCCGGCACGATCAGTGTGCTCGGCGACGGGGTGACCGGCTGGCGGGTCGGCGACCAGGTGTGCGCCCTGCTGGGTGGCGGCGGGTACGCGGAGCGGGTCGCCGTACCCGTCGGCCAGCTGCTGCCCGTACCGACCGATCTCCGGTCGTCCGGCGGGTTGCCGGAGGTCGCCTGTACCGTCTGGTCGAACCTGATCCAGGTCGCCCACCTCCGGGAGGGCGAGACCGTGCTCATCCACGGTGGCGGCAGCGGCATCGGCACGTTCGCCATCCAGTTCGCCAAGGCGCTCGGCGCCCGGGTCGTGACCACCGCTCGCCGCGCGAAGCATGCGCGGCTCCTCGAACTGGGTGCGGATCAGGTCATCGACTACACCGACGAGGATTTCGTCACGGCGATGACCGGCAAGGCCGATGTCATCCTGGACATCCAGGGTGCGTCCTATCTGGAGCGCAACGTCGACGCGTTGGCCACCAACGGCCGGCTCGTGGTGATCGGCCTGCAGGGCGGTCGCAGCGCGGAGCTTGACCTGGGCATGCTGATGGCGAAGCGGGGGAGCGTGTCGGTCACCGCGCTGCGGGCGCGGCCGCCGGAGGAGAAGGCCGCGATCGTCGCGGGGGTACGCGAGCAGGTGTGGCCCCTGGTGGAGTCGGGCGCGATCCTGCCGGTGGTCGACCGGATGGTACCGATGGCGGATGCGGCCAGCGCGCACGAGATCGTGGCGCAGAACTTCCACATCGGCAAGGTTCTACTGGTCGTCGGCGAGTAGCCGGCGCGGGCCTGATCCGGTGGTGGCGAGCCGGTCGGCCGGGTTGAACATGGTGCAGCTGGCCAGCGAGAGGCAGCCGCAGCCGATGCAGCCGGACAGCCGGTCGCGCAGCCGTTCCAGCAGGTGGATCTGCTCGTCCAGCCGACCGCGCCACTGGCGGGACAGCCGGGCCCAGTCGGCCTTGGTGGGGGTGCGCGCGTCGGGCAGGCTGGCCAGCGCCGCACCGATCTCCTCCAGTGGCACGCCGACCTGCGCGGCGACCCGGATGAAGGCGACCCGGCGCAGTGTGGAGCGCTCGTACCGGCGCTGGTTGCCGCCGGTACGAGCGGATGCGATCAGGCCGAGCCGCTCGTAGTAGCGCAGGGCGGAGGTGGCCACTCCGCTGCGGGCGGACAGTTCGCCGATGGTGAGCAGCTGCATCATCGATCCGCATCTCTTGACTTGAAGTTAACTTCAGGTTGCAGACTACCGCCATGACGGGAACACAGGCAACGACGAGAGACCTGCACAGGTTGCTGAGCCGGATCACCGGCGACGAGAAACACGAACCGAGCGCCACGTCCACATTGGACGTCCTGTGGGTGCTCTACGACCGGATCCTGCGGGTCGATCCGCAGACCGTGGACGATCCGCAACGGGACCGCTTCCTGCTGTCCAAGGGCCACGGGCCGGCCGCCTTCTACGCGGTACTGGCGGCGAAGGGGTTCATCCCGGTCGACTGGCTCGACGACCTCGGCGGTACGGACAGCCGCCTGGGATTCCATCCGGACCGGACGCTGATCCCGGGCGTGGAAATCAGTTCCGGTTCGCTGGGTCACGGTCTGGGTCTCGGCATCGGCATGGCGCTCGGCCTGCGGGCTCAGGGCCTGCTACGGCCCAGGGTCTTCGTGCTGCTCGGTGACGCCGAACTGGACGAGGGTTCCAACCATGAGGCGATCGCGTATGCCGGAGCCGTCGGCCTGGATTCGCTGACGGCCGTGGTGGTGGACAACCAGTCCGCGACCCACGGCTGGCCGGGCGGCATCGCCTCGCGCTTCGCCGTGAACGGATGGGCGGCGTCCACAGTGGATGGACGCGACCACGACGCGCTCCAGCGCGCGTTGGGAGAACCGGCAGCCGGGACGAACAGGCCCAGGGTCGTCGTAGCCACCGTGGAAAGGAAATGGTGAGTCCCATGCGTGACGAGTTCATCGCCACCGCCACCGCCCTGGTCGACGAGGACCCGCGGGTCGCGGTCGTGGTCGCGGACATCTCGGCGGATCAGTTCGGCGGTGCGGCGCGGCACCACCCGGACCGGGTCATCAACGTCGGCATCAGGGAGCAGTTGCTGATCGGGGTGACCGGCGGGCTGGCCCAGACCGGGCTGCGCCCGATCGCCCACACGTACGCGCCGTTCCTGGTCGAGCGGGCGTTCGAACAGGTGAAGCTGGACCTGGATCACCAGGGCGGCGGGGCGATCCTGGTCAGCGTGGGCGCCTCGTACGACTCGTCGCAGGTCGGCCGTACCCACCACGCGCCCGGTGACGTCGCGCTCATCGACACGCTCACCGACTGGACGGTCCACGTGCCGGGGCACCCGGCCGAGGTGGAACCGTTGCTGCGCGCGGCGGTGACGCATGACGGTTCCGTGTACGTGCGGCTGTCGACGCAGGCGAACGCCGCGCCACACGACGGGTACGGTCTGGTTCCGGTGCGGCGCGGCCGGTCCGCCACGATCGTCGCGGTCGGGCCGATGCTGGATCCGGTACTGGCGGCCACGGAGGGCCTGGACGTGACGGTGGCGTACACCCACACGCCCCGACCGTTCGACAAGGCCGGCCTGCGCGCCCTGGTATCCGGTGCGGACACCGCCGACGTCGTGCTGGTCGAGCCGTACCTCGCCGGTACGTCCGCCGCCGCGGTCGCCGACGCGCTGGCCGCGGTACCGCATCGGTTGCTGGCGCTCGGTGTCACCCGCACGGATTCGCGCCGCTATGGCAGCGTCGAGGACCATGCCCGGTTCCACGGGCTGACCCCGGATCGGCTGCGGGACTCGATCGGACGGTTCCTGCCGGCGTGAGCCGCTACGCGGACCGGTCCGGAACCCGTGCGACCGCGAACACGGATTGGCCGAACGGGGGCCGGACCAGCCGCTCCGCGCCCTTGGTCAGGGGCAGCACGAAGCGGTCGTAGAACTTCACCATCGGCCCCTCGGTCGGGATGAGCCGGAAGACACTGGTGGCCATGTAGTACCCCAGAAGACCCAGAGCATTCGCGTACTGCAGGCGTTCGATGCGTAGCCCGGCGGCGTGCAGCGCCTCGGCCATGCTCCGTCTCGTGTAGCGGCGCACGTGCCCGGTGGCGACGTCGACCGGGCTCATCGCAAACGGGAACGCCGGCACGATCAGGACGATCGCGCCACCCGGCCGGACCAGTTGGGCCATGCTGCGCAGCGCGCCGACGTGGTCCTCGATGTGCTCCAGCACGTTGTAGGAGACGGCCCCGCTGTAGGTGTTCACCTCGTCGGTGGGCAGCAGCATCTGCCGCACGTCGATGTTGGGATGACCGGTCAGCCGCTCCTTGAGGAGCACGAGGCGGTCGGAGTCGGCCTCGGTGGCGGTGAACCGGGTGAAGTGCGGTGCCCATTCGAGCGCGTAGTCACCGAGCCCACTGCCGATCTCGATCGGGTCGTCGCCGAGATAGTCCAGCGCGAACTCGACAAACCATCGTCGATGGTTGACCGCCGTCGCAAGCCCTTCCAGCACCTCCGCTTGAACCTGCTGGTCTCCGGTGATCTCAGACATGGAGCGAACTCCTCTGACTGCTCGGCAGGTCACCTACCAAGCACTCTACGGGATGAATACGTGCCCTCAGGACAACACAACGATTTGCCAGATATGAGGATGGGAGCCAGGGGGGACCTCCTATTTCTGAAAATCACCGGAACAGTGATTATGACTGACTCAAGTCCGGGCGTGCCAAGGAACGGGACGGCCGCGGGCCGGTCCGCGCCATGGTTCCGTCATGCCCGGGCGAGGTCAGACCTCATCGCCTGCGCCTTCTTCCTGCTCGGTGCGCTGTGGACGACCGCGCACCTGTGGCGCCACGTGTCGGGCAGAGTACTCGCCAGCAACCGGGGTGACCACACCCTCTTCGAATGGATGCTCGCCCGCGGCGCACTGCTGGTCACGCACCCGGAGAACCCGTTCTTCACCACCCGGATGAACGTGCCGGGCGGGGTCAACATGATGGCCAACACGTCCGCCCTGAGCATGACCATCCCCCTCGCGCCGGTGACGCTGATCTGGGGTCCCGTGGTGGCGTTCGCGGTCATGTTGACGCTCTCGCTGTGGTTGACCGGAGTCGCGTGGTACTACGTGTTCAGCCGGCACCTGGTCGCGTCCCGCTTCGCCGCGTTCGTCGGGGCCGGGCTGTGCGCGTTCGCGCCGGCGATGGTCGCGCACGCCAGCGGCCAGCCCAATCTGGTCGCGCAGTTCGCGATCCCGTTCATCGTGCTGGCCACGCTGCGGCTCGCCGGCCGGCCGGTGCTCCGGGGCATACTGCTCGGGCTGCTGATCACGTACCAGGCCTTCCTGAACGAGGAGGTGCTTTTCCTCGCCGGGCTGGCGATCGGCACGTTCGTGGTGCTGCACGCCCTTTTCGACCGGCAGCGGGCGCGGCGCGAGGTGCGGCGCTTCCTGGCCGGTCTCGGCATTGCCGCGCTGACCGCCGGCGTGCTGCTGGCCTATCCGGTGTACTGGCAGTTCTTCGGCCCCAGGGCGTACCACGGCCTGCCCTTCCCGCCGGGCTCCTACCAGTTGGACGCGGCGGCCTATGTGACCTACGCGCGGGAGTCCCTCGGTGGCCGGGTCGCCGCCCCCGCGCTGGGTCCGAGCCCGAACGAGGACAACGCGTCGTTCGGCTGGCCGCTGATCGCGCTGGGCCTGGTCGTCGCGGTGTACCTGTGGCGGCGCAGCGCGCTGGTGCGCGCCGGGTCGGTGACCGCGCTGATTTTCGCGGTGCTGTCACTGGGCCCGTCGATCCGGGTCGGCGACCACCGTACCGGCGTGCCGGGCCCGTACCGGCTGCTGCTGCACGTGCCGCTGGTCGAACTGTCGGTACCGGGCCGGTACGCGTTCGTGGTGGTCGTGGTGCTGGGCATGCTGCTCGCGCTGGGGATCCAGCGGGTCATGGACATGACCGGAGGATCGCGGCGCACCCGGCTGCACTGGGCCCCTCTGTGGCTGATCGTCCTGTTGGGTGCCCTGATTCCGGTGTTGCCGACACCGGTGCCGGCGGAGGGCCGGGCGCCGGTACCGGCGTTCATCGCGAGCGGGCAGTGGCGCGGGTACGTGCCGGCGGGCCGGACCATCGTGTCGGTACCGCTGCCGGCGTACCGGTTCCCGGACCCGATGCTCTGGCAGGCGAGCACCCGCCTGGCGTACCAGATCCCGCGCGGGTACTTCCTCGGCCCGACCGCCCCCGACAATGGGGCGGCCCGGTTCGGCGCACCGCCCCGGCCGACCGCCACGAAGCTGTACGCGGTGTACCTGCTGCCCTACCAGCCGCGGCCGTACGCGGGCGGGGACACCCCGCTGGGTACCGTCGTGAAGCCGCGTGACCCGCAGGCGGCCCGCGTCCGGGCGACCACGGTGACCCCGGCCGACCACGAAGCGGCACTGGCCGATCTGCGCTACTGGCGGGCGGCGATCGTGGTAATGGCGCCCGGGCGCAACGAGGCGCTTCTCCGGCAGACCACCAGCGCGCTGATCGGCTCCCGGCCCACCTGGGTCAACGGGGTCTGGCTGTGGGATGTCCGGAAACTGGTCGGGTAGCGGCTAAGCTCGCGCTCGATGTCCTCCTCCACGCCCGAGCCCGGTCCCGCGGACCCCGTCGCCGACGGGGCCGGGGCGGTCCTGTCCACCGAGGCGCCGCGACCACCCGATCCGGCCCCGCGCTCCGACGCGTGGACCGGACGCGTCGTGGACCTCGCGGTCATCCTGGTCTACCTGGCGCTCGCCGTCACTGTGCTGGGCCGGCTGTGGCACGATCCCGGGCAGCTCAACCCGGCGGCGAACAGTTCGGACCCGCCGTTCTTCGAGTGGGCACTGCGGCACGCCGTGCGGATCTTCACGCACGGCGAGAACCCGTTCTTCACCCCGCGGCTGAACGCGCCGTTCGGGGTGAACCTGATGGCCAATACCGGCCTGCTCGGGCTGACCGTGCCGCTCGTGCCGGTGACGGTCCTGTTCGGGCCGTCGGTCGCGTTTGTCCTGATGATCACGCTCGGCGTGACCGCGACCGCCGGTGCCTGGTACCTGGTGCTGTCCCGGCACCTGGTGCGCAACCGGTTCGCCGCCGCGGTCGGCGGGGCGTTCGCGGGCTTCGCGCCCGGCATCATCAACCACACCAACGCGCACCCGAACCTGGTCGCCCAGTTCCTGCTCCCGGTCATCGTGTGGCGTGCGCTGTCGATGCGTACCGTCCGGCACGGCATCGTGCTCGGCCTGTTGATCACCTGGCAGGCGTTCATCAACGAGGAACTGCTGTTCCTGACCGTACTGGCCACCGGGATCTTCGTGGCCGGGTACGCGGCGTTCCGGCCGGGTGAGGTGCGCGCGGCGGTGCGGCCGTTCCTGCGCGGCGGCGTGGCGGCGGCCGTCGTCGCGGGCGTGCTGCTGGCGTACCCGCTGTGGTACCAGTTCCTCGGCCCGCAGCACTATCACGGACTGCCCGACTTCGTCCTCGGGTACGGCGCCGACCTAGCCAGCTACCCGGCCTTCGCGAAGCTGTCGCTGATCGGCCAGCCGGTCGCGGACGGCCAGTTGGCACCGCAGCCGGAGGAGAACACGTTCCTCGGCTGGCCGCTGCTGCTCGCCCTGCTGCTGATCGTGATCTGGCTGTGGCGGCGCATTTCGGTACGCGCGTTGACCGTGGTCGGGTTGGTGTTCTTCGCGCTGTCGCTGGGCGCCAGCGTCACCTACCGGGGCCGGGTGGTCATCAAGCACGCACCCTGGAGCTGGCTGAACCACCTGCCGCTGTTCAACAGCGTGGTGCCGACCCGGCTCGGGCTGGTGCTGGTGCCGGTGGTGGCGGTGCTGCTCGGGTACGCGGTCGAGGAGTTGTTCCGGGCGCGGTACGGGTGGGTCGGCGGGCTGGCGCTGGCGGTCGCGCTGGTACCGGTGATCCCCCGCCAGTTGCCAGTGGCGCCACGCCCCCCGGTACCGGCGTTCTTCACCAGCGGCGACTGGCGGGCGTACCTGCACGGCGACCGCTCGCTGCTGTCCGCCGACACCACCTGGGACGGCAACATCACGGCGATGAACTGGGACAACGCCACCGGGCAGGGGTACCGGGCGGTGGGCGGCTACTTCCTCGGACCGGACGCGTCCGGCAAGGGCAGCTACGGGCCGCAGGTCCGGCCGACCTCCGGGTTGCTGGCGAACGTCGGCTACAACGGCGGGGTGCCGCCGATCGGCGACGAGCAGCGCGAGCAGGTTCGCCAGGACGTCCAGTTCTGGGACGCGGGGCTGATTGTGCTGGGGCCGGGTGCGCCGCACGCCGACGACCTGCGCAACACGCTGGATCAGCTGGTGGGCCCGGGCCGGCAGGTCGACGACGTGTGGATCTGGGACGTCGGCGCGCTGAGCGGCTGACCCGCCGGTCGGTGCGCTAGCGGGTGCGGGCGGGGATGCAGCAGCCGCGGCAGACCTTCGGCTCGGGCAGCGTGAAGGCCAGGCAACAGGTGTGCCGCCGCACCACCGGCTCGTCGGACACCTCGACCAGGTCCTCGACTCCGAGCGCGGACAGCAGCGTGTGCGCCGTCTCCGGTACCGGTGCCGGCAGCGCGTGGTGCGCGCGGACCAGCGCGTACCCGATCCCGGACGCGAGCGAACCGAGCAGCGTACGGCGGCCGAGGTGCACCTGGTCGCTCAGCGCCTCCAGTACCGGCGCGAGGTGCCCGTCGACCAGGGTGGTCTTCATGAAGCCGGGCAGGTCCTCGACCACCCGGACATCGGATGGACGTCGGGAGTACTCGCCTCCGCCGCGGCCCGCCAGCGGGTGTTCGCCTCTGCCACGGCTCGCCAGCGGATCGCCGGGCAGCACCGCGACCCGCGGGCGGCGCAGGCCGATCTCCAGGAACGGTGCGCTCACGTGCAGCCTGACCAGCGTGTTCTCGGCCGTCATGAGGGGCACCCGGCGCGCGTACGCGTAGCCGAGCACCGCGGGCAGCACGGTCCAGTACGCGTAGGACTTCCAGGCCAGCGCGGCCGCCGCGTGTGGGCTGGCGTTCCACCGCCGGCGGGCGGCGTCGAGCAGTTCGGGCAGGGCCGAGCCGTCCGCGAACCAGGTGGCCGGCACCCAGCCGGCCGGATCGCGGACCAGCAGACCGGGTGCGAGTCCGTGCACCGGGGCTTCGCCGTGGCGACGCCGCACGGCGGCGACGCAGTCGAGGATCGGGGCCAGCGGGTCGACGGACGCGGCCGGCGCCGGGAAGGTCGCCAGAGGGGAGTTCGTGGCGTGCACGAGTGCGCTCACGTCTCCCCTTTCTGATCTTCGGGCCCTCGCCCACTCTAGCCTTTCTAAGGTAAGGCTAACCACTCCTGGCGGGTGACATCGGGTGTATGGGAGATTCAGGGCCGAGAATTAACCCGCGAGTAACTGTCAGGTAGCTGACAGTATTGACTGATCGACGGATGCCCGACACAGACTGGAACCCCGGTCTATACCAGGAGCCCGGTCTCATATGAGGCGATCGAATGACCACCTCACCACTTGACGGGGCAGCCGGCGCCTTCGCCGCCGAGCTTGCCCAATGGCGGGCTGAGCGGGGGCTGTCGAAGAAGCAGCTCGCCGCCGACATGGGATTCGATCCCTCCTATGTCAGCCACGTCGAGGGTCGCCGCCACCGGCCGACCGAGGACTTCGCCCGCCGTGCCGAGGCGGTACTCCAGGCGGGCGGTGCGATCTGGGCCCGCTTCGCGGAGTACAACGAGTTGCGCCGCACGCGCGCCGGACCGAAGCAGTCCGGGAGCGTGTCCGGGCAGTGGTTGCCGCCGGGCGCCGGACTGGTCGTGGAGCACGAGGTCGCGACTCTGTCCTATGTGGACGGCATCTACCACTGCGTGATCCGGCGGCATCTCTACAACGCCGGTGCGGACCCGGTCACGCGGTACCCGGTGCGGGTCGCCGTCGACCGCTACCCGGGCGAGCCGGAGCGATCCAACCGGTACTACCGCGAGAACCCGTTGACCTGGGACGAGCTGAATCTCGCGGCCCACCACGGCGACGCGGCGGACGGCCCGGGCGAGCCGATGGAGTGGCGGGCGACGCACGACCGCGATTCGTTCAAAGAGGTCTGGCTGCTCTTCGAGAACGACCAGTCCCGCTTCCCGCTGTACCGTGGCCAGCGCGCCGTCATCCGCTACGCGTACCAGGTCAGCGAGGACAAGTGGGGGCGGTGGTTCCAGCGGGCCGTCCGGCTGCCCACCCGGCGGCTCACGGTACGGCTGAGGTTCCCCGCCGAGGCCGCACCCGCGGTCTGGGGGGTGCAGACGTCGCTGGCCGACGAGTCGCCGTTGCGGACGCCGGTACAGCAGACGGTCGACGGGAACACCGCGGTCTTCGAGTGGGCCACGAACAACCCGCCGCTGTCCGCGCGGTACCGGTTCCAGTGGCGCTTCCGCGGACGGGTACCGGCGCCCCGCGCCTCCGTGGAGAACCAGTCCAGCCGGCTGCGTGCCAGCGAGCGCATGCGTGCGGTCGGGATCGTGCAGCGCGGCAGCGACCAACTGCGCCAGCCGGCCCGGCAGTTCGACCTGCCGACCGAGGAGCCGATGGCCCGCGAGGTGGTCAACCGGCTGCTGACCGCGCTGGACCGGATCGGCGAGCTGCACGTCTTCGGCAAGGGCATGGGCCTGGCCGCCCCCCAGCTCGGCCTGGAATGGGCGGCCGCGGTGGTGCGGCCGCCGGAGACGGAGGCCCCGCCGGTCGTGCTGCTCAACCCCGGTGTCGTCGGGGCGTCGGCCGAGGTCGACGAGCAGTTCGAGGGCTGCCTGTCGTTCTTCGACGTCCGCGGCCGGGTGCGCCGGCCGCTGTGGCTGGAGGTGCGGCACGCGACCTTCGCCGGTGGCACCGCGATCACCGCGTTCGAGCAGGGTCTGGCCAGGCTCGTGGCGCACGAGATCGACCACCTCGAAGGTCGGCTGTACGTGGACCGGATGGCACCGGACGGGGCGCTGGTACCGGTGGACGAGTATCGCGGTAGCGGCAACCCCTGGCGGTACGGGTAGTCCGCTACTGCGAGAACGAGTCGTACCTGATGCGTACCGACGGGACGTGCAACTCGCCGAGGCTGCGCAGGGTGGCCCGGACCATCGCGGCCGGCCCGGACACGAAGAAGTCGTGCTCGCGCCACGGCCCGTACCTGCTCACCACGTCGCAGATGTCGCCGTGCTCGCCGGGGTACCCGTCGTCCTCGCTGCACGCCGGGATCACCGTCAGCCACGGGTGCGCGGCGGCGAGCGCGTTGAGTTCGTCCAGGTCGTACAGGTCGTCGCGGTTGCGCGCGCCGACGAACAGGTGCACCCACCGGGTCCGGTTGTACCGGGTGATCTCCTGGATCAGCGCCTTGATGGGTGCCAGCCCGGTGCCGCCCGCGACGCACACGATGTCCCGCGTCGACGTGCGGTCCAGCGTCATCGAGCCCATCGGGGCGGCGAGCCGGATCATGTCGCCCGGCTTGAGCCTGCGCACCAGCGCGCCGGACACCCAGCCGGTGCCACCCAGCGCGCGGACGTGGAAGTCCAGTTCGCCGCTGTCGCGGGGGGCGTTGGCGATCGAGAACGTCCGCCACAGCCGGGGCTGGTAGCCGCACTCGACGCTGACGTACTGGCCGGCCCCGTAGCGCAGCGGCTCCATCGGCCGGCAGGTGAACACGGCGATGTCGCGGGAGCGGCGTTCGTGGGTCAGCACCTCGGCATGCCACAGCGGCGGATCGTTGTCGGCCTCCGCGCCGGCGATCATGCGTTCCGAAATGGCCTGGTACGCGTCGCGCCACGCCTGGTCGTACTCCAGGGACCACTGCTCGCCGGCGAAGCTGCGCAGCGCCTCCAGCAGCGCCGTGCCCACGTCCGTGTAGTGCTCGGGGGCGACCTGGAATTTGCGGTGATCCCGTCCCAGACCGCCCAGATACTCGTTGAACCGTTCGGGATCCTCGACGCTCTGGATCGCCGTGACGATCGCCCCGAGCAGCCGGGTCCGCTGGACGTCCATCTGCACCGGGAAGAGGTCGCGCAGTTGCGGATTGGAAAGGAACATCCGGGCGTAGAAGTAGCCCGCCACTTTGTCCTGCCGATCCTCGACAAGGGACCAGCTTTCTTTCAGTAATCGCGATAAGTCGCTCATGACGCCCTCTACGCTCGGGGGAAGTTAGCGCTCCGTTGGCGTTCGGTCATGTTGCGTTGGTGTGCCGTACCAGAGTGGATACGATGCGTAGACCTCTATCGCACAGACTGTGCGATCGCACGCCGTACGGGAGCCGATGAGGGCTCGGGCGCCGATCTGGCCGCTCGTACCGGGGGTGCGGTGAGCTGCGGCTAATCTGGCCGCGTGGAGACAGATGTGTCGGCCGGGATGACGGCGACGGTGCCGGGAACGCCGGCGAGCCGGGCGAGCCTGCGCAACGAGGTTCTGCTGGTCCTCGGCGTCTCGCTCGGGTACAGCGCGGTCTACGCGATGATCGACATCGTCGGCCGGCTGACCGCGACGCAGTCTCTGTCCAAGCAGACCGCCACGCTCAACGGCTCAGCGGCCCCGGGGCGGCCGTGGCTCGACCTCGCCTTCCAACTCGCCCAGATCGGGTTCGCGGTGGTACCCGCGCTGCTCGCGGTGTACCTGCTGAACCGGAACGGCGACGGGGCACCCCGGGTCCTCGGGCTGGCGCCGAGGCGGGCCGGGTTCGACCTGGGTACCGGCGCCGGACTCGCCGCCGTGATCGGCATCCCCGGCCTCGGGCTCTACCTCGCCGCGCACGCGGCCGGCATCAACGCGACCGTGGTGCCCGAGGCGCTGCCCAAGGTGTGGTGGGCGATCCCGGTGCTGCTGCTGTCCGCGGCCCAGAACGCGATGCTGGAGGAACTCATCGTGGTCGGGTACCTGGTGACCCGGCTGCGCCAGTTCGGCTGGGGGCTACCGGCGGTCGTGCTGACCAGTGCGCTGCTCCGCGGTTCGTACCATCTCTATCAGGGTTTCGGCGGTTTTCTCGGCAATGCCGTGATGGGCGTTGTTTTCGTGCTGTTCTTTATCCGGTACCGCCGGGTGGTTCCCTTAATACTTGCGCACTTCCTTATTGATTCCGTGGCATTCGTCGGCTACGCCACACTGCACAATCACCTGTCGTTCCTGAATTGACCCCTTGACTTCACCCTCTACCGGCCTATCTATGCCGCCAACTCGACCTTTTTGCCATTCTGCGGTGCTTCCAAGCAGCCAGGACAGGACCTAGGCTGCGCTGAACCGTGGGCTTTCCCGGCGTCCACGCGAGATGGCACGGAGGTCGTACCCAGTGTTGCTATCACGGCTGTCCGGACGGCGACGTTCGGCGACAATCGCTACGTGCGGCGCGGCGGCAATTGCGCTCGTGCTCACCACGGTCGGCAGCGCCCAGGCGGCACCCGCCAGCGCCGCGGCCGGCCCATCGGCGCTCTACATAGTGGAAATGGCGGGCGCGCCGCTCGCGTCGTACGACGGCAGTGTGCAGGGCTACGCCGCGACGAAGCCCGCGACGGGCGACAAACTCGACGCGCACACCGCACGGGCAAAGGCGTACGGCGATCATCTCAAGGCGAAGCAGAATGACGTGCTGCGCAACAATGGCGTGGATACCAAGAAGACGGTCTATCAGTACAACACGACCTTCAACGGTGTCGCGGTCAGCCTGACCTCGGCCCAGGCGCAGAAATTGCGCACGGCGCCGGGCGTGATGGCGGTGTTCAAGAACGCGACGCTCACCGTCGACACCCCGGTCACGCCGTCCTTCCTCGGACTGACCGGAAAGAACGGCGTCTGGGACAAGCAGTTCGGCGGCGACGGCAACGCCGGCGACGGTGTGATCATCGCCGACCTCGACACCGGCTTCTGGCCGGAGAGCCCGAGCTTCGCGCCGCTGCCCGAGCCGCGTCCGGACGACGCGGTCATCGCCGCCAAATGGCACGGCACCTGCCAGGTCGGTGTCGAGGGCCCGGTGAAGTGCAACAACAAGGTGATCGGAGCCCGGTACTTCGACGCGGGCCGCAACTCCGGGAACAACCCCGGCGAGTTCACGTCGCCGCGCGACTTCGACGGTCACGGCTCGCACACCGCCAGCACGGCGGCCGGCGAGCACGTGAACAACGTGGTCATCACCGGTACTCCGGTCGGCGACGTCGAGGGCATGGCCCCCGGCGCGCGACTGGCCATCTACAAGGTCCTGTACGAGTCGGCCGACGGCACGACCGCGCAGGGCAGCACCGTCGACATCGTCGCGGCCATCGACGCGGCGGTCTCCGACGGCGCCGACGTCATCAACTTCTCGGTCGGCGACAACATCGACGGGTTCGGTCCCGAGGAACTGGCCTTCCTGAACGCCGCCGCCGCGGGCGTCTTCGTCTCGGCCGCCGCGGGCAACGCCGGACCGGGTGCGGGCACCGTCGACAACGCGATGCCGTGGGAGACCACGGTCGCCGCCGGCACCCACGACAGCAACTACACCAAGACCGTGACCCTCGGCAACGGCGCCACCTACACCGGGGTCGGCGTAGGCCCGGCGGTACCCAGTTCCCCGCTGGTCGACTCGGCGACCGTGGGACTGGCCGGCCACTCGGTCAGCGACGCCACGCTCTGCGTCGTGGGCTCCCTCGACCCGGCCAAGGTGACTGGGAAGATCGTGCTCTGCCAGCGCGGCGTCAACCCGCGCACCGACAAGAGCAAGGCCGTGCAGCAGGCCGGCGGCGTCGGGATGATCATGTGGAACCCGTCGCCGAACTCGCTCAACGCCGACTTCCACTTCGTACCGAGCATCCACGTCGACACCCCGGCCGGTACGGCGATCAAGGCGTACGTCGCCAGCGCCGGCGCGACCGCGTCCCTGTCGGCCGGCACCAAGGTGACGGTCGAGGCGCCGGCCGTGGCGTCCTTCTCCAGCCGCGGCCCGTCCCCGTCCAGCGGCGGCGACCTGCTCAAGCCGGACATCATGGCGCCCGGCAACGACGTGGTGGCAGCGGTCTCGCCGAAGAACCACAACGGCAACCTGTACGACACGGAGTCGGGCACCTCGATGTCGACGCCGCACATCACCGGCATCGCTGCCCTGATCCTGAGCAAGCACCCGAACTGGTCGCCGATGTGGGTCAAGTCGGCCATCATGACGACCGCCAGCACGGTGGACAACAAGGGCAAGCCCATCCAGGGCCAGGCCGGCAACGGCAACCCGTTCGACTACGGCTCCGGTGAGGTCGTACCGGCCGCCGCGTTCAACCCGGGCCTGGTCTACGACTCCACGCCGACCCAGTGGCTCCAGTACTCCTGCGGCATCGGAGTGCACCTGGCGCTGGCCGACGGCTCGGACGTCTGCGACCAGACCGGTTCGATCGCGCCGAACCAGCTGAACTACCCGTCGATCGCGTTCGGCAGCCTGGCCGGCAAGGGCACGGTCAGCCGCACGGTCACCAACGTCACCAAGCAATGGGGCCTCTACCTGGCCGACGTGAAGGCACCGGCCGGGTACAAGGTCTCGGTGAACCCGCCGCTCCTGCTCGTGGGGCCCGGCAGGTCGGCCAACTTCACGGTGACCGTCACCCGCACCACCGCGGCCTTCGGCTCGTACACGTTCGGCTCGCTGACCTGGCGAGACCTCGAAGGTCACAAGGTCTACAGCCCGATCGCCGTGCAGCCGACCGCGCTGGCGGCACCGGGCGCGGTGTCCGGGACCGGGGCCAGCGGCTCGACCGCGATCCCGGTACAGGCCGGCTACACCGGCACCCTGACGGCGACGGCGTCCGGCCTGGTCGGCGACCAGATCGACCACCGGTCGCTGTCGGCTGACCCGGGCGCTCAGTTCAACCCGAACAACCCGCGGGTCACCGACCGGACCGGGGTGGTCGAGGTCACCGTACCGGCCGGGACGAAGCTGGCCAGGTTCTCCACGTTCGGCTCGGACTATGCCCCGGGTACCGACATCGACCTGTACGCCTACTCCGAGGACGGGGACGGCAACCTGGTCGCACAGGTGGGCCAGAGTGCCGGCAATACGGCAGACGAGACGATCACGGTCACCGATCCCGGCACGTACGCGGTGTTCGTGGACCTGTTCGCCAATCCGGGTACCGGGCCGGTCGACGCCCAGCTGCACAGCTGGGTGGTCACCGGGGCCGCCACCGGCAACTTCACCGTGAGCCCGGCCAGCCAGCCGGTGACGCTCGGCAAGACGGCAACGGTCACGGCGAGCTGGACCGGGCTGGCGGCGGGCCGCCACTACCTCGGTCTCGTCGGGTACGGCGACGGGACCAACGCCCTGGGTAGCACGGTGGTGTCGGTCACTCCGTAGTAGTCACACCCGCCGGGCTCCGGCCGCCGTCACGGCGGCCGGGGCCCGTGCCTTGTCTCAGCTTCTGCTTCGTCTCAGGCCCGCGCCTCGTCGATGGGCGCGGCGGGTCCCGGGCCGGCCGGGGTCCGGTAGAGGCTGATCGCGCGGCGGGTCAGGCTCTCCACCATGGCGTCGTTGACGAGCAGGTCGACCAGCACGCCGGCACCGGGTACGAGCCGGGCGGCCAGCCGGCGGCCGGCGGTGCGCATCCCGACGGACAGCAGCCGGTTCGCCGGCCGCCGCGGAGGCGCCCCGGTATCGCGGGCCGTGGCCAGGGCGCCATGAGCGCCGGCCAGGTCGGCGTGCACCCGTAGCAGTACCAGCAGTTCGGCGGCCCGTTCGGGGGCGCACGGATCCTTCCCGTACGCGGCGGCGATGTGCAGTACCAGCCGGGCCTGCAGCCAGCCGAGGACAACGACCTGCCCGACGCCGGGGGCCATCATCCCGGCGAGTGCCCCCTGCCTGGCCTGGGCGGCGAACCGGCGCCCGGCGGCCTGGGCGAGCCGGTCGCCCGTGGCGCCAGGGTAGGTGGCCCGGACCCACCCGGTGTACCGCGCCGCCTCGGGGCCGAGCCACTCGACGGCGGCGAGGGCGAGCAGTTCGGGCGCGTGAGCGGGATCGCTCTTGAGCCGGTCCCAGAGTGTGGCCGCCAGAAGGTCGGTCGGCTGGACCCCGGCCTGCTGGGCGTCGGCCTGCTGGGCGTCGGCCTGCTGGGCGTCGGCCTGCCGGGCGTGGCCGGCTTGGTTGGCGTGGACCGGGTCGGTCGGCTGGGGTTCGGTGGCGTCGGTCGGCTGGCCCGGTTCGGCGGCGTCGGTCGGTTCGAGGTCGGTTGGCTGGGTGTGGCCGGGCTCGGTCGCGTCGGTTGGCCGGGTGTGGCCGGGTTCGGTGGCGTCGGTCGGTTCGGGGTCGGGCGGCCGGGCGCGCCTGGCCTCGGGTGCCGCGGCCTTCCGGGTCGCGGCCTTGCGAGGGACGGCCTTCGCCGGCGCCGGTCCCGGTGCCGTGCCGGGCTCGGTTACGGCGGCCTCGCCGGTGGCTGCGGTGCTTACCTCCGGGGTGTCCCCTCGGGCAGCCCGGGTGGCGGAGGCCTCCTTCGCGGGCGCTTGCTTCGCGGCGGCCTTTCTTCCGGCGGTCTTGCGCGGCGCCTTCTCGGCCCGAGATGCCTGGTCGGCGGCGGTGCGGCCCGGCGTGCCGTCGACCGGGCGATCCGAGGGATCGGCGGTGCCGGGCTCGGTCGCGCGGGTCGCGCGCCGGGGAGCGGACCGCTGGCCGGGGATGTTGGCGCCGGCCGGAGGTGCCGGAGCGGGGTCCGCCGGCTCGGTCTCCACTGGGTCTGTATCCACCGGCTCCGCGTCCACCGACTCCGTTCCCACTGGCTCCCTGTCCGCTGACTCCGAGTCCCCGGGCGCCGCGTCGTTGGCCGGCGCTGGATCGTGCCGCTCGGACCCCGGTGGCCGGGGAGGGATGACCGGCTCCATGAACAGGGCAGCCGGGGGCTTGGGGCGGTCGGACGGACTGGGTCGGTCGGGGAGCCGCGGTCGCTCAGGACGCTTCGCCGCGGGATCCCTGGCTGGATTCCCGCGTCGCGGTGTCCTCCTGTCGTCCTCCATGCGCCCCGAGCGTAGCCTTCGCGGGCGCCGCTCGCGTCCTGGCGGGGCGATCAATCGCGGTTCGACTTTGCCCGCAGAGGTGGGTGCCCTGTATCCTCGGTCGGCGGCGGTCCGACGGACCGTCCGGGAGGCTTCGCCTAGTCTGGTCTATGGCGCCGCACTGCTAATGCGGTTGGGGTCTTAAAGCCCCTCCCGGGTTCGAATCCCGGAGCCTCCGCGCAAAACCTGGTATGTACACTGGTTCAGGTTCTGGCGCCCGTAGCTCAACGGATAGAGCATCTGACTACGGATCAGAAGGTTGGGGGTTCGAGTCCCTCCGGGCGCGC
>DASXOA010000091.1:0-4011 GCA_036494675.1 Rugosimonospora sp.
AATGCAGATCAGACAGTCATTTCCTCGCCGGGGCACGGGGCGCGATACGCGTCTCATCCGCGGCGGCAGGCAGGTGTCCGCGCGGTGCCGCATGCGGCAGAATCGGATCATGGAAACACCGCTGTCGCCGCTGGAGTTCGCCCGCCGTACCCGCAGGCTGCACGCCGACCGCGAGGCGGTCGTCGACGGCAGCCTCCGGCTGACCTACCGGGAGTTCTTCGACCGCTGCGACCGGTGGTCGTCGGCGCTGCAGGGCCTGGGGGTGGCCCAGGGCGACCGGGTCGCCACCATCTCGCCGAACACGCACGCGCAGCTCGAGTCCTTCTACTCCGTGCCGCAGCTCGGCGCCGTGCTGGTGCCGATCAACTACCGGCTGACCCCGGAGGACTTCGTCTACATCGTGAACCACTCCGGCTCCACGGTGCTGTGCGTGGCCGAGGAGTACCTGGCGGCGGTGGACGGGATCCGCGACCAGATGCCCGGGGTGCAGCACTTCGTGGCGCTGGAAGGCGCCACTGGTCCGGACGGGCGGGACGGGTGGCTGGATTACGAGGCGGCGATCCGGGGCGCGCAGGCCAGCTTCGTTCGGCCCGAAATCGGGGAGCGGGACCTGCTGGCGATCAACTACACCAGCGGGACTACGGCGCGGCCGAAGGGCGTGATGATCACCCACCGGAACGCCGCCATGAACACCATCGGCACCCTGCTGCACCTGCCGATGCCGGTGGGCGCGAAGTACCTGTGGACGCTGCCGATGTTCCACGCCAACGGCTGGACCTACACCTGGACGGTGACGGCGGCCGCGGCCACCCACGTCTGCCTGCGCAAGGTCGACCCGGCGACCATCTTCTCGCTGATCTCCGGCGAGGACGTGAGCTGGCTGTGCGCGGCCCCCACCGTGCTGATCTCGCTGGCCAGCGCGCCGGCCTCGGTCCGGGGCGAGGTGCCGGCCGGAGTGCACGTGGTGACGGCGGGCGCGGCGCCGGCCGCGGCCACCATCGAGCGGATGGAAGGCGAGCTCGGCTGGGAGGTCACCCAGGTCTACGGGCTGACCGAGACCGCGCCGTTCATCACGATCTGCGCGCCGCTGCCCGAGCACGAGGGCCTGCCGCTGGCCGACCGCGCCGTCATCAAGGCCCGGACCGGCGTCGAGCTGCTGACCTCGGGCGAGCTGCGGGTAGTGGACCCGGACGGCGTCGAGGTACCCGAGGACGGGCAGACCGTGGGTGAGATCGTGGTCCGCGGCAACGTGGTCATGGCGGGGTACTACGAGGACCCCGAGGCGACGGAGCGGGCCATGGGGGACGGCTGGTTTCACACCGGGGACGCGGCGGTGGTGCACGCCGACGGATACACCGAGATCAGGGACCGGCTCATGGACGTGATCATCAGCGGCGGCGAGAACATCTCCTCGGTCGAGGTGGAGGGGGTGCTGCTCCGCCACCCCGCCGTCCAGGAGGTCGCGATCGTCGGCCTGCCGGACGAGAAGTGGGGCGAGACGCCGCACGCCTTCGTGGTGCTCAGCGACGGCGCGAGCGCCGAGGGGGCGGAGCTCATCGCGTTCGCGCGGGAGCGGCTGGCGCACTTCAAGGCCCCGCGCGGAGTGACGTTCGTCAGCGAGCTGCCGAAGACCGCGACCGGCAAGATCCAGAAGTTCGTGCTGCGCAAGGGCGCGCCCAACCTCACCCGCCAGTAGGACGCATCAGCGCCCGGCGAAGCGGGCCAGCGCGTCCAGCATCCAGGCGCGCTTGACCGGGCTGCCCCGGTGCCCGGAGTGATCGTCGATGAGCAGTTCCGCGCCGGGCCAGGCGCGGGCGAGCTCGGTCGCGGTGGTGGCCGGGCAGCTCAGGTCGAGGCGGCCGTGGATCAGGACGCCGGGGATGCCGGCCAGCGTCCCCGCGTCACGGATCACGGCACCGTCCTCGAGGAACCCGCCGTGGGCGTAGTAGTGCGCGGTGAGCCGGGTGAAGGCGAGCGTGTCGGCCCCGGGCGGGTCCTCGTCCTCGACCGGCGGCGCGTTCGGCTCCAGGGACAGCACGACGTCCTCCCAGCGGCGCCAGGACGTCGCGGCCGGGTTCCGCACCCCCGGATCGAGGTCCCCCAGCAGCTGCGCGTAGGCCGCCACCAGGTCGACGTCGGTGATGCCGGGGCCGGCGCCGGCGCGGAACCGCTCCCACTCCTCCGGGAAGAACCGCGCGGCGCCGCGGTAGAGCCAGTCGAGCTCCGAGCGGCGCGTGGTGCTGATCGCGCTGAACATCATCTCCGAGACGCGGTCCGGGTAGCGCTCGGCGTAGACGAGGCCGAGCGTGGTCCCCCACGAGCCGCCGGTGACCAGCCAGCGGTCGATGCCGAGGTGCTCGCGCAGCCGCTCCATGTCGGCCACCAGGTGGTCTGTGGTGTTGTGGACCACGCTGGTGGCCGGATCGCTGGCGTGCGGCGTGCTCCGGCCGCAGCCGCGCTGGTCGAACAGGACGGCCCGGTAGCGTTCCGGGTCGAACGTGCTCCGCATTCTCGGCACGCAGCCCTGGCCCGGGCCGCCGTGCACCATGACGGCCGGCTTGCCGTCCGGGTTGCCGCAGGTCTCCCAGTAGACGAGGTTGCCGTCGCCCACGTCGAGCAGCCCCCGATCGTACGGCTCGATCGGGGGGTACCACTCACTCACCGGCTACCAGTCGAGGGTCTGGGCGAGGTTCTTGTACTCGAACAGCTCGTCCTTGCCGAACCACAGATCCACCTCGTACTGCGCTTCCTCCCGGTTGCCGGAGGCGTGCACGAGGTTGGCGACGGCCTTGCCGGTGGCGGCGGCGACCGCCTTGGACTGGTGGGCGAAGTCGCCGCGGATCGAGCCGGGCTGGGCCTCGTTCGGGTACGTGGTCCCGACGATCTTGCGCACGGTCGCCACCGCGTCGTCGCCCTCGAGCACGAACGCGATGACCGGCCCGCGCTGCATGAACGTCGCGGTGGCCTGGAAGACCTCGGACGAGGTCCGCTCTTCCAGGTCGAAGTAGTGCTTACGGGCGAAGTCGGCGTCTATCTCGCGCATCTTCACGCCGATGATCTTCAGTGACGCGTCCTCGAACCGCGCGATGATACGCCCGGCCAGGCCGCGGACCACGGCATCCGGCTTCAGCACGACAAGCGTGCGCTCCCGCAACTGCGCAGAGTCGGTCACGGTAATCCTTTCCCCTGTGTGAATGGACACAGGGTAGCGGCCCCGGTGTACCGCCGGCCGGCATATGCGGCCGGGCATTGTCACGCTCTGATAGCGAAGTGCCTGGCCGGGCCCGGTACGGCCGGACCGTATCCGTAAATGGTTTGACAGCACCTGTCTGAGCACCGAGACTGGGCCGTGGCCTGGCGACGTTTCTTGCTCATAGCGGCAGCGTCCGCCATGGCGTGCGGCATGCTGACGCCCCTCTCCGCCCAGGCGGCCATGTTTCCGGTGCCGGGGTCCGGGGTGCCCTACCGGTTCGTTCCGCCCGAGCCCTTCCTGAACGGCCGGTTCATATCCACGGCGCAGCTGAGCGCGCAGCTCGCGGCCTGCGAAGATCGGCTGGTACGGACCCGGCAGGGATCCGGACAGCACGTGCCCACGGTCGTCATCGTCGGCGCCTCGTTCACCGCCGGGGTCGGACCCGGCAGCCCGGACGGGTCCTGGGCCGCGCTGCTGGCCCGCCACCTGGGCTGGAACGCCGTGGTCTACGGGGACCCGGGAGCGGGCTACGTGCGGCCGGGCATCCACCGGCGGGGCCCGGTCTCTCGCGAGATCTCGCAGCTGGACCTGCGCGAGCTCAACCCGGCGCTGGTCGTCGTGCAGGCCGGCCATAACGACATGGGGGTGCCGGCCGGCGTCGAGCAGGTGCGGGTGAGGCAGGTGCTCGCGCAGATCCGGGCCGCGGTTCCGGACGCCGGGATCGCCCTCATCACCGTCTTCGCCGGGCGCCTGCACCGGCCGGCCGCCTACCAGACCGACCGGACGATCGTCGCGGCGGCGCGGGCCGCCGACCCCGC
>DASXOA010000092.1:0-6574 GCA_036494675.1 Rugosimonospora sp.
GCCGGCGACCAGCGGCAGCAGCAGCAGACCGGACTTGGTCGGCGAAGCGCCCTTGACGATCTGCAGGTAGAGCGGGATCACCGAGAGGCCGCCGAACATGGCCATGCCGATGACGGCGACCTGGGCCGAGGCGACGGAGAAGGTGCTGCTGCGGAACAGCCGCAGCGGCAGCAGCGCGTCGTCACCCATTCGGTGCTGGATCCAGATGAACGTGGCCAGTCCCGCGGCACCGATCAGGTAGCAGGCGAACGCGGAGGCCGAGGCCCAGCCCCACTGCTGGCCCTGCTCGGCGACGACGAGCAGCGGTACCAGGCCGACCGCGAGAGTGGCCGCGCCGTACCAGTCGATGTGCCGCTCGCGGCGTACGTGGTCGATGTGCAGCACCCGGACGATCACGAAGAGGGCGATGGCGGCGATCGGAACGTTGATGTAGAAGATCCACCGCCAGCCGGCCGCGCCGAGGAAGTTGTCCGTTCCCGACAGCAGCCCGCCCAGGACGGGGCCGAGGACCGAGGCGCTGGCGAAGACGGCCATCATGTAGCCCTGGTAACGGGCCCGTTGCCTCGGCGGGATGATGTCGCCGATGATCGCCAACGCGAGCGGCATGATGCCACCGGCGCCGATGCCCTGGAATGCGCGGAAACCGGCCAGTTCGTACATGGACTGGGCCAGGCCACACAGCGCGGAGCCGACGACGAAGATGACGATGGCGACCATGAACAGCCGCTTGCGGCCGTAGATGTCCGACAGCTTGCCGAACAGTGGCGCGGCGATCGTCGAGGTGATCAGGAATGCGGTCGTCACCCAGGCCTGGGCCGACAGGTCGTTCAGGTCGTTGCCGATTGTCTTGATCGCGGTGGACACGATCGTCTGATCCAGGGCTGCGAGGAACATGCCCATCACCAGGCCGGACAGGATCGTCAGGATCTGGCGGTGCGTCAACGAACCGTCCGAGTGGACGACCGCCGGGCGCTGTGCGGTGCTGGTCATACGGTGGTGCCTTCCGGATCGGTGGAACGGGCGTGATGGCGCGGGGTCGGCCCGCCCATCCATGCGGTGTGAGTCTGGTCGTAGGCGGCGGTGAACCGCTGCAGCAAGTGGGTGAACTGGTCCAGTTCCTCGGCGCCCCAGCCGGCCAGCACCTGAGCGAAGAACTCCGCCCTGGCCTGCGCATGCTCGGCCAGGACCGTCTGGCCCGCCTCGGTCACCGCCAGCAGGCTGGCGCGTCCGTCGACCGGATCGGCCCGGCGCTCCAGCAGCCCGCCGGCCACCAGTGCGGCCGTCTGGCGGCTGACCGTCGACAGATCCGAATGCACGCTGACGGCCAGCGCGCTGGCCCGCATCGGCCCCTCGGCAGCCAGCGCGCGCAGCAGGACCTGCGTCGCCGACTCGACGTCATTGCCGGCCGCGGCCAGCAACCGGGCCTTGGCCCGGCGAACCGTCCTCAACAGGTCCACGACCGAGTCCGCCACGCCGACCGCGCCAGCACCGTGGGCCCGACCCGCCCCGGGCGGTCGGGCATTCGACGGGGCCGGGCCTGGTTCTGCGATCACCCGAACGTGATCAGCCACCGGCCCTCACCCCCACTTAGTTGTAGTGCGCAACTACTTGCTGTGTCCAAGCATCCACACACGGCGCCGCGGCGGCAAGTTTGACGAGGGTGACGCGGATCGCACCGGCCGGCGTCGCAATCGCCCGCACCCGGCCGGCCCGGCCCGGACCAGGTCCAAGATCGACAGCCGTACCGGGGAATAACCGATCAAGGCCGGCCCCAGTCACGAAACGGACGAAGACGACGAGGCGAGCGCAGGACGCTCCGCCCAGGCCACCACCGGGACGGCGCTGGTGCGCATCGTGTCGCCGGGCACCACCACCGGCGACACGATGCAACGCCAGGTAACTCTTCCTCGCGGCTACTTCGCGACCGGAGACGCGTACCCGACGATCGCCGAGTACGACCGGCTGACCGTCTTCTGCAACACCGCGTCGTCACTGCCGTCGGCCGAGTTGTAGGTGTTACCCGAGATGTAGGTGACATCGCTGCTGGTCGCCGACACTACCAACCCGACGTGCCCGAAGTTGAATACGATCGCGTCACCGGCCTGCGGACTGCCGGTGTGCCAGGTGCCGTGGTTCTTGCCGTAGGTCTCGAAGCTGTTGTAGACAGAGTTGATACCCGAGGTGGCGGCACCGGCCTGAATCCATACCCATTTGCCGAAGTCCGCGCACCAGGCCTGAGTCTTCCAGCCGTTGGAGCAGTGCGCGCCGGTCCCGGCCAGGCCCAGCGCAGTCGTGTAGTAGTTGCAGTTGTAGCCGCCGAATTCACGGTTGTGCGCCGAGTTGGCGTTCTCCTGCTGGGCGATCTGGACGATCGCCCCGCCGAGAACGCCGGGCGGCGGGGGCGTGCAGTCCTTGACCCGCACGATGTTCATCGCCGTCATCGTGGCCGCGTCGGCCTGACCGGTCTGCGACAGACCGTGCGCGCTCTGCCAGGACTTGACCGCGCTCTCGGTACCCGCCCCGTACATGCCGTCGACGTTCGCGCCGGCGACCTGCTGAACCTTGGTGACCTGTGAGCTGAGTTCGCTGCTGGTATCGGTGCCGACGATGCCGTCGGGTGACAGGCACCGGTCGGTCTGGAATGCCTTCACCGCCGCCGCGGTCTGCGGACCACTGATCCCATCGATATCGCTGAACGACATGTACGCCATCCCGGCCAGATCCCACTGCACCTGGGTCGTGGTCACCGCGAACGCGGGTTGCGCCACCGCGAGGCTCAGCCCGGCAGCCACGACGGTGACCATCAGAGCCTTTCGAATTCTCACGAGCTGTTTCCTTTCAGGTCGGGATCACCCACAGAACCGGCGGGAAATCGTGAAGGAGGCGCGGCCCACCGACGGCCGTTGCGGCAACAGCGAGGACGTAACCAGTTGCCGGCGTTCGGACGACACGCGCAGCCATGGATTCCCTCTCGGTGGGTGCGTCCGTACCCTCGCCGAGGAACCTTGCCATCGGGATTGCCAACCGGCTTGCCACCGCACGGTTGAACACATGCTGGCGAAACAGCGACGGCCCGCCCGGCTGGAACCGGGAGGCCGTCGGGCCGTGACGTACATCGGCACGAAGCCGTTACCGCCCCGATGCGGTGGACCTCGACCATCCATAATGGACGGATGAACCAGGTTTCCGCCAGAGCGGGTCAGCAGAGTCGGGAATCCACACGGTGCGTTGACGAAAGTCCGATCAATTCGCCCACGGACCATTGGTCGCTGGCGTGCCGGCCATAGTGTAGGGCGACCACGCGACCGGCCGGGTCGATCAGGAAGTCCGCGGGCAGGCCGAGCACCGTCTCGCCGTGCCGCGGGCCGGGTGAGCCGCCGTTGCGCAGGCCGCGCAGCACCACCGGGTACACGCTCGGGTTCAGCGGGGCGGTCCAGGCACGCGGGTGCGTCACCGCCCGGCGCGCCGTCTCGACGCCGAACTCGGCATAGAGCAGCCGCTGCGGGTCGGCGACCACGGCGAACGGAAGGTCGCCCTGGTGCGGCAGCATGTCTTCGGCCGGCGAGTGGAAGACGGCCACCTCACGGATCCCCGCGGCCCGGATGTCGTCGTGGCGGCGGGCGACCGAACGCAGGTGCGTGTTGCAGATCGGGCATCCGGCGTACCGGCGGAACTGCAGGTGGACCAGCAGCCCCGATTCGGGAACCGGCACGGCCTCGGAGCGGATCGTGGTCAGTACTCGCGGCGCGATCGTGTCGCCAGTGGATAACCGGGACATGGCATCTTCCTCCAGAGAGGCTCAGGTGACGTGGGTCAGCTTGTCGGGGTTGGTAACGGCGTACACGCCGGTGATGGCGCCGTCCTCCGGCGCGATGTCGAGCACGAGCACCGCGGACGGCGTGCCTTCGGACCGCAGCACGGCCGCCAGGTCGCCGTTGACGCTTCGGTACACCACGTCGACCCCCGGGCGCGGGTGGAAGCTGCCGGCGGCGAGCATCCGGGCCACCTTCTCCCGTGGGTGTACGCCGCGCAGGCCGGCCATCCGGGCCTTGCCCCCGCCGTCGGTCCACACCGTGACCTCGGGCGCCAGCAGTTCCAGGAACGCGTTCAGGTCACCGCCGAGCAACGCCGCCAGGAACCTCTCGGTGACCTGCTGGCGCATCTGGGCATCGGCCGGGAACCGTGGCCGCCGGGCCTGGACGTGTTCGCGGGCCCGGTGCGCCAACTGGCGTACCGCCGCCGGCGTCCGGTCCACGATCCCGGCGATCTCGGTGTACGGATAGCCGAAAACCTCGCCGAGGACGAACACCGCGCGCTCCAGCGGCGTCAGCGTCTCCAGCACCACCATCATCGCGAACGACACTGACTCGGCCGTCTCCTGCGCCTCGGCCGGGGACTCGACGAGCGGCTCGGGCAGCCACGGCCCGAGGTAGGTCTCCTGCCGCCGTTCGATCGCCGACCGGCGGGCAAGCGCCTGGTTGACCGCGATGCGGACCAGGTACGCGCGCCGGTTCTCGACCTCGGGCCCGCCGCCGCTGCGTTTCGCCCAGGCCAGCCACGTCTCCTGCAACACGTCATCGGTGTCCGCGACGCTGCCGAGCATGTTGTACACGATCGAGAACAGCAGCTCCCGGTGATGCACGAAGTCGCGCGTCACCGGATCCTGGTCGTCGTCCATCGGAGGTGCCTCCCATTACCGGTGTTCGGGTATAAGAGCATCGTGGAGCCGGCGGTGTGACATCGGGCGCGCACGCATTGTGGGAGCACCTGAACCCGTCCCACTGGCATCATGGTCCGATGCTCATCACCCGGCGTTCCCGCCATGACCGCGTTTCGGCCTCGCTCGCCGCCCACAATGACGACGAGCTGGCGGCGTTGCTCCGTGCCGCGCCCACCGGCGCCGTGGGCGTGGGCGGCGGCTCCTCGGTGCTCGACGTCGACGGCGTGCCGGTGTTCGCCAAGCGGATCCCGATCACCGACCGGGAGCTGGCCCATCCGCGCAGCACGGCGAACCTGTTCGACCTGCCGACCTACTGCCAATACGGCATGTACGGCCTCGCCGGCCCGGGCTTCGGCGCTTGGCGCGAGCTGGCCGCCAACATGATCGTCACAGAGGGGGTCCTCGCCGGTGAGGCGGAGTCTTTCCCGTTGCTGTACCACTGGCGGGTGCTACCCGGCCGCCCACCGCTCGCGTCCGAGCACCTCGACATCGACGCCGTTGTCGCCCAGTTCGGCGGCGCCCCGGCCGTGCGCATCCGCTTCGAGGAACTGGCCGGCGCGGCCTCCAGCCTCGTGCTGTTTCTCGAGTACGTCCCCTATCCGCTGCTCGACAGGCTGACCGACCCGGTCGGCAGGGCCGAAACGATCGAGCGGCAGTTGTTCGAAGTCGTGGCGTTCCTGCGTAGCCGCGAGCTGCTGCACATGGACGGACACTTCGGCAACATCCGAGCCGACGATGACCGGATCTACCTCGTCGATTTCGGGCTGGCCACGTCGCCCCGGTTCGACCTGTCGAACGCCGAGCGCGACTTTGTCGCGCGGCACGCCGGCCACGATGCCGACTACGCGGCTATGCGCCTGGTGAACTGGCTGGTCACCACGGTGTGCGGGGTGTCGGTGCCGGCCAGCGGTGGCCCTGTTGCCCGTAACTTGTATGTGCGCCGGTGCGCGAGCGGCGAGATTGCGCAGGGCGTGCCGGCGGCCGTGGCGGGAATCCTTGCACGGCACGCCCCCGCTGCGGCGCGGATGAACGATTTCTGCTGGCGGCTGTTCGACGGCGACATCCACGCGGAGTATCCCACCCCGTAGTTTGGTCCCGCGATCCTGCCGTACCGCCGGCCCGGCCGGCCGTCCCGGACGCCTTTGACGAAGGGGCCCCTGACCGGCGTACCGCCGGCCAAGGGCCCCCTGTGCTGCGATCAGCCTACGGTCAGCCGTCGGAGTCCGTCGACGGCAGGTAGGCGCCAGGCACCTGGTTCGGTGCGTAGATCTTGGACTCGCCCGGGTAAGGCTTCGTCCACCCGTGCGTGTCGTACCACGTCAAGTGGTTCATCTGCGCGGGGTTCGCGTAGTCCGGAACCGCGTTCGGCCCGGTCAGACGCTGCTGCGACTTCCACTGCTGCCACTGTGCCTCAACCTGCTTCGCGGCGGCCGGCACCACAGTGGAGGGCTGAACGGCCGCATCCTGCGCCGGGACGTTGTCCCAACCGCAGCTCGGCTCGGTCGCGTAGCCGAGGGTCAGCGAGGTGCGGTTGGGCACCGCGGTGAACGGCGTGTAGTTGGGCTTGTTGGTGAACGCCGTCGTCATCGGAGTGGCGGCGGTGTCCTCCTGGTTCATCGGCTGGATGCCCAGGATCTGCTCGATGGTCCGGACCATTGTGACCTGCGTGTAGTAGGTGTCGTCCACCACGCCACGCTGGGCGTAGGGGCTGATGATCTGGATCGGAGCGCGGTGACCGTCGACGTGGTCCTGGCCGGCCTGGCTGTCGTCCTCGACAACGAAGATCGCCGAGTCCTTCCAGTACTTGCTGTGCGAGATCTGGTCAACGATCTTGCCGACGGCCAGGTCGTTGTC
>DASXOA010000093.1:0-6997 GCA_036494675.1 Rugosimonospora sp.
CCACCCGTCAGTTCATCTCGGTATGACAAGGCACCGACCGGTCCGATGCGGGTGACCCTGGTCGGGGCCACCCGCATCGGTAGATCAGCTGAAGACGATGGTCAGCCCCTTCGTGTCGCTGTACCGCTGATCGCCGATCCGCACCTGTGCGTCGGCGTTGGGGTACTGCAGGCCGCCCTGAGCGATCTGGTACTGCGCCTCGTCCTCGCTCATCGACGTGGTGAACGTCAGGGTCTTCGAAGCGCCGGCGGCCAGCGTGCCGATCTGGCAGGTCGGCGTTCCGAGCGAGTCGGTCGGGCAGGTGACCGACGGGGTGACCGGAGTGGCGTCGACCATCGCCATCACGAGCGACACCTGCTTGACCGTCCGGGACCCGCTGTTGCGGACCGTCACGGTCATCGTGCCGGTGCGCCTGCCACCGGACGGCTTGCCGAACACCAGGCTGGACACGGTGGTCGTCAGATGGTTGGCCGACTGGTCGGCCACGAAGGACGTCGAGCCGCCGGTCTGGGTGAACCTGGTGCCGTTCCAGCCATAGGTCCGCCACTGGAACACGCCCAGGGACACGCTCCCGTCCGTGTACGTGGTGGCGGCGTCGCCGACCCGTACCTCGACGTTGGATCCGTTGACCTTCACGTCGTCGACGTTCTTGACCTGGCCGGAGATCTGCTGAACAACGCCGAGCGTGGTGAACGTGCCGTCGACGGCGCGGTGAACGGCCACCACCTGCCGCAGCGCGCCCTCACCGGGCCGGCAGTCGAGCAGCACGACGTCATCCGAGGATCCGTCCGCGTCGACGTCCGCGGCGAGTACCTTCTCGATCCTCGTGATCTGGCCGGCCACGCCCCCGCTGAACTTCGTCGGGCCGTGCAGGCAGGCCGTCGGGTTCGCGGCGTTGGCCGGCAGGTTCAGGGTGGCGTTGTTCAGGTTGTCCGGACCGTGGGTGCCGGTACCGGTGGTGGGACTGCCGCTCGGGGTACCCGCGGCGCTCGGCGACGTCGAGGGCGATCCCGTCGCGGACGGGCTGGCGCTCGTGCTGCTCTGGTTCCCCGGGACCGGCGGCGGTGCGTGTTCACCCGGACCGAGCGACGCGTAGGCGGTACCGGCGCCGATCATGACCGCGGCGGCGACCGCGGCGAGCGACGCGACGCGCACGGCGCGGCGGTGCTTCGCGGTGGCGATGGCGGCGGCGGTACCCGCGGGCCTGATGAGGTTCATGGTGGCCTCCTGGTAGTCGTTGACTGCGCCGGCAATCAGCCTGTCGTCGAAATCGAAGTCAGACATCGCCGGTCTCCTTCCGGTGTTCGGTCAGCTGGGCTGCCACGGCCACGCGTGCGCGATGCAGCCACGACTTGACGGTCCCTTCCGGTACGCCCTCCTGCTCGGCGACCTCCAGCACGCTGCGCCCGGCGATGTAGAACAGGACGAACGCGCGGCGCTGGTTGTCGGGCAGCGTGCGCAACGCCCGGGTGAGCGCCACCCGGTCCGGGCCGGGACCCTCCACGTGCTCCTCGCGCTGCCTGCGCAGGAACGCCATCGCGGTACGCCGCCGTCGCCAGCCGCTGATCGCGAGGTTCCAGGCCACCCGCCGCACCCAGTCGGCCGGGTTGTCATAGCCGGCTAGCTTTTCCCACCGGGGAATCGCGCGGCAGAAGGCCTCCTGCACCAGATCCTGCGCCTCGGCGAGATCGCCGATGTACGCGTTGATCTGCAGCGTCAGGCCGTGGAACTGGGCCGCGTAGAGCTCCTCGAAGCCGGCCAGCCGGTCGGCCCTCCCCGGCGGCCGGACGGCTCCGCCCCGGACGGCTCCCTCCTGGACGGCTCCCTCCTGGACGGCTCTGCCGTCGGACCTCTCCCGCAACACGAACACATCGCCGCCTCCCCGGTTCGCGGGCCGTCCTCTGGCCCTCTGGCTACTCCACGCACGACCGCGGAGCGGGGTTGCGACGGTTTCGTCGCGCAAGTCACTCGATCGGCATGAGATCCGGCGGCCTCCCGATCGCCGGTAGCCTGGTTAGGATGGTCGATGGACGCTGTGTCGTCAGCCTTGCCGCCAGCCGGATGCTCGGCGACCGGGATCAGATAATCCGGGGGCTGGGATGGAGTTTGCGCTGCTGGGCCAGGTGGTGGTCGAGCATGGTGGGCAGCGCGTCGCGTTGGGCCGCCGCCGGGAGCGGTGCCTGCTCGCCGTCCTGCTGCTGCAGCCCAACGCCGTGGTACAGGTGGACCGGCTGGTCGATCTGCTCTGGGACTCCCAGCCGCCGCCGACCGCGCGGGCCAGCCTCCACACTCACGTGTCGCGGCTGCGGGCGTGCCTGGATCCGGCCGGTACCGGGTCGATGGGGGTACGGCTGTCCGCTCGGGACAGCGGGTACCTGATCGAGGTCGACCCGGAGTCCGTGGACGCGCACCGGTTCCGGGCGCTGGTGGAGCGGTCCCGGACGGCGATCGACTCCGGCAAGCAGGTCGAGTTGCTGCGTGAGGCGCTGGGCCTGTGGCGCGGCCCGGTCCTGGCCGACGTGGGCCCGGACCGGCTGCGTCAACGGCTGGGCGGGGTGCTGTCCGAGCTGCGGCTCTCGGCGACCGAGTCGCTGATGGACGCCGAGCTGGCCCGGGGCCACCACGGCGCGGCGGTGGCCGAGCTCACCGCACTGACCGCGGACCATCCGCACCGGGAACGTTTCACCGCACAGCTCATGCTCGCCCTCTACCGCTCCGGCCGGCACACCGACGCCCTGACCGCGTACGCGGACCTGCGGCGCAGGCTGGTGGAGGACCTCGGCGTCGAGCCCGGCAGCGAGCTGAGCGAGTTGCACACCGCGATCCTGCGCCGCGACCCCGCACTGGACCAGCCCCCTGCGCCGCAGGTCTGGACAGGCGTCGGGTCCGCCGGTGGCGCCGGCGTGACGCCCGCGGCGGCGGGGACCGGCCACCTGCCCGTCCCGGCTCAGCTTCCGCTGGCGCCGACCCACTTCACCGGTCAGGAGGAGCACCTGCGGGCGCTGGACGACCTGCTGGCGGCCACCGGCGACGCGCCGTCGCCCGCGGTGATCTCGGCGGTCGCCGGTACCGCCGGGGTGGGCAAGACCGCGCTGGCCGTGCACTGGGCGCACCGTGTCGCCGACCGGTTCCCGGACGGCCAGCTGTATGTGAACCTGCGCGGGTACGACCCGGGCGAGCCGCTGGAACCGATCCGGGTGCTGGCCGGGTTCCTGCGCGCGCTCGGCGTGGAGGCCGAGGGCGCCCTGGAGGACCTGGACCAGGCGGCCGCGGTGTACCGCTCGGCGCTGGCCGGGCGCCGGGTGCTGGTACTGCTGGACAACGCCCGCACCGCCGATCAGGTCCGCCCGCTGATCCCGGCCAGCTCGAGCTGCTTCGTCCTGGTGACCAGCCGCGCCGACCTGGCCGGCCTGGTTGCCCGGGAGGGCGCCCGCCGGCTGCCGCTGGGACGACTGTCCGATGTGGACTCGATCGGGCTGCTCGGCCAGATCCTCGGCGGGCAGCGGGTGCGCGACGAACACGCCGCGGCGACCGAACTGGTCGGGCTGTGCGCGGGCCTCCCGCTCGCGCTGCGGATCGCGGCGGAACGGGCCGGCCGCGATCCGGACGCGTCGCTGGCGGACCAGGTCGGCGAGTTGCGCGACCTGGCCGGCCGGCTCGCGGCGCTGTCCGCCGGCGACGACCCGTCCACCGCCGTGCGCAGCGTGCTGTCCTGGTCGTACCGGGCGCTGCCGGACGCCGCCGCACGGCTGCTGCGCCTGCTCGCGCTGCACCCCGGCCACGACATCGACGCCGGGGCCGCCGCGTCCCTGGCCGGAGCCGACCCGGGTACCGCCACCACACTGCTGGACATCCTGCTCGGCGCGCACCTGATCGAGCGGTCCCCGAACCGCCGGTACCAGATGCACGACCTGCTGCGCGCGTACGCCACCGAACGCGTCCTGGCCGAGGACAGCGCCGGGGATCGCCGGGCCGCGCTGACCCGCCTGTTCGACCACTACGTGACCGCGGCCACTGCCGCCACGACCGCCCTCGGCCAGGCCGGGCACCGCCAACCCGGCCCGGCCGGGGCGCCCGCGACCGGGGAGGCGTCCGCGCTCGCCTGGCTGGACGCCGAGCGCGCCAACCTCATCGCGGTCGCCGGTCACGCTGCCGAGCACGGGTGGCCGGAGCACACCGGGCAACTCTCCGGCACGCTGTGGCGGTACCTGCACGGCGCCGCGTACCACGCCGAGATCCTCGCGCTGTACACGTACGCCCTGCGTGCCACCGAGCAGACCGGCGACCGCGCCGCGCGCTGCCAGGCATTGCTCAACCTCGGCACGGCGTACTCCCGGTTGGGTCGTTACCGGGACGCGCTCGACACCCTTCAGCGGTCCGTCGACCTGTACCGTGCGGCGGGCGACGCTATCGGCGAGCGCCGCTCGCTGAACAATCTCGGGGTCGTTCACTGGCACCTGGGCAACCACGACGCGGCGCTGGCGCACTACCAGCGGTCCCTGGTCATCGCCCGAGAAAGCAACGACCGCGCCGGCGAGGCGGCCACTCTCGGGAACATCGCCTACTTCTTCGCGCTCTCCGGCCGCTACGACGAGGCCCTGGAACACCTGCCGGCCGCGCTGGAGCTGTCCCGGGAGCTGGATGACCGCATCACCGAGGCCAACACGCTGGGCACCCTGGGCCAGGTCTACCTGGGGTTGGGCCGCTACCCGGAGTCGGTCGACCACCGCCGGCAGAGTCTCGCTCTGGCCCGGGAGTTGGGCGACCGGAGCATCCAGGCGTCGGCCCTCAACGGGCTCGGGGAGGCGCTGCGCGGATTGGCCGACTACAGCGGAGCCGCCGACTGCCACCGGCAGGCGCTGCTGCTGGCTCGGGACATCGACGAGCGTCACGAGCAGGCTCTCGCGCTGGCCGGCATCGGCCACGTCTGGCAGGCGACCGGAGATCCGGAGCAGGCCCGCGCGCACTGGCGGCAGGCGCTGGACATCTTCGTCACGATCGGCGCGCCGGAGGCGGCCGCCCTGCGTGTCCTGCTGCGAGACTGATCCGCGGAGCACGTGGCCGGCTAGGCTCGCGGAGTGGCACCCATCACCGTGTGGTGGATCGACGATCGGTACGAGACGATTTCAACGCGCCGCCCGGTCCGGCGAAGCGAACCCGCCGACGCGGGCGATGGCGCCGTAGCAGCCGACCTCGGCGGCGGTGGGCCGCGGCTGCGGCTCGCCTTCGGCCCGCCACTCGAACACCGGGACGATGCCGGGATCCACGAGGTCGAGGCCGTCGAAGAACGCGGCGAACTCCGTCCTCGTACGGGAACGGAACGGCTCCGTACGCAGCACCTGGTCCATCTCGGCGGCGGTCCGCGGCGGTACGAAGTCGTAGGTGGCGTGGGACATGGCCAGGTAGCTGCCGGGTGGCAGGGCGCGGACGAGTCGCCGGACGAGGGCGTACGGGTCGTCGGTGTCGGGGATGAAGTGCAGGACGGCGACGAGCATGAGGGCGACGGGTTGGGAGAAGTCGAGGGTGTCGCGCAGGTCGGGGTGGGTCAGGATCTGTTCTGGTTGGTGCAGATCGGCGTCGAGGTAGGCGGTGGCCCCCGCGGGTGAGCTGGTGAGCAGGGCGCGGGCGTGGGCGAGCACGATGGGGTCGTTGTCGGCGTAGACGACTCGGGATTCCGGTGCGATGCCCTGGGCGATTTCGTGGGTGTTCGGGCTGGTGGGGATGCCGGTGCCGATGTCGAGGAACTGGCGGATGCCGGCCTGCCCGGCCAGGTAGGCGACCGCCCGGTGCAGGAAGCGCCGGTTTTCCAGCATGGCGATGCGCGTGGCGGGGAACGCGGCGACCATGCGGTCGCCGGACTCCCGGTCGGCGGCGAAGTTGTCCTTGCCACCCAGCAGGTAGTCGTAGCGCCGGGCCGGGTGCGCCACCGAGGTGTCGATCCGCGCCAGCGCGTCGTCCCGTGTCTCTCGCTGCTGACCACTCATCTGGACGCTCCCCGGATCGGTCCGCGCCGCCGCGCGGATAACCCGCCGATCGTAGTGCCTGCCACGGCTCGGCGGACTTCAACCACCGCCCTGAGTCGCCCACCAATCTCGTCGTGCGCACCAGCACCGCGCCACCGCCGGCCCGTCCCTGACCCGGGCGCGAAGAGACCGACTCCAGCGCCGGCCGGCGCTGGAGTCGGTGGGTGGTGCCGGGTATCGGTCAGGCGTTGTTCTCCACCGAGCCGGTGCTCGACGAGCAGCCGTGCCAGGAACCGTCGGCGGAGTCGTAGACGCATGCCTGCCAGTTCAGCACGCTGCCCTTGCCTCCCAGCGCGTTCGTGCTGCCGCTCTCGTAGTACTCCTTGTTGCACACGCCCCATGTGCCGGAGCCCAGCTTGTTGACGCAGGATCCGGTCCGGTACGAGCGGTACCCGTTGCCGTCGTAGAGGTAGTTCGTCCACGATGCGGTGGCCGAGTGGCCGTCCGCCTTGGTGTCCTCGACCCACCACTTGTCGCCGTACTTCTCGAAGCACGCCTTGGCTCCGGTCATGGAGACGCACGTCGTGCCCGACGGCGGTGAGCCCGCCGAGGCCGTGTCCCACTCGTAGGACGCCGCCTGCGCGGGTGTGGCCAGGGCGAAGGCCGCGGCCAGGGCCACACCGGCGCCCGCGGAGAGCACCATCGCCCTTTTGCCGATTCGCATGTTCCGCTCCTTTGGTGCTGTGATCCGTACCGTCCCGTCCGCCCATGGCGCGCGGCGGATCATCGACGCTTTCGGCACCAGTCTTGGTCCGACTTCTTGCCGGATGCCTTGCCATCGGCCTAGCCAGGGACTGACCGGGGCTCAGCAACTACGGGCCGTCCCGGCAGATCCCCCGTCAGGCGGACCCCAGCACCCCGGCCAACGGGTTGTCGCGGGTCAACGCGCCGGTGATGAGGATGTCGAGCAGGTCGCCGAAGGAGATCCCGGCCTGCTGCCAGATCTGCGGGTACTGCGACTGGGCGGTGAACCC
>DASXOA010000094.1:0-51724 GCA_036494675.1 Rugosimonospora sp.
GGCTACGACGAGCCACGCGGCGGGTACGGGCCGGACGGTGGCGGCGGCGGGTACGACGACCAGCGGGGCGGCCGTGAACAGCGCGGCGGGCATGAGCAGCGGGGTGGGTACGAGCCCCGGGGCGGATACCAGCAGCAGCCACCCGCCGACCCGTACGAGCAGCGCGGCGCACACACTCCGCGGGGCGGGTACGAGGCGCCGCAGCAGGAGACGCGCCGCTCCCTCGACTGGCTCGACGACTAGAAGGTAGGTCGACCGGCTCGACGGCTAGAAAGTAAGCCGACCGGAAACCTCGATGGCCGCCGCGATCACATCGCGGCGGCCATCAAACTCTGTCGGGCAAATGAATCTGTCGGGCAACGAAAACGTCTGCCGGCCAATGAACGGTGGCCGGTCAGTCGGCGGCCGGCTCCTGGCCACCCGCGGGCTCCTGGCCGCCGAACAGCGCCGGCAGTGTGCCCGACCAGGCCGTACGCAGCTCGTCCAGTGGGATGGTGAACTGTTCCGGCACCGCCAGCGACGAGCCGCCCACCACACCGACCGCCGTCCACGGCAGCCCGTGCTCCTCGGCCAGGGCGGTGAACGCCTTGTCGTGCCCGCGCGCGACCACGGCCAGCGCACGGCCGGTGGACTCGGAGAACAGCGCGACCGCCGGTTCGATGCCCTCCGGCAATGCGACCGTGGCACCGACTCCATGGCGTAGGCACGCCTCGACCAGCGTCTGGGCCAGCCCGCCATCGGAGAGGTCGTGCACCGCCGACAGGTGGCCCCGCTCCGCGCCCGCCGCGATCACCGTCGCGAGCAGTTTCTCCCGGGCGAGGTCGACCTTGGGCGGCCGGCCACCCAGGTGCTCGTGGACCACCCAGGCCCACTCGCCGCCGGACAGTTCGGTACGCGTGTCGCCGAGCAGGACCAGCACGTCGCCCTCGTTGCGCAGGCCCATCGGTACCCGCTCGGCGACGTTGTCCAGGATGCCCAGCACGCCGACGACCGGGGTCGGGTTGATCGCGACTGCACCGGTCTGGTTGTAGAAGCTGACGTTTCCGCCGGTGACCGGGATGCCCAGTTCGACGCAGCCGTCGGCCAGGCCGCGCACGGCCTCGGCGAACTGCCACATGACCTGCGGGTCCTCCGGCGAACCGAAGTTGAGGCAGTCGGTCACCGCCACCGGCGTCGCGCCGGTCGCGGCCACGTTGCGGTACGCCTCGGCGAGCGCGAGTTGCGCACCCGCGTACGGGTCGAGCCGGCTGTACCGGCCGTTGCCGTCCACCGACAGCGCGATGCCCAGCCCGCTCTCCTCGTCGATGCGCAGCACCCCGGCGTCCTCGGGCTGGGCCAGCACCGTGTTGCCCAGCACGTACCGGTCGTACTGTTCGGTCACCCAGGACTTGTCGCACAGGTTCGGGCTCGAAGCCAGCCTGAGCAGGGTCTCGCGCAGCTCATCGCCGGTACGCGGCCGGGGCAGCGTCTCGGCCCGGTCGGCGCGCATCAGCGGCAGGTCGCTCGGCTCGCGCATCGGCCGCGCGTACACCGGGCCGTCGTCGGCCAGCGAAGCCGGCGGTACGTCGACCACGGTCTGGCCGTGCCACTCGACGATCAGCCGGCCGGTGTCGGTGACCTCGCCGATCTTCGTCGCCGGTACGCCCCAGCGCTCGGCGATCGCGAGCACCGTGTGCTCCTTGCCCGGCTCCACGATCAGCAGCATCCGCTCCTGCGACTCGCTGGCCAGGATCTCGTGCGGCAGCATCGACGGCTCGCGCAGCGGCACCGTGTCGAGGTTGACCGCCATGCCGGTACCGGCCGCAGCCGCCGTCTCGGTCAGCGCGCAGGCGATGCCGGCCGCGCCGAGATCCTGGATGCCGACCACCAGGTCGGCCCGGTAGATCTCCAGGCAGACCTCGATGAGCAGCTTCTCCGCGAAGGGGTCGCCGACCTGCACGTTCGGCCGGCGGGCCTCGCTGCCGGAGCCGAACGTCGCGCTCGCCAGCACCGACGCCCCGCCGATGCCGTCCCGGCCGGTCTTGGCGCCGAGCAGGATCACCGAGTTGCCGGGGCCGGTGGCGGCCTTGTTCTGCAGGCCGCCGACCGGCAGGACACCCACGCACAGTGCGTTCAGCAGCGGGTTGCCCTGGTAGCAGGGGTCGAAGACCAGCTCGCCGCCGATGTTCGGCAGGCCGAGGCAGTTGCCGTACCCGCCCACGCCGCCCACGATGCCGGGCAGCACCCGGGAGGTGTCCGGGTGGTCGGGCGCGCCGAAGCGCAGCGGGTCCATCACCGCGATCGGCCGGGCGCCCATGGCCAGGATGTCGCGGACGATGCCGCCGACGCCGGTCGCCGCGCCCTGGTACGGCTCGACGAAGCTCGGGTGGTTGTGCGACTCGATCTTGAAGGTGACCGCGATGTCGTCGGACAGCCGGATCACGCCCGCGTTCTCGCCGATGCCGGCGAGCAGCCGGTCGGACGGTACCGCCTTCTCGGCGAACTGCCGCAGGTGCACCTTGCTCGACTTGTACGAGCAGTGCTCGCTCCACATGATCGAGTACATGAGCAGCTCGGACTGGGTCGGCCGCCGCCCGAGGATGTCACGGATCTTCGAGTACTCGTCGTCCTGGAGGCCCAGCGCCCGGTACGGCTGCCGGTCGTCGGGCCGGCGGCGGGCGAGCGGTACCGTGTCCGGCCCGTCGGGCTCGTCGATGACCTCCTCGTCGGCGTCGAAGCCGGACTCGTCGCCGAGGTTCTCCTGCCCGCCGAAGTCCTCTTCGGCGTGGACGTCGGCGGACTCCAACTCGGCCTGGTCGGACTCGTCCTCCGGGTCGTCGATGACCTCGGGGTCCGGCACCTCGTCGGTCGCCTGCTCCCGGGCCGTCTCGTCGGGCTTCTCCGCCGTGGCCGAGCCCTCGGGGGCCGAGCCCTCCGTGGCGAACCCGTCTGTGGCCGAGCCTTCCGTGCCGGACCCCTCCGGGGCAGAGCCCTCCGAAGTGGAGGCCCCGCGAGCCTGTGGCACCGGTACCGTCTGGTTCTCCATCGTGGTCATGCCTCGACCCCTACTCTGCCGGCCAGGTGTGCCAACACCGAGACGAAGAAGGCCAGGCCATCGGTCGACGGGCCGGTGAGCGCCTCGACCGCGTGCTCGGGGTGGGGCATGATCCCGACAACGTTGCCTGCCTCGTTGCGGATCGCCGCGATGTCCCGGGAGGAACCGTTCGGGTTCCCGCCGACGTAGCGCGCGACCACCCGGTCCGAGGCTTCCAACTCGTCGAGTACCGCCTCGTCCGCGACGTACCGGCCTTCGCCGTTCTTCACCGGGATGAGAATCTCCTGGCCCTCGGTGAAGTTCATGGTCCACGGCGTGGTCGTGGACAGCACCCGCAGCGTCTGGTCGCGGTTGCGGAAGTGAAGGTGTGCGTTGCGGGCCAGCGCACCGGGCAGCAGGTGCGCCTCGCAGAGCACCTGGAAGCCGTTGCAGACGCCCAGGACGGGCATCCCACCCCTGGCCGCGTCCACGATCGACTCCATGACCGGGGCGAACCGGGCGATGGCTCCGGCGCGCAGGTAGTCGCCGTACGAGAAGCCGCCGGGCAGGATCACCGCATCGACCCGGTGCAGGTCGGGGTCGTTGTGCCAGAGCGAGATGTCCTCGGCCCCGGCCAACCGCACGGCACGCCGCGCGTCGCCGTCATCCAGCGAGCCCGGGAACGTGACGACGCCGATCCTCACGAGTCGGCGTCCGCAACGTGCACGGTGAACTCCTCGATTACCGGGTTGGCGAGCAGCTTGTCGGCGATCTCACGGGCACGGTCGACGTCGGCGTCTCCGGCAAACTCGATCTCGATGCGCTTGCCGATGCGTACCGACTCGACCCCGGTCACCCCTAGCCGCGGCAGTGCGTTCGCGACTGCCTGGCCCTGAGGGTCGAGGATCTCGGGCTTGAGCATGACGTCGACCACGACGCGGGCCACGGGTTACTCCTGACTCATGGAACGAATAACGCCTGTGTGTGGGCGGCCCAAGCCTACCGGGCCGACGCCGAGCGCAGATCACCGACTGTCACCCGAACGGGTCGAATCACTTCCACATTTGCGGTGTTGGTAGCCATAAGTCCCTATCCAGGGAAAACTCGCCGCCCATTTGTGACGTTCTGTGGCCCGGAATGATCACTCGGGAGGGCCGGGGCGTAGGACATAATCAGTCAAACACGCTTACTGCCGTCAATACCGCCAGTACCGCACAGACTCCGGCACCGATGTACTGCACCATCGCCAGGCTCACGTACTTCAGCAGCACCCGGCCGAGCAGGACGGCGGCCCCGGATACCGCGGCCAGTCCCAGCCACGCACCCACGAAGACCGCGGCGGGGTGCCCCCCGCGGGCGACCAACCCGACCGTGAGCAACTGGGACAAGTCGCCCCATTCGGCGGCGAAGAGCACGAGGAAGCTCGCCGCGGCGGCTCTGAAGAACTCGCGCCGCTCGTCCTGGTCGCGACCCAGCCTGCGCTCGAACTTCTGCTCCTGGCGCTGCTCGTCGACAGAGGCCCGCCGAGCCGAACGCACCAGCAGCACCGCGCCGACCACGAACAGTCCGGCGGCGACCAGGCGCACCGGTGCCGCGGGCAGCAGGGTGATCAACCGGCCGGCCAGGACGGCGACGGCGGTCTGCACGCCGAACGCGACGATCACGCCGAGCCAGACCGGCCAGGGCCGGTACCGGGTGGCGAGCACCAGGGTCGCGACAAAGGTCTTGTCGGGTAGCTCGACCGGCACGATCAACACAAACGCGGTCAGCGCCGCGATCACGTATCCGGTCATGTCCCCTCGCCCCGGTCGTACGACCGCGCCACCCGATAAGCGGGCGACGCCGACGACCGGATACATACCCGTCCCGGCCGCGAAGCCACTCCCCTTCGCGGCCCGGTCGAGCATACGCGTGATGTACTTGGCCCCCGTGGAGCTTCTGCACTCCGGCAAGGTACGCGACGTCTACGCCGATGGTGACGATCTGATCCTGGTCGCCTCCGACCGGGTATCTGTCTACGACGTGATCCTGCCGACACCGATTCCCGACAAAGGCCGGATTCTCACCCAGCTTTCCCTGTGGTGGTTCGAACAGCTCGAAGATCTCCTGCCGAACCATGTCATCTCCGCCACAGACGTGCCCGCCGAGTTCGCCGGTCGAGCCATCCGGTGCCAACGGCTTTCCATGGTGCCGATCGAGTGCGTGGCCCGCGGGTACCTGACCGGTGGCGGGCTGACCGAATACCGGGCCACCGGCGCGGTGTCGGGTGTCACCCTTCCCGCCGGGCTGGACGAGGCGTCCCGGCTGCCGTCGCCGATCTTCACCCCGTCCACCAAGGCGCCGGCCGGACAGCACGACGAACCCATCCCGTTCTCCGCCGTGGTCGAGGCCGTGGGCGCCGACACCGCCGAGCGGCTACGCGAGACAACCCTCGCGGTGTACCAGCGGGGTGCGGCCCTCGCGGCGGAGCGGGGCATCATCATCGCGGATACGAAGATCGAGCTGGGCTGGGCGCCGGACGGCTCCCTGGTGCTGGCCGACGAGGTGCTGACTCCCGACTCGTCCCGGTTCTGGCCGGCCGACTCGTGGCAGCCGGGCCGGCCCGCGTACTCGTTCGACAAGCAGGTCGTACGGGACTGGGCCGCCGGTACCGGCTGGGACAAGCGTTCGCCGGGGCCGGCGATACCGGACGAGATGGTCGAGCGGATCCGGGCGCGGTACATCGAGATCTACGAGCGGTTGACCGGCAAGCCCTGGTAACGCCGGGGCCGCCGGCCCGATCTCAGAGGATCGGGGCGGGCCGGTAGGCGGCCGCGTCCGGGTGCGCGTCGACCACCTCGGCAACCCGTGCGGCCACCGCCTCGACCTGCGCGGATGCCATGCCGACGAACGCGCCCCGGTCGGCCACCAGGCCGTCGATCTCGGCCCGGCCCAGCCCCAGGCGGGAGTCGGCCGCCAAGCGGTCGAACAGGTCGTTGTCGGCCGCACCCTTCTCCCGCATGGCCAGGGCCACGGCGACCGAGTGCTCCTTGATCGCTTCGTGGGCGACCTCCCGGCCCACCCCCCGGCGCAGGGCCGCGACGAGCACCTTCGTCGTCGCCAGGAACGGCAGGTACCGGTCCAGCTCGCGGGAGATCACCGCCGGGTACGCGCCGAACTCGTCCAGTACCGTCAGGAACGTCTGGAACAGCCCGTCGAGCGCGAAGAACGCGTCCGGCAACGCCACCCGGCGGACCACCGAGCAGGACACGTCGCCCTCGTTCCACTGGTCGCCGGCCAGCTCACTGACCATCGACAGGTACCCGCGCAGCACCACGGCGAGGCCGTTGATCCGCTCACAGGAGCGGGTGTTCATCTTGTGCGGCATCGCGCTGGAGCCCACCTGGCCGGCCTTGAAGCCCTCGGTGACCAGCTCCTGCCCGGCCATCAGCCGGATCGTGGTGGCCAGCGAGGACGGGGCCGCCGCCGCCTGTACCAGGGCGGCCAGGACGTCGAAGTCCAGCGAGCGCGGGTACACCTGGCCGACGCTGGCCAGTACCCGCCCGAAGCCCAGGTGCCTCGCGACGGCCCGCTCCAGCTCCTCTACCTTTCCGGGATCGCCGCCGAGCAGGTCCAGTTGGTCGGCGGCGGTGCCGACCGGGCCCTTGATGCCCCGCAGCGGGTACCGGGCGATCAGATCGTCCAGCCGCTCGTACCCGATGAGCAGCTCCTCGGCCGCGCTGGCGAAGCGCTTGCCGAGGGTGGTCGCCTGGGCCGGCACGTTGTGCGACCGGCCGACCATGACGGAGGCGTCGTACTCGACTGCCCGCGCGGCCAGGCGCGCCAGCGCGGCGACGATCCGGTCCCGGATCAGCAGCAGGGAGGAGCGGATCTGGAGCTGCTCCACGTTCTCGGTCAGGTCCCGTGAGGTCATGCCCTGGTGGATCTGCTCGAAGCCGGCCAGCGCGGAGAACTCCTCGATGCGCGCCTTCACGTCGTGCCGGGTGATCCGTTCCCGCGCGGCGATGCTGTCCAGGTCGACCTGGTCGAGGACCCGCCGGTACGCGTCGACGGCGCCGTCGGGTACCGGTACCCCCAGGTCCCGCTGGGCCTCGAGTACGGCGAGCCAGAGCCGGCGCTCGGCGCGCACCTTCTCCTCGGGGGACCAGACGGCGACGAGTTCGGCGGACGCGTACCGGGCGGCGAGAACGTTCGGGATCACCTGCCCATTCTCCGGGATCGGCGATGCCAGGTCAGGACCGGGTCGCTACCGCTCCAGGATCGCGGTGACCCCCTGGCCGCCGGCCGCGCAGATGGAGATCAGGCCGCGCCCGCCGCCGCCGTGCGCCAGCAGCTTGGCGAGGGTGGCCACGATCCGGCCGCCGGTCGCGGCGAACGGGTGCCCGGTGGCCAGCGACGAGCCGTTGACGTTGAGCCGGCTCCGGTCGATCCCGCCCAGCGGGGTGTCCAGGCCGAGCCGCTGCTTGCAGAAGTCCGGATCCTGCCAGGCCTTCAGCGTGGCCAGTACCTGCGAGGCGAACGCCTCGTGGATCTCGTAGAAGTCGAAGTCCTGGAGGGTGAGACCGGCACGGTCGAGCATCCGGGGCACCGCGTAGGCCGGCGCCATCAGCAGTCCCTCCCCGCCGTGCACGAAGTCGACGGCCGCGGTCTGCGACCAGGTCAGCCACGCCAGCACCGGCAGCCGGTGCGCGGTCGCCCACTCCTCGCTGGCCAGCAGCACGGTCGACGCGCCGTCCGAGAGCGCCGAGGAGTTCCCGGCGGTCATCGTGTCGCCGTACACCGGGCGCAGCCCGGCGAGCCTGTCCAGCGTGGTGTCGGGCCGGAGGTTCTGATCCCTGGTCAGCCCCTGGTACGGGGTCACCAGATCGTCGAAGAAGCCGACGCGGTACGCCTCCGCGAGGTGCTGGTGGCTGGCCAGCGCCAACTCGTCCTGCTCTTCTCTGCCGATGCCCCAGTCCTTCGCGGTGATCGCCGCGTGCTCGCCCATCGACAGTCCGGTACGGGCCTCCGCGTTGCGCGGGATCTCCGGCCGGAACGCCTGCGTGGGGCGCAGCTTCGTCACCGCGCGCAGCCTGCCACCCAGCGACCGCGACCGGTTGAGTTCGAGCATCGCGGCGCGCATCTGTTCGTTGACGCCGAGCGGGGCGTCGCTCGTGGTGTCGACCCCGCCGGCGATGCCGACCTCGATCTGGCCCAGGGCAATCTTGTTGGCCACCAGGATGGCGGTCTCCAGGCCGGTGCCGCATGCCTGCTGGACGTCGTATGCCGGCGTGTGCGGGTCGAGGCGGGAGCCGAGCACGCACTCGCGGGTGAGGTTGAAATCGCGGCTGTGCTTGAGGACCGCACCCGCCACGACCTCGCCGACCTGCGCGCCGGCCAGCCCGAACCGGGCCACGAGCCCGTCCAGCGCGGCGGTGAGCATGTCCTGGTTGGACGCGGTGGCGTACGCGCCGTTGGACCGGGCGAACGGGATGCGGTTGCCGCCGAGCACGGCGACCCGGCGCACGCCGGCCACCTTGGTTACCGAAGCATCACTAGACGTCATCACGGCCCCCGGTAGAGAATGCTTGCACTCAACTTACCCACCGGTAGGCTTACCGCGCGAGGGTCCTGGGAAAGAGACGGACATGAGTGGTTACAGCGGGATGGGTCGATGAGCGACAGGTATGCCAGCTTCGCCGCGTCCGGACCGGGACGCGCCCTGGTCAAACGATTCGGCCTGCCCCAGCCGCCCCGGCTGCGCCGCTACCGCGCCGGCGACTCGGTGGTACCGGGTCCCGTGCTGGTCGGCGGCGACGGGCGGCTGTCCGGCGCGATCGGCAAGGTGCTGGGCTCGATGGGCGTCGAGGTGCGCGACCCTTCGACAACGCCGGACCAGATGGTGCCGGGTGCGGAGGGCACGGCGCCGGATCCCGAGCGCATTCCGCTCAACGCGGCCCTGGTCTTCGACGCGACCGGCATCACCGCGTCCCCCGGACTGCGCGCCCTCTACGACTTCTTCCACCCGTACGCGCGGGCGCTGTACCCGTGCGGCCGGGTCGTGGTCCTGGGCACCGCGCCGGAGCGGTGCGCCACGGCCCCCGAGGCGACCGCGCAGCGCGCGCTGGAGGGCTTCGTGCGCTCGGTCGGCAAGGAGTTCGGCCGCGGTACGACCGCCAACCTGGTGTACGCGTCGCCCGACGCCGACCTGGAGTCGACGCTGCGTTTCCTGCTCTCGGCCCGGTCCGCCTACGTGTCCGGCCAGGTGATCCGGGTCGGCTCCGGCCCGGGCACGGCGCCGGCCAACTGGGACAAGCCGCTCGCGGACAAGGTCGCCCTGGTCACCGGTGCGGCGCGCGGCATCGGTACGGCGATCGCGCGGGTACTGACCCGGGAGGGCGCACACGTCGTCTGCCTCGACGTACCGGCCGCCGGCGAGGCACTGTCCACAGTGGCCAATGAGCTGTCCGGCACCGCCTTCCAGCTCGACCTCACCGCGGCCGACGCGCCGGCCCGGCTCGCCGAGCACCTCCAGGCCAGGCACGGCGGCGTCGACATCGTGGTGCACAACGCCGGCATCACCCGCGACAAGACGATCGCCCGGATGACCCCGGAGCTGTGGGATCCGGTGCTCGACGTCAACCTGTCCAGCCAGGAACGGGTCAACCAGGCGCTGCTCGCCGAGAATCTGGTGCCGCGGGGCGGACGGCTGATCGGGGTGGCCTCGATCGCCGGCATCGCGGGCAACCGTGGCCAGACCAACTACGCCACGTCGAAGGCCGGCGTGATCGGCCTGGTCCAGTCCACCGCGCCGGCCCTCGCCGAGGCGGGCATCACCGTCAACGCGGTCGCGCCCGGCTTCATCGAGACGGCGATGACCGCGAAGATGCCGATGTTCGTCCGCGAGGCGGGGCGCCGGCTCAACAGCATGAACCAAGGCGGCCTGCCCATCGACGTGGCCGAGACGATCGCCTGGTTGGCCAATCCGGGATCGGCCGGGGTGACCGGCAACGTGGTGCGGGTCTGCGGCCAGTCGCTGCTGGGAGCGTGACGTGACAGAGGTCATCGAGCTGGTCGCCGCACCCGGTACCGGCGCCATCTACCGCCGGGCGGCCCTCGGCCAGTTGCGCCGCCGGTCCGCGACCGAGCTGCCGGACACCACCCTGGTGCTGCGCGGGGTCTCCGTCGATCGGGAGCACCTGGCGGCCTACAACCGGGTGTGCGGGTACCGGCTGGCCGACCAGCTCTCGCCGACGTACCCGCACGTCCTGGCGTTCCCGCTCGCCATGCAGCTGATGTCCACAGTGGACTTCCCGGTACGGGTCGTCGGCGTGGTGCACATCGCCAACCGGATCGAGGTACGGCGGCCGATCGACGCAGGTGAACGGCTGGAGTTCACGGTACGGGCGGCGGACCTGCGGGCGCACGAGCGTGGCCGGCAGTTCGACGTACGGGCGACGGCCTCGGTCGACGACGAGGTGGTGTGGCGGGGAATCTCCACGTACCTGCACAGGGAGAAGCCGGCCGCACCGCGCGAGGACCGGATGGCCGGGGGCGAGCGGTCGCCTGTTCCTCAGCCCAGCGCGGTGTGGCGGATCGGGCGGGAGGTCGGCCCGCGCTACGCCGAGGTGTCCGGCGACCACAACCCGATCCACACCTCGCGCCTGGGCGCCCGCGCCTTCGGCTTCCCGCGGACGATCGCGCACGGGATGTGGAGCAAGGCCCGCTGTCTCGCCGCTCTGGAGGGCCGGCTGCCGGACGCGTACGGGGTGGAGGTCTCGTTCAAGCTGCCGATCCTGCTCCCGGCGTCGGTCGGGTTCAGCGCCGACCGGACGGAGGACGGCTGGACGCTCGGGTTGCACGACGCGAAGTCCGGCCGGCCGCACCTCACCGGCAGCATCACCGGCTGACCCTGTTCGGTGTCCCCGCCGGCACCCGGTCGGCGCCCTATCCGGCGTCCCCGCCAGCGGTCGGTCGCCAGGTCGCGCCGCGCAGCAGTTCGCCCGCGCCGAGCCAGACGAAGTTCATCAGCCGCGTCGCCGTGACCTCGGCCGACTCCTCGACGTGGTCGACCACCCAGTCGGCGAGCGACTCGCCCGCGCCGACCAGCGCGTACGCCATCGCCATGACGTCCGCCGGGCGGGGCTGCCGGCCACCGGCCGCGATCACCCGGGCGAGCAGGCCGGCCACCACGTCGACCATGCGCGCCCGCATCGCGGCCAGTTCGGCCGTGAACGGGGCCTGCCCGCGGGCCTGCCGGTAGAGCACCGACCAGCCGTCCCGGTGGTCGCCGACGAAGGTGAAGAACGCGCGCAGCCCGCGCCACAACTGCTCGTCCGGCGGCAGCGTTCCGCCACCGTCCCCGGCAGCGGCGACGGAGCCGCTCTGGTGACCGGCAGCGGAGCCGACCGGTAGCGGCGCGGACGCCGGCGGGTGCGGGGGTCCGGGCGGCAACGGGAGCGGGGGTGCCACCGCCGAGGCGATCGCCTCCATCAGCCGGGTGCCCTCGCGGTGCAGGCACGCGATGAACAGCTCTTCCTTGCTGCCCAGGTACGCGTAGACCATGGGTTTGGAGATGCCGGCGCGGGCCGCGATCTCGTCCATGGACGCGTCGTGGAAGCCGGCCGCGGAGAAGACGGCCACCGCGGCATCGAGCATCTGCTGCTCGCGTACCGCCCTGGGGAGGCGCTTCTTCGATACGGCGTGCACGGTTGCGATGATACCTACTCACGCGTAAGGTTACGCACCAGTAGCTTAGCTAGCCGCCACTGGAGGACAGCATGACAGACTTCGATCTCTCGGACCTCGGCTCGGTAGATCCGAAGCAGTTCGCCCAGATCGTCAAGAGCGCGTCGGCCGACCAGGTCAAGGCGGTCATGCAGGGCGAGCAGCGCGGCAAGGTGCTGGACGCGATCTTCACGCGGATGCCCACCCTGTTCCGGGCGGACCGCGCCGGCTCGACCAACGCGGTGATCCACTGGAACGTCGGCGACCGGCCGGACGGTGGCGTCGACACCTACGAACTGGTCATCGCCGACGGCAAGTGCACGCTGTCGCCGGAGCCGGTGAACGACCCCAAGCTGTCCCTCACCATGGGCGCCGGCGACTTCCTCAAGGTGGTCTCCGGGATCGGCAACCCGGTGATGATGTTCATGACCGGCAAGCTCAAGGCAAAGGGCGACCTCGGGCTCGCGGCCAACATCGCCAACCTCTTCGACATCCCGAAGGCGTGACCGCCAGCCACCTGTCGCACGAACGCAGCCTCGCACGAACGCAGCTGACCGGAAGGGGCCGACGATGCCGGAGTTCTCGCTCGACCTGAACGAGGAGCAGCGGGACCTGCGGGACTGGGTGCACGGCTTCGCCGACGAGGTCGTGCGTCCCGCCGCCGCGGAATGGGACGCCCGCGAGGAGACCCCCTGGCCGGTCATCAAGCAGGCCGCGAAGATCGGGCTGTACGGCTTCGAATTCCTCGCCAACTGCTGGTCCGACCCCACCGGGCTGTCGCTGTGCCTGGCCAGCGAGGAGCTGTTCTGGGGCGACGCCGGGATCGGGATGGCCCTGATGGGTACCGGCCTGGCGGTCGCGGCCATCTACGGCACGGGTACCCCGGAGCAGATGCTCGAATGGGTGCCGCAGTGCTTCGGTGACGTCGACGATCCCAAGGTCGCCGCGTTCTGCACCACGGAACCCGAAGCCGGCTCGGACGTCGCCGCCATGCGCACCCGGGCACGGTACGACGAGGCCGCCGACGAATGGGTGCTGAGCGGGCAGAAGGCCTACGCGACCAACGGCGGCATCGCCAACGTGCACGTCGTGACGGCCAGCATCGACCCCTCGCTGGGCTCCCGCGGGCAGGCCGCGTTCGTCGTCCCTCCGGGTACCGCCGGGCTGGTCGGCACGAAGAAGCTCAAGAAGCTCGGGCTGCGGGCCTCGCACACCGCCGACGTGTTCCTCGACGAGGTACGGGTGCCCGGACGCTGCCTGCTCGGCGGCCGGGACGCCCTGGAGGAGCGGCTGGCCCGGGCACGGGAGGGCACCCGGGCCGCGGGCCAGGCGGCGATGCGCACGTTCGAGCTGTCCCGACCCACGGTCGGTGCACAGGCACTCGGTATCGCGCGGGCGGCGTACGAGTACGCGCTGGAGTACGCGAAGGCCCGGGTGCAGTTCGGCCGGCCGATCATCGAGAACCAGGCCATCGCGTTCGCCCTGGCCGACATGCGCACCGAGATCGATGCCGCCCGGCTGCTGGTCTGGCGTGCGGCGTGGATGGGTCGCAACAACCGGCGGTTCGAGGCCGGCGAGGGCTCGATGAGCAAATTGAAGGCCGGTGAGGTCGCCGTGGCGGTGGCCGAGAAGGCGGTACAGATCCTCGGTGGCGCAGGGTATCTGCGCGAACACCCAGTTGAGCGCTGGTACCGAGACGCGAAGATATATACGATCTTCGAGGGTACGTCGGAGATTCAACGGCTTGTGGTATCCCGGGCGATCTCTGGCATGCAGATCCGCTGAACCCCTCAGCGGTGGCATCGGAGGTCGAGATCCATCGTGGACATGTCATTCACCATCGCCACTCTCGCGCGCCGCGGCCTGCTCTCGCCGGGCTCGCCCACCAAGGTGATGCGCCAGATGGCCGCGCTGCGTCGCTGGGGCTTCGGCCTCGGCGGTGAGCTGCGCTCGGCGGCAGCCCGCGACCCCGACCGCATCGCGATCATCGACGACCGGAAACTCCCCGCCCTGCCCGGCGAGGCGGCCGGCCCACAGCCCGGCCGGCTCACCTACGGTGAGCTGCTCTCCCGCGCCGAACGGCTGGCCGGCGCACTCCACGGCGCATGCGGAGTGCAGCCCACCGACCGGATCGGGCTGCTCTGCCGCAACCACGGCGGCCTGATCGAGGGGATGGTCGCCGCCAGCCTGCTCGGCGCCGACGCGGTACTGGTCAACACCGGCCTGTCCCCCTCTCAGTTGGCGGTCGTCGCCGAGGAGCAGCGGCTGCGGATACTGATCCACGACTCGGAGTTCACCGAGCACGCGGTGGCGCTTCCCCGCAAGGTCGAACGGCTGGACGAGTCCGGGGTCGAAGAGGTGATGGCCACCGCCCCGCCGGGCAACATGCGTCCGCCCGAGCGGGAGGGGCGCACCATCGTGCTCACCTCCGGTACGACGGGAGCACCCAAGGGTGCCCGGCGGCGCACCCCGGCCGGGTTCGCGCCGCTGGCCAGCGTCATCTCCCGGATCCCGGTGAACGCCCGGTCACGGATGCTGATCGCCGCACCGGTCTTCCACACCTGGGGGCTGGCCGCGTTGCAGGTCGGCCTGGCCCTGCGCGCCACCATCGTGCTCCAGCGCCGGTTCGACCCGGCCGAGGCGCTGGCCTGCGTCATCGAGAACGACTGCACGTCGCTGTTCGCCGTACCGGTGATGCTCCAGCGGCTGCTGGAGGTGCCGCCCCGGCCGACCCCGCTGAACGTGGTGGCGGTCAGCGGTTCGGCGCTGCCCGGCGGCCTGGCCACCCGGTTCATGAACGCGTACGGCGACGTGCTCTACAACCTGTACGGCTCCACCGAGGCGTCCTGGGCGAGCATCGCCACCCCGGAGGACCTGCGCCGCGCTCCGAACACGGCGGGCCGGCCGCCGCACGGTACCCGGATCGCGATCGTGTCGCAGGCCGGTCGCGAGATGGCACGCGGGCAGACCGGTCGCATCTTCGTGTCCAACGAGATGCTGTTCGAGGGGTACACCAACGGGGCCAGCCGGGAGACGCTCGACGGGCTGCTGGCAACCGGTGACCTCGGTCACCAGAACCAGGACGGGCTGCTGTTCGTCGACGGCCGCGAGGACGACATGATCGTCTCCGGTGGCGAGAACGTGTTCCCGTCCGAGGTCGAAAACGTGCTGGCGGAGCTTCCGCAGGTACGCGAGGTGGCGGTGGTCGGCGTGCCGGACCCGGAGTTCGGGCAGCGGCTGGCCGCGTGGATCGCGCTGCAACCCGGCGAGATCCTCGACCCGGCGGCGGTACGGGAGTACGTGCGCCGGCACCTGGCGCGGTTCGCGGTACCGCGGGACGTACGGTTCGTCCGCTCCCTGCCGCGCAACGCCACCGGCAAGGTGGTGCCCCGCGAACTGCCCTGGTGAGTCGTGCCCTGGTGAGTCGGGAGCCGTCCGTGCCGGTCAGGGCCGGGCGGCGCCCGGGATCGTGACGCGACCCTCGATCGCCGCGGCGGCGATGTCGGTCCGGTGCCGGGAGCCGGCCAGCGTCACGCCGCCGAGCAGCGCGTACGCCGCGTCGCGGGCCGCCGCGAGGGTCGGTCCGACCCCGGTACAGGACAGCACCCGGCCGCCCGCGCTGGCCAGTGCGCCGTCCGCCCGCCGGGTGGTACCCGCCTGGATCACGCCCGGTACCTCGGCTCCGGTGATCACGTCGCCGACCCTCGGCGTACCCGGATAATCCGCCGCCGCCACGACCACGGTGACCGCCGAGCCGGGGCGCCACCGCAGCGGCGGCTGCCCGGCCAGGCGGCCCACGGCGGCGGCGTGCAGCAGCCCCGCCAGCGGGCTGTCCAGCAGGGCGAGCACGACCTGGGTCTCCGGGTCGCCGAACCGGCAGTTGAACTCGATCACCTTCGGCCCGTCGGCGGTCAGCACCAGGCCGACGTAGAGCAGCCCGGCGAACGGCGCCCCCCGCTCGCGCATCTGCACCAGCGTCGGCTCGACCACGCTCCGCAGGACCCCGTCGACCAGGGTCGGGGGGGCCCAGGGCAGTGGCGCGTAGGCACCCATGCCGCCGGTGTTCGGACCGGTGTCGCCGTCGCCGATGCGTTTGAAGTCCTGCGCCGGCACCAGCGGCCGGGCGGTGATCCCGTCGGTGACCACGAACAGCGAGACCTCGGGACCGGCCAGGAACTCCTCCACCACCACCCGGCCACACGCCTGCGCGTGGGCGAGCGCGGCGGCGCGGTCCCCGGTCACGATCACGCCCTTGCCGGCCGCCAAGCCGTCGTCCTTCACCACGTACGGCGCGCCGAACTCGTCCAGCGCGGCGGCCACCTCGTCGGCGTCGGTGCAGGTACGCGACCGGGCGGTCGGCACCCCGGCCGCCGCCATCACCGACTTGGCGAAGTCCTTCGAGCCCTCCAGCCTGGCCGCCGCCTGGGACGGGCCGAAGCACGCGATGCCCTTCGCCCGGATGGCGTCGGCGGCCCCGGCCACGAGCGGCGCCTCCGGCCCGATCACCACCAGGTCGGCGCCCAACTCCACCGCCAGCCCGGCGATCGCGTCGACATCGGCGAGATCGACCGGATGCAGCCGGGCGAGCCGGCCGATGCCGGGGTTGCCGGGGGCGCAGTGCAGCGCCGTGACGGCGGGGTCGGCGGCCAGCGCGGTGGCGAGCGCGTGCTCACGGCCACCGGAGCCGAGCAGAAGTACGAGCACGGGTCCAGATGCTACCGAAACGCCTGACCGGAACGGCTCCCGGCGAGGCCCGCCACGGCGGCCGGCCCGTGCCCGCTCAGACGAGTGAGTGGCGGATCACATTCTCCTCGCGACCGGGACCGACCCCGATCACACTCACCCGGGTGCCGCACAGCTCCTCGATGCGCTCCACGTAGCGCTGCGCGTTGACCGGCAGCTCGTCGAAGGTGCGCGCCTTGGAGATGTCCTCCCCCCAGCCGGGCAGCTCCTCGTAGACCGGCTTGGCGTGGTGGAACGCCGTCTGCGTCATGGGCATGTGATCCACCCGGTGGCCGTCCACCTCGTACCCGACGCAGATCGGCACCTGCTCCATGCCGGACATCACGTCCAGCTTGGTGACCACCAGGTCGGTGATGCCGTTGACCCGGACCGCGTACCGGCCGACCACGGCGTCGAACCAGCCGCAGCGGCGCTCCCGGCCGGTGGTGGTGCCGTACTCGCCGCCGACCTTGAGCAGGTGCTGGCCGTTCTCGTCGAACAGCTCGGTCGGGAACGGGCCGGCGCCGACCCGGGTGGTGTACGCCTTGATCACGCCGATGACCTGGGAGATCCGGGTGGGCGGGATGCCCGATCCCACGCACGCCCCGCCCGAGGTCGGGTTCGACGAGGTCACGAACGGGTAGGTGCCATGATCAACGTCGAGCAGGGTGGCCTGGGCGCCTTCCAGCAGGACCGTCTCCCCGCTCTCCAGCGCCTCGGCCAGCACGAGGCGGGTATCCGCGATGTACGGGCGCAGCCGCTCCGCGTACCCCAGGTACTCCTCGACCACCGCGGCCACGTCGATCGCCTTGCGGTTGTAGACCTTGACCAGGATCTGGTTCTTCTCCCGCAGCACCAGTTCCAGTTTTTCCTGGAGAATGCCCGGGTCCAGCAGGTCCTGCACACGGATGCCGGTGCGTGCCACCTTGTCGGCGTACGTCGGCCCGATCCCCCTCCCGGTCGTACCGATGCGGGACGATCCCAGGTAGCGCTCGACCACCCGGTCCAGCGCCCGGTGATGCGGCATGATCAGGTGTGCGTCGGCCGAGATGAGCAGCAGGTCGCAGGAGACGCCGCGCTCGGCCAGCCCGTCGATCTCCTCGATCAGTACCTTCGGGTCGATCACCACGCCGTTGCCGATCACCGGGGTGCAGCCCGGGGTGAGGACCCCGGAGGGCAGCAGATGCAGCGCGTACTTCTCGCCGTCCGGCGTGATCACGGTGTGCCCGGCGTTGTTTCCGCCCTGGTAGCGCACCACGTACCCGACCTGCCCGCCGAGCAGGTCGGTAACCTTTCCCTTGCCCTCGTCGCCCCACTGGGCACCGATCAGCACGATCGCTGGCATCTTGGCCTCTCGCCTGGAGGGGGTGGGCCGGGCAGGGTGCCGCGGCATCCCCAAACCCCCGGGGTGCCAGGCTAACAAGCGGGTAGGCGCGGGCAGCACGGAGTCAACGACAGGAGGCCGATCCGGGTGTACGAGGTGGTGCTGTTGTCGCTGTCCGACGGCACGGGCTGCGGCGGCGGTGGGTGCGCCTGCGGCGGCGCGGCGCGACCGCGCGCCCAGGTCATGGCGTGCGCCGACGCGCTGACCGCCGAAGGCGCGACGGTGTCCACGCCGATGGCCTGCTCCGACGAGGAGATCGACGCGGTGATCGCCCGGCTGGACGGCCCGGCCCGGCCCGACGGGCTGACCTGGCCCGCGACCGACGGGCCCCGACTGATCGTCGCGGCCGCCGCGGACGGCCAGGTGCGAGCGGTGGTACGGCGGATGGTCCGCCGGTACGCGCCGCCACCCAGCCGGCGCCCGGCCGACCTGCCCGCCGGCCGTACCGTGCCCGACCTGCCGCCGATCGGCATCCTGCCGCTCAACCGCCCGGCCGAGTTCGGCCTGCCCACCGACCCCGCGCAGGTCGCCAAGGCGGTGCTCGGCGGCACGGTGGAGCGGCTGGACCTGCTGCGCAACGACGGCGGATCGATCACCCTCCAGGGCGCGCTGATCGGCGGCCAGAAGACCTGGGCCGCCCGGATCGAGGTCGACGACGCGGTGCTCGCCTCGCCGGACGAGCAGATCGTGGCCTGCGCGATCGCCAACGACGACGAATACGCGGTGGTCGACGGGCTGCCCCTGGCGCCCGGGGCGGACCCGTCCGACGGGCTGGTCAACGTCGCCGTCGCGGTACCGGTGGTGGTGCGTACGCGGCTGGCACGCCGCCGGGTACGGGTGGAGGTCCGCCGAGCCCGTGGCCGTGCGGTCGCGGTGACTCCGCTCGGTGAGGTCGAGTTCCTCGACGACGGGGTGGCCGGCACCCTGGGCCGTAAGCGCAGCTGGTGGACCGAGCGGGAGGCATGGGGAGTGTACCGATCCTGATACCGGCCGTAACATTCGCCGGGGGAGGTGAACCAGGTGGCGGTGTCCGATCAGGATCAGTTCTGGCCCCCGGACGAGTTGGTGGTGCGGCCGCAACAGGGCGGACCGGAGGTCCCCGGGCAGCGGAGCGGACCGGACGGGCCTGACGCACACCCCCGTCCCGATGAGCCGGCCGAACCCGATCATTCCGGCCCCGGATGGCCACCCGCCGGCCCGCCGACCTGGCCGGGGGCACCGACCTCGGGCGCGCCGCTGCCGGACCCCGACGCTCCACCGCTGCCAGGCCCCGTCCCGAGCACTCCAGCGCCGGCGGCCCCAGGCCCCGTCACGGGCACTCCTCCGCCGGCGGCGCCGGGCCCCGTCCCGGGCGCTCCAGCGTCGGCGGCGGGGAACGGAGCGGGTCCCGCGGCGAGCGTCCGGTTCCCGCTGGCTCCCGAGCAGTCGCCCCCGGATTGGCGGGACGCCGTCGCGCAGGCCAACGGGGCCGGCCGCGGTACCGGTCCGGTCTCGCCCTGGGCGGAGCCGCCACAACGACAGGATCCGGCCACCGTTCCCGACCAGCCGGCCGCCGATCCGGCCAACCCACACCGGGCCACCGCCCGATCGCCGGCGTCAGGCCCGGGCCCGACGCAGCAGCCCCCGGCGCAGGCACCGCCGCCACCCGCCCCTATGCCGGGACCGGTCCAGGCCGCACTCCCCGGGCCGGGGCCAGTCCAGGCCGGACCGCAGGGGCCGGGACCGGTCCGGGCCGCACTCCCGGGGCCCGGCCACCAGCCGGACCCCGGCCAGTACGAAGACCTGGGCCAGACCCAGCAGCTGAGCCCCGGTCAGTACCCGGCTCCGGGCTACCAGCAGAGCCCCGGTCAGTACGAAGACCGGGGCCAGACCCAGCAGCAGGGTCCGGGACAGCAGCTCGCCCCCTGGCCGATGGCCGCGCCCACGTCGCCGTACCCGCCCCCGCCGTACCCGCCGTACGGGTCCCCGCCGCTGCCCGTGCCGATGCCGGCTCCCGCCCTGCCCGTGCCGCAGCAGTTCCTGCCCGCTCCCCAGTCCCCGCCGCACCCGGCAACCCTGTCGACGGCGCCCGCGCCGATGGCGCCGGTGAGGGACCCGGCCATCCCGACCGCCGACGAGTTCGCCCGGCGCAGGGTCGTCCGCCCGGCCGACCCGGTGGCCCGTTTCGGCCTGCGTGGCGCCGTCAGCCGTGGCTCACTGGGCCTGGTCAAGCTCGCACCCGGGGCGCACGAGCGTGAGGTCATCCACCAGATCGAGATGGTCCGGCGCAACTTCGGCGGGTTGCGGCAGGTCACCGTCGTCAACCCGAAGGGTGGCGCGGGTAAGACCGTCGCCGTACTGCTGCTCGCCATGACCTTCGGCCAGCGCCGCGGCGGGTACGTGCTGGCCTGGGACAACAACGAGACCCAGGGCACCCTGGGCATGCGCGCCCAGCAGGACTTCCACGCCCGTACCGTCCGGGATCTCCTGCGCGACCTCGACCACTTCAGCGGGCCGCACGGCCGCGTCGGCGACCTGTCGCAGTACGTGCGGGCACAGGGTGAGGGCATGTTCGACGTCCTCGCCAGCGACGAGTCCGCCACCGCCGGGGAGATGCTGACCGCCGGCGCGTTCGCGGACATTCGCGAGGTGGTCAGCCGGTTCTATAAGTTGATCATGGTGGACACCGGCAACAACGTCCGGGCCGAAAACTGGCAGGCCGCGATCGACGCCACCGATCAGCTCGTCGTCACCATGTCGGCCCGCAACGACTCCGCCGAGACGGCCGCCCGGATGCTCGACCATCTGGAGCAGTCCGGCCGGCAGCGGCTGGTCCGGCAGGCGGTCACCGTGGTCTCCATGCCACCCAGCCGCAAGGAGATCGACCTTCCGGCGATCCGGCGGCACTTCGCCGCGCGTACCCGGGCGGTGCTGCTGGCCCCGTACGAGCGCCTGATCGACTCCGGTGAGCCCCTGCGGTACGGCCTGCTGTCCGGCGCGACGAAGCAGGCCTGGCTGCGGGTGGCCTCGGCGGTCGCCGAGGGTCTGTAGCGAGAACGGGGCCGGCGGACCCCGCGGGTGCACCGGCCGAAGGGCGGACCGACGCACGAGCCGGCGAGCGGGCCGTCGAGCGGCACGGGTCTGGCCGGCAGAAAGCGACCCGGGTCGCCCAGCGGCAACCCGGGTCGGTCGGGAACGATACGGATCAGCCGGTCAGGGCGTCGGCGGCCGAGGGGTCGCAGTCGCGCAGGAACTGCGCGCATCGTGCCGCCTCGTCCGACTCGCCGATGGCGTCGGCCGCCAGCGCAAGCTGGTGCAGGCAGCGCAGGAAACCCCGGTTCGGCTCGTGCGACCAGGGCACCGGGCCGCTGCCCCGCCACCCCGCCCGGCGTAGCTGATCCAGGCCCCGGTGGTACCCGGTGCGGGCATACGCGTACGCGGTCACCGGGTCGCCGGCGTCCATCGAGCCCTTCGCGAGCGTGGCCCAGGCCTCGCTGTACGTCGGGAACCGCCCCGCGACCTCTTTCTCCGCGCCGGGCGCGGCGCTCTCCAGCGCGGCGCTGGCCTCGGCGTCCAGGGGCAGCCGGGTAGCCGGCGGTTCGGGCAGCAGATTCCGCATGCCGCTCATTCAACCTCGCCGTTCGTCGAAGGGCTCGCCTGAAAGGCTGAGTCGTTGCTCACGCAACCGGTGGTTCTGTCGCACGCCGTACCGGAGTAGAAATGGAGGTCCGGAGCCTCCCCAGGACCCGGTAAGGAGAGCCCGGTGGCGCGAGCCGCCGGGCTCTCGTCCTGTTTCGGCAGGTAGGTCACTTACCGAGGCTGGTACCGGTCGAGCGCAGGCTCTCGCAGGCCTCCACGACCCGCTGCGCCAGGCCCTCCTCGGCCAGCCGGCCCCAGACCCGGGGGTCGTACGCCTTCTTGTTGCCGACCTCGCCGTCCACCTTCAGCACACCGTCGTAGTTGGTGAACATGTGTGCGGCGACCGGGCGGGTGAACGCGTACTGGGTGTCGGTGTCGATGTTCATCTTCACGACGCCGTAGTCGAGCGCCTCGCGGATCTCCTCGAGGAGGGAGCCCGAGCCGCCGTGGAACACCAGATCCAGCGGCTTGGTGACGCCGTACTTCTCGCCGACCGCGTCCTGGATCTGCTTGAGGATCTCCGGACGCAACTTGACGTTACCGGGCTTGTACACGCCGTGCACGTTGCCGAAGGTCAGCGCGGTGATGTACCGGCCCTTCTCGCCCAGTCCGAGCGCGGCGGCCGTGGCCAGGCCGTCCTCGACCGTGCTGTACAGCTTCTCGTTGATCTCGTTGGCGACGCCGTCCTCCTCGCCACCCACGACGCCGACCTCGATCTCCAGTACGACGTGCGCGGCGGCCGCGGCGGCGAGCAACTCCTCGGCGATCCGCAGGTTCTCGTCCAGCGGCACCGCGGACCCGTCGAACATGTGCGACTGGAACAGCGGCGCCTCGCCCCGGGCGACCCGCTCCTTGGAGATCGCCAGCAGCGGCCGGACGAAGCCGTCCAGCTTGTCCTTGGGGCAGTGGTCGGTGTGCAGCGCGATGTTCACGCTGTAGTTCTTGGCTACCTCGGTGGCGTACGTCGCCAGCGCCACGGCCCCGGTGACCATGTTCTTCACGGTCGGGCCGGAGGCGTACTCGGCGCCGCCGGTGGACACCTGGAGAATGCCGTCGCTCTGCGCCTCGGCGAAGCCGCGGATCGCGGCGTTGAGCGTCTGCGAGGAGGTGACATTGATCGCCGGGTAGGCGAACGCGCCGGCCTTGGCGCGATCGAGCATCTCGGCGTAAACCTCGGGGGAAGCGATGGGCATCTGGAACGCTCCTTGGCTGCACTGGCTGGCGGTGGCTGGATAGCGCCGCCCGGCCGGTCCGGCTCCAGTGCCGGGCCGCGACGCACTGTCCTGAAACGGCAGTATCCCGCACGTCACCAGGCCGATCACATCGTGGGTGCCCTACCCGCGACGCCCTGCGCCGGGCGCTGACAGGTCGTACCGTGGTTGCCAGGAGGTGACCATGACCGAACCGGAGTTCAGCGACCCGAACGCAAACCTCGAACCGGGCATTGGCCTGGGCCGGGACGCGGACCTCGACCCGGACCGGCGCGACCTCGAGGCCCCCGCCGAGGATGCCTTCGAACAGTCCATGCCGGCCTCCCCCGCGGGGGAGCGGGACGAGGGCCCGGTGAACGTGGACCGCGACATCGAGGTCAACGAGTGGGACGCGATCGAACAGGCCCAGGTGGTCGACTTCGACGACGACTACCGCTGACCGTTCGAGCGGGATCACCGCGGCGGGCACGCCGCCACGGTGATCCCGTCGGCGTCGGTCAGTTGCCGCTCACGCCCCCGTTTGCCTGGAGCGACAGGTACGCGTCGGAGTCGGCGCCGAACAGCTTCGCGTACCGGGCTGCCCCGTCGGCCGCCGACGCGGGCTCCTTCAGCTCGATGAGCTGATCCAACCCGCGGATCCGGCCCAGCAGGCCGGCGGTCGGAATGCCGCCGTTGTCGAGGACGATGTTGTTCGGGCCCCCGGCCATCAGCTCCTGGTCGAGCCGATCCGGATCGATGGTGGGGGTCAGCCGTTGCAGCGCTTCGAGGACCATGGACAGGCCCTCGTCCAGCGGCTGCTGGCGCAGAAACTTGATCACGTCGGAGCCCTTGAAGTGCGCGCAACCGCTGGCGGGGCACCAGGTGAGCCCGCCCGCCGCGTCGATGGCCGCCTGCACCCCGGAGTACGTGACGGCGACGGCGGCGTCCAGGGCCGGCTTACCCGAACCGCCGAGTGCCCGGCTGGCAGCGCGACCTGCCGCCTCGATGCCACCGGAGTGGTACGCCGCGGCCAGACCGGCGCCTCTGAGCTGCTCGTCGACCGGGATCAGGTAGGCCTGCTTCCCCGTGGCGGTGACGTGCATCACCATCCCCCGCGGATCGGCGTTGGCGGCAGCGTCGTCGACCGCCACCACCAGCACATTCAGGGGCCTCCCGTCGATCGGGGCGGCACTGTTCGTGGCGATACCCCGACCGGCCATGCCCGGACCGGTCGAGGGCACCGACCCCGCCGACAGCGCGGGAGCGCCACCGACCGGCCACCGGTTCATCACCGCCGCCGACCCTGCCACCAGCGCGACCGCCACGAGAGTGACGCCCCCGGCCCGCCAGGCACCCCGCCACCGGCGCCGCCGCCGGTACCCGGCATCGATCGCGGCCGCCACCGGCCCCGAGGGTGGAGCAAGCTCCTCATGACGGGTCAGGAGCACCCGCAGGTCATCTTCGTTCATCAAAGCCTCCACGGTGGGATGCCGGGACCACCTCGGTCCGCAACGTGCCCAGCGCCCGGGAAATGTGGGCGCGGACTGTACCGACCGTGCAGCCGAGCAGGTCGGCGATCTCCGTATCGCTGAGATCCTCGTAGTAGCGCAGCACCAGCGCGGCGCGCTGGCGGCGCGGCAGTTGGGCCAGCCAGCGCCACATCTGGTCGCGCTCGGCGCTACCCGCCGCGTGGTCCGGGGTGGGCGCCAGGGCGCCGGCCGGCTCGCCGGGCTCGCCGCGCAGGATCACGCGCCGCAGCCAGGAGCCCCGCCGCCAGTCCACGAAAGCGTTGGTGACCATCCGCTTGACGTAGCGCTCCGGCGCGGTCGCCGCGGATACCTGCCGCCATTTCAGGTGTACGCGGATCATCGTTTCCTGGACGATGTCGGCCGCCAGGTGCGGGTCGCCCGTCAGTACCGCCGCGTACCGCAGCAGCGCCGGCAGCCGGGCGTTGGCGAACTCCTCATACGTCACGCTCACCTCCGAGGTCCTCGGAACCTATGACGGATCGACGGCCTCCAGACATTGCGTCGGACGGCGAGCGAATGCGGCGGGGTCAGGCGTGCAGGGCGAGGGCGGCGTAGCCGACGACCCGGGAGCGGTCCCCGCTGGCATCGGCCGACGTGCTGCGGTGCAGCAGCGCGGGGCGCAGGCCGGCGTCGCGGGCGTACCCGAGCAGCCCCCGCAGCGCGAACACGCCGCAGGCGTCGTACCGGCCGATCCGCGCGGCGGCCAGGTCCAGCACCGCCTGGACGGTACGGGAGTCCTGCACGTACGCCGCCGCTTCGCTCTGGTAGTGCGACAGGTCGGTGCTGCACAGGATGACCGTGCCCGGCCCGGTCGCGCGCACCGCGGCGGCCAGCGTCCGCGCCACGTCGTCCGGGGTGCCCGCACCGACGACCATCGGCAGCACCGGGATCGGCGCCGGCCGCGGCCCGTTCGCCGGGGTCCCGCCGGGCACTGGGTCGCCCCGACCGACCAGCCGTTGCAGGAACGGCAACTGGACCTCCAGCGAGTGTTCGGGCGCCAGCGGACGGTCGTCGACCCGCGCGTACCCGTCGCCGGCCAGCGCCGCCACGGCCGCGGTGTCGACCGGCACCTCGCCGAGCGGCGTGAGCCAGCCGTCGGCGGCCGGTACCACGCAGCCGACCACCGGTACGCGGTGCGCCGGCCCGAGCAGGATCACCCGGCGGATCCCCTCCGCGTGGGTACGCAGCCGGGCGTAGACGTGCGCCGCGGTCGGGCCGGAGTACCGGTACCCGGCGTGCGGCACGACGTACGCGGGGGCCAACGGCTCACCGTCCGGCACCGGTACCGCGTCGAGGAGCCGGTCGACCTGGTCGGCGAGTCCGGCCGGGTCGGCCAGGTAGAACTGGCCGGCCACGGCCGGAGCGCGGGGCCGGCGGGAGGCCGGGTCCGGTGACGGCAGGAGAGGCATCGGCTAGCCGGCATCCAGCAGGACCGGGAGCCGCCGGGCTCCCCAGGTCCCGGCGGGGCCGTCGTACACCCCGGGCAGCTGGTATCCACAGTGGACGCAGGCGCCCCGGCCGGTCAGCCGGTACTCCTCGATCCGGTACCAGTCGCGGACCACCACCGGCGCCGCACAGCCCGGGCAGGCGGTGGTGCCGCCGGCCGGATCGTGCACGTTGCCGGTGTAGACGAACCGCAGCCCGTGCTCCAGCGCGATCCGCCGGGCCCGGTGCAGCGTCTCGGGCGGGGTCCGCGGCACGTCGCGCATTTTGAAGTCCGGGTGGAAGGCGGAGAAGTGCAGCGGCACGTCGGGGCCCAGGTGCTCGGCGAACCAGGCGCACTCGGCCGCGATCTCCGCGTCCCCGTCGTTGTGGCCGGGGATCAGCAGCGTGGTGACCTCGAACCAGACCTCGGTCGACCTCAGGTACTCCAGGGTCTCCAGGACCGCCGGCAACCGGGCAAAGGTGATCTTCTCGTAGAACGTGTCGGTGAACGCCTTGAGATCGATGTTGGCCGCGTCCAGGTGCCCGAAGAACTCCCGCCGCGGCTCGGCGTTGACGTACCCGGCGCTGACCGCCACCGCGCGTACGCCCCTGTCCCGGCAGGCGTCCGCGACATCCATCGCGTACTCCATGAAGATCACCGGGTCGTTGTAGGTGAACGCGATGCTGCGGCAGCCGAGCCGGACCGCCGCCTCGGCGAGCGCCTCCGGGGAAGCGGACGCGGACAGCGTGTCGATCTCCCGGGACTTGGAGATGTCCCAGTTCTGGCAGAACCGGCACGCCAGGTTGCAGCCCGCGGTACCGAAGGACAGCACGGGGGTCCCGGGCAGGAAGTGGTGCAGCGGCTTCTTCTCCACCGGATCGACGCAGAACCCGCTGGAGCGGCCGTAGGTGGCCAGCACCACCCGGTCGTCGACGCGACCGCGCACGAAACACAGCCCGCGCTGGCCCTCGTGCAGCCTGCACGCGCGGGGGCAGACGTCGCACTGCACCCGCCCGTCGGAGCACCGGTGCCAGTACCGGGTCGGCACGGTGTGCGGATCGGCGCTGGACAGCGGCTGCGCGCTTGACCGCATTGCCCCACGCTACGCCCGGCAGACGTTGATCGGTTTCGCTACCGTCGGCGCATGGACTGGAACCTGCGCTCGTGCGGCCGTCACGGCCACGTCACGTACGCCCCGTCGGAACCGGAGCTACGCGGACGGCTGCACGCGCAGACCCCGCTCGGCGAGGCGTGGCGCTGCCTGCGCTGCGGCGACTTCGTCCTCGGCGGGCCGGCGCGGGAGGGCCCGGCCGAGGATGCGCCGGTGGTCCGGCGCGGCCGGGAACTGCGCGACGCGGTGATCCTGCGGCTGCTCGCGCTCGAACGCTGGATCCGCGGGGTACTGGTGCTGCTCGCCGGGTACGGGGTCTGGCGCTTCCGGTCCCACCACGACGCCGTACGCAGGGCGTTCAACGAGGACCTGCCGCTGGTCAAGCCGCTCGCCGACAAGCTCGACTACAACCTCTCGGACTCCTCGATCGTGCACAGCATCCAGACGGTGATCCAGGCACAGACCAGCACCCTGGCCTGGGTGGCGCTGGGGCTGGCGGTCTACGGCCTCCTCCAGCTCGTCGAGGGCACCGGGCTCTGGCTGCTCAAACGGTGGGGGGAGTACTTCGCGGTCGTCGCCACCTCGCTCGGGCTGCCGATCGAGATCTACGAACTGTCCGAAAGGATCACCTGGATCCGGATCGGCGCCCTGCTGATCAACCTCTTCGCCGTCGTCTACCTGCTGGTGTCCAAGCGGCTGTTCGGCCTGCGTGGCGGCAGGGTCGCCTACGACGCCGAGCGCCACGAGACCAGCCTGCTCGAGGTGGAGCGCTCCGGTGATCCGGCAGCGCCGGACGTCCGGGGGGACCGGGCGGACGCCGGAACCTGAGAGATTCCTGGATCGGGGGTGGTCCTCATACCGGTCACCGGTAACCTCTATCGCCGTGGATACCGCCGAGACGAGTCGCGCACTGGCCGAAAGCCTGGGTAGCCTGCTCAACCCAAAGGATCTGATCCAGAGCGTCGGCTTGTTCGGCTTCTGGGCCATCGTGTTCGCCGAGACCGGCCTGCTGGTCGGCTTCTTCTTCCCCGGTGATTCGCTGATCTTCATGGCCGGGGTGGCGTCCTCGCCCGTGGCCGCGCAGTTCGTGGGGACCACGTTGTCGCTACCCGCGCTGCTGATCGTGACGCCGATCGTCGCGGTCGCCGGAGCGCAGCTCGGACACTTCCTCGGCGCGCGATACGGCCGGAAGATGTTCCAGCGCCCGAATTCCCGGCTCTTCAAGCAGGAGTACGTGGACAAGGCCGAGGAGTTCTTCAACCGGTTCGGGCCGGCCAAGGCGATCGTGTTGTCGCGGTTCACCCCGATCGTGCGGACGTTCATGAACCCGATCGCCGGTGTGCTGGAGGTACCCGCCCGTACCTTCTTCGTCTGGAACGTCGTCGTCAGCATCATCTGGGCCGACGGGGTCCTGCTGCTCGGGTACTCGCTGGCGAAGCAGATCCTGCGCCTGATCCCGGCGGACAAGATCGACACGTACCTGCTGCCGGTCATCGTGCTGATCGTGCTGATCTCGCTGATCCCGATCTTTGTGGAGATGGCCCGCGGTCGCCGGGAGAAGCGCCGCGCCGCCCAGCGGGAGCAGGTCGAGCGGATCCGGGGATAGCGGTCGCCGGCGCCGGCCAGGCCAGGTTGCCGGTCAGGCCCGGTTGACGGCGGGGGTCGCCGGGAGCCGGTCAGCCAGACCGGCGCCGATCGCGCGAAATGTCAGCGTCGCGGCCTCCTCCAGGTAGAAGGCGCGCTTGTGCGCCAGTTCCACCGTCGGGCCGAGTACCGAACAGCCGTGCTGGGCCAGGATCACGCAGTTGGTACCGTCCCGGCTCGCGTCGGCCGCCACCGAGGCCAGTTCGGCCGTGCCGGGCGGGTGGAACGGGGTCCGCTTGACCCTCCGGAGGTAGAACGCGTGATCCGTGGTGACGATCCGAACCGGTTCGTCCAGGGCGTCGAGCAGCACCGCGGTCTGCGGGTGCAGGTGCACGATGGCGTTCACGTCCGGCCTCGCCCGGTACGTGGCGAGGTGCAGGGCGAGTTCCGAGGTCGGAGTCACCGCCGACCGGTCATGCGACCCGGTGGCCGGCGGCGATTCGCCGCCGGCCACCGCGCCCGTCGCTATGCTCACCCGGCAGAAGTCGGACCGGTCGAGGCGATCGAGCCACGTCCCGGCCGCGGTCACCCAGAAATCGTCGGCGCCCGGTTCACGCGCCGACAGGTTTCCGCCCGAGCCCACCACCAGGCCCGCCCCGACCACCGCCGAACCCACGTGGACCAACTGGTCCCGCAGGTCTCCGGCGACGTAGTTCACTCGGCCGCCGGCGAGGCGGCCGGTGTCGAGCCGGTCAGCGTGCCTTCTTGGTCGCGCGCTTGCGCGGCGGGGTCAGCAGATCGGCGATCGCGGCGATCGCCGACGGCACCAGGCGGTAGTAAGCCCAGACACCGCGCTTCTCGCGCTCCAGAAGACCGGCCTCGGTGAGGATCCGGAGGTGATGACTCACGGTCGGCTGGGAGAGTCCAAGCGGTGCGGTGAGGTCACACACGCACGCTTCGCCCTCCGGAGCCGACTGGATCAGACTGAGCAGTCGAAGCCGAGCAGGATCGGCGAGTGCTTTGAGCACTCCCGCGAGGCGCTCGGCATCGGCACGCTCAATCGGTTCGCCGGCAAGCGGCGAGATAGCTGGTAAAGCAGTTTCGGCCAACGCAGTTCCCACGTCTTCCATCCTTCCACCTACACCATCGATTCGCCTGCATATGCGCAGGTCCGAATCGACAAATTTTCAAACCGCGAGGCCGAGGTCGGTCAGCGAATAGGCGGATCGGTAACCCAGCCCTGCGGACCGAACGGCGCTCCCCGCGCCACGATCAACAATAACCGCAACTCCGACGACTAAGGCTCCGGCTTCCCTCAAAGCATCCACAGCGGCCAAGACGCTCGACCCCGTCGTCGAGGTGTCCTCCACAGCCAGCACTCGACGCCCCGCTACATCCGGACCCTCGATGCGCCGCTGTAGACCGTGCGTTTTCTCAGACTTACGCACTACGAATGCGTCCAGTTCAATGCCTCGCGCGGCGGCCGCGTGGAGCATGGCGCTGGCAACCGGATCCGCTCCGAGCGTGAGCCCGCCGACCGCGTCGAACTCCCAGTCCGCCGTGAGGTCCAGCATCACCTGACCGACGAGCGGCGCGGCTGCGTGGTGGAGCGTCACCCGGCGGAGGTCGACGTAGTAGTTGGCCTCCTGCCCGGAGGACAACACCACGCGACCGTGGACGATCGCCAGGTCCGAGATGAGTTTGCGCAGGTCGTCGCGCTCTGCCATACGACGAGAGTACTTGCTAGTTCGATGGCGCGAACCGACGACCCGGGCCGGCGGAGAAGTACCGGTTGGCGGACGGTACGAGCACCAGAACGCCGATGGTGACTGCGAGTGCGCCCAGCACTACGTCGAGAAGTCCCCCGAGGATGCTCAGATTCCGCACCGCCTCACCCTTCCCACCCAGGTTGACCAGGCCAAATGTTCCGCCGCACAGGTTGGAGAGGGCGTAGACACCCATCAGGCTCGCCAGCACGATCCGGGCCGGGTTGGCGCCGCGCCCGGTCAGCAGGGCGGTCACCACCGCACCGGTCGCGGGCAGCACCCAGGTCACGATGGCGACCACCAGCATGAGTCCGAACGCCGCGTGAGCGAACGCCGCCATCCCGGCCGCCGCACTCGGATCCGACTGAATGCCATCGTTGACCTGCGAAGTTATCGATCCCCTATCGATGTATAGCGATATGATGCCGGCCACGGCCTCGACCAGCGAGAGCCCGACACCGAGATAGGTAAGAATCACTGCGAGATTCACCACACCCGGCCGTGGCGGCCGCGGGATCAGGACAACCGACCGATAACCAGGGTCCGGGTACGCCAGTCCCCAGCCGTACGCGTACCCGTAGCCGGCCATAGGCTGCGGCTGCGCCAGAGGTTCCGGCTGGGGCTCCCCGCCCGGTGGCACCGCTGGTCTCATGGCCGATCCTTCCGCACGGTCTGGCCCCGGGTATCCGGGGAGAAGCGCCGCAGCAACGCGATCGGCGCGTGTCGCATGCCGAACACGAGCACCTTGTACCGCAGGCCGGGAACGCTGATCAGCCGGCCGCGGCGGAGATCCCGCAACGCTCCGGCGGCCACCTCGTCGGCGGACAACCACATCCACGCCGGCGTACCGGACATGTCGATGCCGGCCCGCTGATGGAACTCGGTCCTGGTGTACCCGGGGCACAGCGCGAGAACCCGTACCCCGGACCGGCGTACCGCCAGCGACAGCGACTCACTGAAGTTGATCACCCATGCCTTGCTCGCCGGGTACGTCGAGCCCGCCATCACGGCGCCGAAGCCCGACACGGACGCGACGTTGATGATGTCGCCACGCCCGCGCTCGACCATCCCGTCCAGCGCGGCGCGGGTCAGCCGGAGCACGGCGCGCACGTTGACGTCCAGCAACCGCTCCTCGTCCGCCAGGTCGGTGCGCAGGAACGACCCCTTGACGCTGAAGCCGGCGTTGTTGATCAACATGTCCACCGGTTCGGCCGGATCACGCAGCCGCTGCTCGACCGCCGCGCAGCCCTCGGCCGTCGACAGGTCGGCCACCAGCGCGGTGACGCCGATCCCGTGCGTCCCGATCAGGCCGTCGGCGACCGACCCCAGCCGCTGTCCGTCCCGGGCCACGAGGATCAGATCCCAGCCGGCGGCGGCCAACCGGCGGCTGAACGCCGCACCGATTCCGGCGGTCGCTCCGGTGACGAGCGCAATCTGGCGAGCTGCCACGGTCGGCCTCACAGGGGGTGGGGAGTGCCAGTGACGTATCCGGACCACTCCGGCCCCCAGCCCGGTCCGGTCGTACCGGATCGGCCCAGGGGCCGGAGTGCGTGAGGCTGCTACGCGGCGGGTGGCGCCGGCGGCTGGTCGGCCGGCGGAGTGCCACCCGGCTGGTTCGGCGGGTAGCCGCCGGGCTGGTTGCCGCTCTCGGCACCCGGCACCGGCGGGTAGGACAGGTTCGGGTACGCCGGGTCGGGGCCACCGCCCGGAGTTCCCGGCGCCGCCCGGCGGAAGTACGGGTTGGAGGCCGGCAGCGCGAGCAGGATGATCACGGCGATCGCACCCAGCAGCCCGATCACCGACAGCGTCGACGTGGTGGGCACCAGCCAGGACGGCCGGGCCTTGTCCACCAGATCGTTGACCGTGGCGGTGCTGACCCCGCTCGACGACGTGTTGGTCGTCAGCCGCGAGCCGAGCGCCCCGGTGGCCCCACCACAGGTGCACAGCACGCTGAGCCCGGCGAGCACCCACGTGGTGATGCGGGCACCCTGGCGGCCCCGCATGGTGAACCGGGCCAGGATGGCGAGCGCGATGGCCAGGATGATGGTGATGATGGCGCCGCCGACGGCCGCGACCTCGTACCCGGTGGCCACCGAGTCCGGCGTCGGGGTGGTCGAGTTCGCGTACGCCTGGCGGAACGCGTCGGCGACCTTGCCGATGGACGCGAGCGGTAGCAGCGCGATGATCACAAGGAGCACGGCGACCAGGTACTGCAGGTACCCGGCCGCGGTGACTGTGGTCGGCCGGCGATTGTCGCCGGGCGCCACGGGTGCGGCAAATGACACAGCCATTCCTCCCATTCAGACTGCGCACACGCTAGCGGTCGGGGGCAAGCCCCGCGACCCGGGACACGCGTCTCAGTCCACGGGCACCAGGTAGATCGGTGCGGCCGGGCGGAAGTACCGGTTCGACGGCGGCAACAGCAACAGTACGAAGGCGCCGAGTAACAGCGGGTAGATGAGCAGTGCGGCGACGTCCGCCACGGACAGCCAGGTCGGGTAGCTCGCGTCCTGGAGCCTGGCGGCCTCCTGCTCCAGGGCGGTGCTGTGCGGGGCGACCAGATCGTTGGCGATGAGCGTGCCGGTGCAGCACATCACCAGCGCGACGCAGAGCACGACGGTGAGCAACCGGGCCCTGTTGCTGGCCCTGCGGATACCCGCGGCGCCCACCAGCAACACGAGGACGCACGCCAGCAGTACCACGAGCGTGGTGGCATCGCCGCCGTTGCTGGCGGACTTCTCGGAACTGATGTCGGCCGCGGCGGACCCCGTCATCCGGCCGGCCCGGTCCACCAGCGCGCCGTAGTTGGCCAGGTCGTACACGCAGGCCGCGGCCTGCAACAGCAGCACCGCGGCCGCGCCGAGCAACGCGCCGGTGGCGACGGTGACGGTCCAGGGCCGTCGCCACCGGGGCAGAGGGGGTGGGGTCGGATAGCTCACCGGGCAGAGGGTACCGGCGAGCGGATCAGCCGCCGGTGACCGCCAACCCGTCCTTGCCCTCGTTGAGGTCGACCCGCACCGAGTCGCCGTCGCGCACCTTGCCGCCCAGCAGCGCGCGGGCCAACTGGTCGCCGATCGCCGACTGCACCAGCCGGCGCAGCGGCCGGGCACCGTAGATCGGGTCGTACCCGTTGAGGGCCAGCCACTCCTTCGCCGGCTCCTCGACGGTCAGCGTCAACCGCCGGTCGCCCAGCCGCTTGCGCAGGTTGTTGAGCTGAATGTCCACAATGGACTTCAGCCCGGCCGCGGACAGCGAGCCGAACACCACGATGTCGTCGAGCCGGTTGAGGAACTCGGGCTTGAAGTGACTGCGTACCACGGAAAGCACGGCATCCTTGCGCTGCTCGTCGCCCAGTGTCGGATCCCCGATCGCCTGGGTGCCCAGGTTCGAGGTGAGGATCAGGATCGCGTTGCGGAAGTCCACGGTGCGACCCTGGCCGTCGGTGAGCCGGCCGTCGTCGAGTACCTGGAGCAGCACGTCGAACACGTCCGGGTGCGCCTTTTCCACCTCGTCGAGCAGGATGACCGAGTACGGGCGTCGCCGTACCGACTCGGTGAGCTGGCCGCCCTCCTCGTACCCGACGTACCCGGGCGGCGCGCCGACGAGGCGGGCTACCGAGTGCTTCTCGCCGTACTCGCTCATGTCGATGCGTACCATCGCCCGCTCGTCGTCGAACAGGAACTCGGCCAGCGCCTTGGCCAACTCGGTCTTGCCCACCCCGGTCGGTCCGAGGAACAGGAAGCTGCCGGTGGGCCGGTCCGGGTCGGCGACGCCGGCACGTGCCCGGCGCACCGCGTCCGCGACCGCCTCGACCGCCTCGGGCTGACCGACCACCCGGGTGGCGAGTGAGTCCTCCATCCGCAGCAGCTTCGCGGTCTCGCCCTCCATCAGCCGGCCGGCCTGGATGCCGGTCCACGAGGAGACCACCGCGGCGATGTCGTCGACGCCGACCTCCTCCTTGAGCATCGCGCCGTTGGCCTGCAGGCCCGCCAGTTCGGCTTCGGCCTGGGACAGTTCGTGTTCCAGTTCGGGGATCCGGCCGTAGCGCAGCTCGGAGGCCCGGCCCAGGTCGAAGTCCCGCTCGGCCCGGTCCGCCTCGCCGCGCAGCGCCTCCAACTGCTCCTTGGCCGCGGAGATCTTCTGGATGTGCGCCTTCTCGTTACGCCAGCGCTCGGACAGCGCGGACAGCGCTTCGCGCTTGTCGGCCAACTCCCGACGCAGCCGCTCCAGGCGCTGTGCCGAAGCCGGGTCCGGCTCCTTGGCCAGCGCCATCTCCTCGATCTCCATGCGCCGCACGGCACGCTCGATCTCGTCGACCTCCACCGGACGCGAGTCGATCTCCATGCGCAACCGCGACGCCGCCTCGTCGACCAGGTCGATCGCCTTGTCCGGCAGGAACCGGTCGGCGATGTACCGGTCGGACAGCGAGGCCGCGCCGACCAGGGCGGCGTCCGTGATCCGCACGCCGTGGTGCACCTCGTAGCGTTCCTTGAGGCCGCGCAGGATGCCGATGGTGTCCTCGATGGTCGGCTCGCCGACCAGTACCGGCTGGAACCGCCGCTCCAGCGCCGGGTCCTTCTCGATGTGCGCACGGTACTCGTCCAGCGTGGTCGCGCCGACCATCCGCAGCTCACCGCGGGCCAGCATGGGCTTGAGCATGTTGCCGGCGTCCATCGAGCCCTCGCCCTTACCGGCACCGACGACGGTGTGCAGCTCATCGATGAACGTGATGACGTGCCCGTCGCTGTTCTTGATCTCCTCAAGGACCGACTTGAGCCGCTCCTCGAACTGGCCGCGGTACTGGGCGCCGGCCACCATCGCCGGCAGGTCCAGGCTCACCAGCCGCTTGTCGCGCAACGACTCCGGGACGTCGCCGGCCACGATGCGCTGGGCGAGGCCCTCGACGATCGCGGTCTTGCCGACGCCGGGCTCGCCGATGAGGACCGGGTTGTTCTTGGTACGGCGGGACAGCACCTGGATGACCCGGCGGATCTCCGAGTCGCGGCCGATGACCGGGTCCACCTTGCCGTCGCGCGCCTTGGTGGTGAGGTCGACGCCGTACTTCTCCAGCGCCTGGTACTGCTGCTCCGGGTCCGGGCTGGTCACCCGGCGGTCCCCGCCACGGATCTGCGGGAACGCGGCGACCAGCGCCTTCTCGGTCGCGCCCGATTCCTGCAGCAGCTTCGCGACGGGGCCACCGACCTGCGCGAGGCCGGCGAGCAGGTGCTCGGTGGAGACGTACTCGTCCCCCAACGGCCGGGCGATGGACTCCGCGGCGTTGACCGCGTTCACCAACTCCCGGGAGATGTTCGGCTCCGCCACGCTGGACCCGCGGGCGGACGGCTGCGACTCCACCGATCGCAGTGCCGCCCGGCGGATGTCCGCCGGGTTCGCGCCCACCGCGCGCAGCAGTGCGGGGGCGGTCGAGTCACCGGTGTCCAGCAGCGCGAGCAGCAGGTGCCACACTTCCACCGTGGCGTGCCCCCGCTGGGTGGCCGTGGCTATGGCGCCACTGACGACCTCGCGGCTCTTCGTGGTCAGACGATCAACGTTCATGGGCTCCCCTGTTGATGACGGTCCATGGGGTACGACACAGCTGGACTTGAGTCTATTCCGCTCAACTTTCCGGTGCGAGGGGTGTGTCCGGTCACACTCCGTGGCGCCGGTCGCCGCCGGGCTCGGACCGGCCCCGACTCATTGACACGGCTGAATCGGCCGGTTAGCGTTCCGTACACGTTTAGGAAACCTTGTTAATAGATCGACCCGACGAGGGAGATCCGATGAGGCGACTCCGTCTGATCCCGCTGGCCGGCGCGGCCATCCTCACGGCCGGCGCGGTCCTGTTCACCACCCAGTTCGCCTCGGCGGCGACCAATCTGGTGGCCAACCCGGGCTTCGAGAGCGGCAACCTGGCCGGCTGGTCGTGCAGTCAGGGCAGTGTCACCACGTCGGCGCCGCACAGCGGAACGTACGCGCTGTCCGGCGCCGCGTCCGCCAGCGACACCGCGCAGTGTTCCCAGAACATCGCCGTGGTCACCGGGTCGCAGTACACGCTGTCGGCCTGGGTCAAGGGCAGCTACGTGTACCTCGGCGTGACCGGTGGCGCGTCGACCTGGACGCCGACCGCGTCCGGCTGGAGCCAGCTCAGCCTCACCTTCACCGCGTCGTCGTCCACCGCCCAGATCTACCTGCACGGCTGGTACGCGCAGGGCACGTACTTCGCCGACGACGTGTCCCTGGCCGGACCCGGCGGTACCCCCTCGCCGACCCCGACGACGGCGACGCCCACGCCCACGCCCACGCCCACGCCCACGAAGACCGTCTCGCCGACCCCGTCCCCGACGAAGAGCCCGACCCCGCCGCCGACCACCACACCGCCCGGCGGTGGCTCACCGCGATCCTGGCCGTACATCGACATCACCGCGGCCACCCCCACCCTGAAGCAGGCGGCGCAGGCGACCGGGCAGAAGGACTTCACCCTCGCCTTCATCCTGGGCAGCTCGGCCGGCTGCGTACCGTCCTGGGGCGGCACCATCCCCCTGAACGACTCGCGGATCACCGGTGAGATCAACGACCTGCGCGCGATCGGCGGGGACGTGGCCGTGTCCTTCGGCGGCGCGGCCGGCCCGTACCTCCAGTCCGTCTGTACCACGCAGGCCGCGCAGGTCAGCGCGATGGAGCAGGTCATCGACGCGTTCGCCATCAAGCACATCGACTTCGACATCGAGGCCAGCGTGCCGCTGGACACGATGAACAAGGCCATCGCGCAGGTGCAGCGCGAGCGCTCCGGCATCGTGGTCAGCTACACGCTGATGGTGCAGGGCGACGACTACGGCCTGACCCCGGCCCTCGGCGTGGACCTGCTCAACAACGCCAAGGCCAACGGCGTCAACGTGGGGATCGTGAACCCGATGACGATGGACTTCGGGTCGTCCCGGGAGTGGGGCGACGCGGTGATCGCGGCCGCCAACTCGACGCTCGCCCAGATGGCGACGATCTGGCCCAACCTCACCTCCGCCCAACTGCACCGGATGCTCGGCGTCACGCCGATGATCGGGCGCAACGACACCGGCCCGATCTTCAGCATCGCCGACGGGCAGAAACTGGTGAGCTGGGCCAACACCAACCACATCGGGTTGCTGGCGTTCTGGTCGGTGGGCCGGGACAACGGCGGCTGCCCGAACGGCGCGGTATCGCCGACGTGCAGCTCGATCTCGCAGTCGCAGTACCAGTTCACCAGCATGTTCACCGGGTTCAACGGCTGAGAGCGCGCCACCGCACCGGAACCCCGTCCGGGCCGGTCCGCCGCTGGCGGCCCGGCCCGGACTCTTGACACGGCACGGGATCTTGTAAAACGATGTTACTCGCGAGTAGCCACGCGTCGTCGACGCCCGGATCTTCGCGAGGAGTGCGCCATGGCCGATTCCCAGCACCGCACCGGATTCCGTTCGCTGCGCGCGGGCGGCCTCGACTGGGACTCGCTGCCGCTGCGGCTCTACGCCAAGGGCAACCGCAGGTTCTGGAACGCCGCGGACATCGACTTCGCGCGCGACGCCGAGGACTGGGCGCGGCTGGGTGAGCCGCAGCGGTTCGCCGCCGCGATGCTGTGCGCGCAGTTCATCGCCGGGGAAGAGGCGGTCACCGAGGACATCCAACCGTTCCAGCGGGCGATGGCCGTCGAGGGCCGGCTCGGCGACGAGATGTACCTGACCCAGTTCGCGTTCGAGGAGGCCCGCCACACCGAGGCGTTCCGGCGCTGGCTGGACGCGGTCGGGCTGACCGAGGACCTGCACCCGTTCGTGGAGGACAACCCGGGCTACCGGGCCATCTTCTACGAGGCGCTGCCGGAGGCACTGCGCTCGCTGGACGGCGATCCCTCGCCGGCCAACCAGGTGCGGGCCAGCGTCACGTACAACCACGTCGTCGAGGGGACCCTCGCGCTGACCGGGTACCACGTGTGGAACCGGATCTGCGCGCAACACGACATCTTCCCCGGGATGCGGGAACTGATCCGGCGGATCGGCGACGACGAGCGGCGGCACATGGCCTGGGGCACCTACACCTGCCGGCGGCACGTGGCCGCGGACCCGAAGAACTGGGACGTCGTGCGGGAGCGGATGGCCGAGTTGCTGCCGCACGCGATGACGCAGATCTCCTGGGCACTGAGCCAGTACGAGCGGTCGCCGTTCGAGATCGACGTCGATGACCTGGTCGGGTACGCGTCGAACCGGGCCGGCAGGCGGTTGGGTGCCATCGAGTCGGCCCTGGGAGCGAGGGCCGACGCCCTCGACCGGGACACCTCACCGGAGGACCTGGAGGAGGCCTTCGGCGCCGAAGATGCGGAGCAACCGCTCGATAGGGCACAGTTCACTTAGCGGAGGCCGTGAATTACGAACCGAAGTCTTCCGTTCACGGGGATCCGCGGGCTAACGTGACGCCACCTCGGCGGGTTCGGTTTCGCAGGAGAGTTTCGGTGAGTGTTCAGCAGTCGGTGTTCCCTGGCTTCGCCAATCCGGTGGATCCCACTCCGGCGGAGCTGCGCGCCTGGGCACATCAGCCGGACGCGGTTCCGCTGCACACCATGCCCCCGGACTGGGACCTGCTGGTCTCCGGCGACCACCTGATCGGCACGCTGCTGGAACTGGCGCTGGACCGGCAGTGCCCGGCCCGCCGGTTCGCCCTGCACTGCCTGTACATCTACGCGGCAGACGGGATCCGGACCAACTTCCGGGCACATCCGAAGCGGCGGCTGCGCAAGATGGTCGAGAGCGTCGAGCAGGACGGCGACGACCTGCTGAGGATCTGGGCACACAACGTCCGGATGCTGCTCGCCCGGCCGGAGCTCTTCGACTACCACGATTGGTGCGAGGGCGGCCTGGTTCGCCACCCTCGCCGCCTGTCCTGACCGGCTACTGCTGCTGGTCGGGCTTGGGCTGCTGTTGCGGCGAGTTCATCGAGTCGATGCTCTCCTGCGCCCTGCTCTGACCCTTGTCGATCTTGTCACTGTACTTGTTGCCGGTCATATCGTCGGCCTTGTCGCCTGCCTTGTCGACAGCCTGCTTGACCTTCTGTTTGGCCTTGTCTGCCATCCCCATGACGTGCCCCCGTCCCAGCGTCGAATGAAAGGATCACTCCATTTCAACGTACGTCAGGATGGGGCGCCGCTGGCCGGAAACCGCTAATCGGCTCCGGCCCGTCGCGGACGCCAGACGACCAGGGCGGTACTCGTGTCCCGGCTACGTACCAGGTCCCGGCCGCCGCCGTACGCGGCGACCTGCGCCAGCCGATCATGGGCGTCGGCGAGCGCCGCCTCCAGGTCCATGATCCGCTGCTGGAGCTCGGTCACCAGTTGCTCCAGGTCGATGATCCGCCTGACCCCGGCCAGGTTGACCCCGTCCTCCTGGCTCAATCGCTGGATCTCCCGGAGCAGCGCGACGTCCCGGGCGCTGTAGCGCCGGCCCCCACCGGAGGCCCGGCCCGGCTGAACCAGGCCCAGCCGGTCGTACTGGCGCAGCGTCTGCGGATGCATGCCGGCCAGCCGGGCGGCCACCGAGATGATGAGCACCTTGGCATCCGAAGAGTGCTCGATCGAGATCACAAACTCGTCACTCATGGTGTACCTGCCGGTCGATGTGCTCCCTCGGGGCCGCCGGGGCCGACGCCGCGTACGTCTCCAGCGCCTCCTTGGCCGACTCGGGGAGATCCTTCGGTACCACGACGTCGACCGTGACCAGCAGGTCGCCGGGGTTGCCCTCCCGCCGTGGCACGCCCTTGCCGCGCACCCGCAGGGTGCGCCCGGACGGCGTACCGGCCGGGACCCTCAGGGTCACCGAACCGTTGAGCGTCGGTACCCGCAGGTCTACCCCGTTCACGGCCTCGGGGAACGTGATCGGGACGGTCAGCGTGAGATCGTCCCCGTACCTGCCGAACAGCGGATCTTCCTTGACCTTGATCAGTACGAACAGGTTGCCGGCCGGGCCACCCCGCTCACCCGGCTCGCCACGCCCGGCCAGCCGGATCTTCTGGCCGTCCGCGACGCCCGGCGGGATGCGGACGTTGAGGGTACGGGTCTTGGTGACCCCGCCCGTGCCGTGGCACTCCGGGCACTTCTCGTCCACGATCGTCCCGACGCCCTGGCACTCCCGGCACGGCTCCGCGAAGCTGAACGAACCCTGGTTGCTGGTGGTGACCCCGGCGCCCTGGCAGACCGGGCACGTGCGCGGCTGGGTACCCGGCTTGGCCCCGCTGCCGTGGCAGGTGTCGCAGACACCCGGCGCGCGCAGCGTCAGGGGCAGGGTGGCCCCGTTGACCGCGTCCCGGAAGTCCAGCGAGACCTCCGCCTCCACGTCCCGTCCCCGGGCCGGGCCGCGCCGGGTGGCGGTGCGAGCACCGCCACCCGAGAAGATCGAGCTGAACAGGTCGGAGAAGCCCGCCCCGCCGAACCGCCGATCGCCGGCCGCCTGCCCGGCGGCGGCGTCACCGAAGATGTCCGACATGGTGAACGGGCCACCACCGCCGCCCCGGGTGCCCCGCCGGAACGCGCCGGAACCGAACAGTTGGCGCATCTCGTCGTACTCTTTGCGCTTGCGATCGTCGGAGAGCACGTCATAGGCCTCGGACACGGCCTTGAACCGGTCCTCCGCCTCGGCGTTGCCCGGATTGCGGTCGGGGTGCAGCTCACGGGCGAGCTTGCGGTACGCCTTCTTGATCTCGTCGGCCGGGGCGGACTGCGAGACGCCGAGGACGGCGTAGAAGTCCTTCTCCAGCCAATCCTTGGAACTCATGACGCCGCCACCTCCCCTGGTTGTTCATGAATCGCTGGCGTCATTCGGGATCCGCCACCGCGACCAGCGCGGGACGCAGGAGACGCTCGCCGAGCAGGTAACCCTTGCGCAGGATGTCCACACAGGTCGGTTCGGCCACCTCGGCCGAGGTCAGGTGCGCGACCGCCTCGTGCACGGTCGGATCGAACGGATCGCCCTTCTCGCCGAACGCGGTCAGCCCGAACTTGGTCAGCGACCCGAGCAACTGCTCGGCCACCGACCCGAACGGACCGACCAGGTCACCGTGCTCGCGGGCCCGGTCCAGATCGTCGAGTACCGGCAGCAGCGCGACCAGCACCCCGCCCGTCGCCTGCTCGCCGACCAGTACCCGGTCCCGGTCCACCCGCTTGCGGTAGTTCGCGTACTCCGCGGTGACCCGTTGCAGATCCCGGACGCGCTCGTCCAACTCCGCCCGCAGCGCGGCGAGTTCGGCACCCAGTGGCCCAGGCGACGGCTCGGCGTCGAGGGCCGCCTCCGGCGCCTCGCTCGGCTCGATGACCTCGCCGACCACCACCGACTCCTCCTCAGTCTCAGCCGCCGGGCCGGCGTCCGTGCCAGCATCCGCGGCAGCCGGCTGGTCCGGCGCGTCGGCCGGACCGCTCGTCTCGATCGGATCGTCCTTGCGGATCCTCCGCCTGTCCCTGACCACCAGAGGCGGCTGCTGCGCCTCGGTGTCGTCGGCGGGCGCCGATGACTTGTCAGCGCCCGCCGATTCCCTGTGGTTACCACTCACTTCTTGTCGTCCTCGACGATCTCGGCGTCCACGACGTCCTCGCCACCACCGGTCGCACCCGCGCTGGCCTGGCCCGCCGCGTCCGGACCCGCACCAGTGCCGGCACCGGCAGCACCGGCGTCACCGGCGTCACCCGGCTGGCCCTCCGCACCGGCCTGGCCGCTCTGCGCGTACAGCAGCGAGCCCGCCTTCTGCGAGGCCGTCGCCAGCTTCTCGTGCGCCGACTTGATCTTCTCCAGGTCGGTACCGCCGAGAGCGCTGCGCAGCTCGCCGAGCGCCTCGTTGATCTCTTCCCGGGCGTCGCCGGGCAGCTTGTCGCCGCTCTCCGCGAGGAACTTCTCGGTCTGCCACTGGAGCTGCTCGGCCAGGTTGCGGGCCTCCGCGTCCTCACGCCGCCGCTTGTCGTCGTCGGCGTGCTCCTGCGCGTCGCGCATCATCCGCTCGATGTCGTCCTTGGGCAGCGCCGAGCCGCCGGTGATGACCATCGACTGCTCCTTGCCGGTGCCCAGGTCCTTCGCGTTGACGTGGACGATGCCGTTCGCGTCGATGTCGAAGGTGACCTCGATCTGCGGGACCCCGCGCGGCGCCGGCGGGAGGCCGGTCAGCTCGAAGGTGCCGAGGTTCTTGTTGTAGGCCGCGATGTCCCGCTCGCCCTGGAAGACCTGGATCAGAACCGAGGGCTGGTTGTCGTCGGCGGTCGTGAAGATCTCCGACCGCTTGGTGGGGATCGTGGTGTTGCGCTCGATCAGCTTGGTGAAGATGCCGCCCTTGGTCTCGATGCCCAGCGACAGCGGGGTGACGTCCAGCAGGAGGACGTCCTTGACCTCGCCCTTGAGCACGCCGGCCTGCAACGCGGCGCCCACGGCGACAACCTCGTCCGGGTTGACGCCCTTGTTCGGCTCCTTGCCACCGGTCAGCTGCTTCACCAGGTCGGACACGGCGGGCATACGGGTCGAGCCGCCGACCAGGATCACGTGGTCGACGTCGGCGACCTTGATGCCGGCGTCCTTGATCGCCTGCTCGAACGGGCCCTTGCAGGAGTCGAGCAGGTCCTGGGTCATCCGCTGGAACTCGGAGCGCGACAGCTGGGTGTCCAGGTGCAGCGGGCCGGCCGTCCCGGCGGTGATGTAGGGCAGGTTGATGCTGGTCGTGGTCGCCGCGGACAGCTCGATCTTGGCCTTCTCGGCGGCTTCCCTGAGCCGCTGGAGGGCCATCTTGTCCTGCGAGAGATCGATGCCGTGCTGGCCACGGAACGTCTTGACCAGGTGGTCGATGATCCGCTCGTCCCAGTCGTCGCCACCGAGGTGGTTGTTACCGGCGGTCGCCTTGACCTCGATGACCCCCTCGCCCAACTCCAGCAGCGACACGTCGAACGTGCCGCCACCGAGGTCGAAGACGAGAACGGTCTGCTCCTTCGTGCCCTTGTCCAGGCCGTACGCCAGCGCGGCCGCGGTGGGTTCGTTGACGATGCGCAGCACGTTGAAACCGGCGATGTCGCCGGCCTCCTTGGTCGCCTGCCGCTGGGCGTCGTTGAAGTACGCCGGGACCGTGATCACCGCGTCGGCGATGGTCTCACCCAGGTACGCCTCGGCGTCACGCTTGAGCTTCATCAGTACCCGCGCCGAAATCTCCTGCGGGGTGTACTTTTTGCCGTCGATGTCGATAGACCAGTTCGTGCCCATCTCGCGCTTGACCGAACGGATCGTCCGGTCCGGGTTGGTCACCGCCTGGCGCTTGGCCACCTCACCGACGAGCACCTCACCGTTGCGGGCGAACGCGACGATCGACGGTGTGGTCCGCGACCCTTCGGCGTTCGCGATGACGGTGGGTTCGCCACCCTCGAGAACGCTGACCACCGAGTTGGTCGTCCCGAGGTCGATGCCGACCGCACGTGCCATGTTCGCTGCCTCCGTTGTTGACTACCCCGGCCCCTCGAAGTTGAGCGGACCGGACTCAATAGTGACACGGGTTCGCCCGGTGTCAAGTGGGAGTTGAGTGTGGTGGGCGCAACTCGCCAATCGGGTCGGCAATCGGGCAGTGGCGTCACGGGGACGTATCGGGCAGGCTCATGGGTGTGACCCGGCGTACCGTATCGCCCCCGGCCGCTCCGTCCTCGTCCACGGGCGCTCCCGCCCTGAGCGAGGCTCTGGGCGAGTTGCTCGCCGCGCTCGCCAGCGTCCGGTTTCCGCTGGTGGCGCGCGGCACCCGCCCCGCAACGGAAGCGTCCCGAACCATCATCGCGCAACTGCGCGACTACCTGCTCCCGAGGCTGGGCCGGCTCGACGCCCCGCTGCTCGTGGTCGTCGGCGGCTCCACCGGCGCCGGCAAGTCGACCCTGGTCAACAGCCTGATCCGGGCCCCGGTCAGCCACGCCGGCGTGCTGCGCCCGACCACCCGCGCCCCGGTCCTGGTGCACCACCCCTCGGACGGGCACTGGTTCAGCGAGCGGCGGCTTCTGCCCGGGTTCACCCGTACCACCGGGCTGAGCGGCGGGCACGGCAGCCTGCGGATGGTCGCGGCGACCGGACTGACGCCGGGCCTGGCTCTCCTCGACGCGCCCGACATCGACTCCGTCGTGGCGGCCAACCGTGAACTGGCCGACCAACTGTTCGCCGCCGCCGATCTCTGGCTGTTCGTGACGACCGCCGCCCGATACGCGGACGCGGTGCCCTGGTCGGTGCTGAGCACCGCACGGGACCGGGGTACGGCGCTGGCGGTGGTGCTGGACCGGGTACCGGCGAATGCCCAGGACGACCTCGGCGACCACCTGGCCGAGATGCTGCCGGAGCAGGGGATGGCCGCGGCGCGGCTGTTTCTGGTGCCGGAAGCCGAACTGGACGGGCAGGGGCTGCTGGCCGAGTGGCTGGTCCAGCCGATGCGGGACTGGCTCGCCGGGCTGGCCGCCGACTCCGCGATCCGGGCCGCGCTGGTGCGCCAGACCGTGGGTGGTGCGGTGACCGCACTGGTACCGGCGGTCGCCGCGCTGGTCGACGCGGCCGAGGAGCAGGTCACCACCGCCACCGCGCTGCGCGACTCGGTGCACATCGCCCACGCCGACGCGCTGGCCACGCTGGACGCTACGGTCGGCGACGGCAGCGTGCTGCGCGGTGAGGTACTCGACCGTTGGCAGGAGTACGCGAGTACCGGCCAGCCTGCCCAGGTGCCCGGCGGCCGGCTCCGCGACCGGGTCGGCGCGACGATCCCGGGGCGGGTCGGGCCGGCCGGCAGGCTGCGGGGCTCCCTGTCCGCCAGCCTGGCCACGGTGATCTCCGCGGCCGTGACGGGTGCCGAAGAACGGGTACGGGCGGCGTGGCGCACCCAGCCCGACCTGCTGGAGCGGGTACCGGCGGCGGAGGAGCCCGGTACCGAGGCGCAGCACCTGGTCCGGCTGTGGCAGCGCTGGGTGCTGGATCAGGTGCGCCGGGACACGGCCGACGAGCGCGGGACGTTCCGGGCCGGGTACCCGGCCAACACCACCGGGCTGCTCGTGACGATCGCGGTGGTGGCGCCACCGACGTCCGGCTCCTCCGGCCCCTCGGACGGCGATCGGGCCGAGGCGGCGACCGGTGGCGGCCCGGACGCCGGGGTGGCCCTGCTGCGGGCGATCCGGGGGGACGGCATGCTGCGAGGGCTGGCCGAGCGTGCCCGGGCCGATCTGGACCGGAGGTTGCGGGAGCTGTTCGACGCCCGCGCGGGACGGTTCACGGGCGCCCTGACCGAGGCGGAGGTCGCCACGGGTCAGCCGGAACGGCTGCGCGCCGCGGGTCGGGCGATCGCGTCGGTATCGGCAGGCGCCGCGGGCAGCCGCCCACTGGTGCCGCGCCAGGCGTCCCCCACTAGCCTCCCGGCTGCGGAGGCCTCAACATGAGCGAGCGCGGGCGAGCGAATCGGAGTGGCAGTGCGGGGGTGCCTCAGGCGGCCGGCGAGCGGAGCGAGGCGGGCGCGTGAGCGGAGAAAGCCAACCGGAGGCGGGCGCATGACCAGGGAAGTCGGTATCCGCAGCGCATGAGCGAGGGGCTTCGGGTGGAGCAGGGGCTGGATGCCGCATTGCCACGTGGACGCCACGGGTACGACCCCGACCGCGACCGGCCCCGGTCGGATCGCGTCGACGCCGACTCGCTGGTGGCCCGCGCCAACGCGCTCGGCCGGTTCGTCCGGGCGGCGGGCGGCGTACTCGACGCCGACCGGCTGGCGCCCGCCCGCACCCTGACCGAGCGCACCGGGCAGCGGCTCACCCACTCTCGCGAGCACACCGTCGTCGCGCTGGCCGGTGGTACCGGCGGCGGCAAGTCCAGCCTGTTCAACGCGTTGAGCGGGCTGACGCTGTCGGACGTCGGGGTACGCCGGCCGACCACCGGGTACGTTCACGCCTGCGTGTGGGGCAGCGCCGGAGCCGGGCCCCTGCTGGACTGGCTCGACGTGCCGGCCCAGCTGCGGTTCGACCGGGAGAGCGCGCTGGACGCCGAGGACGAGGCCGGCCTGCGCGGGCTGGTCCTGCTCGACCTGCCCGACCTCGACTCCGTGGCCGCCGAGCACCGGAACGAGGCGGAGCGCATGCTGGACCTGGTCGACCTGGTGGTCTGGGTGACCGATCCGCAGAAGTACGCCGACCGGCTGGTGCACGACTACCTGCGCAGGTTCACCCGGCTCCGGGAGATCACTGTCGTGGTGCTCAACCAGGCCGATCGGCTGACCGGTGTGGACATCGACCGGTGCGTGGCCGACCTGCGCCGGCTCCTGGACGCGGACGGCCTGGGTGGGATCCCGGTGCTGCCGATCAGCGCGGTCAACGGGCGGGCCGGGGTGGTCGGCCTGCGCCGCGAGCTGGAGAAGGCGGTGCTCGCCCGCCAGGCGCAACTGCGCCGGCTGGACAGTGACCTGCATGAGCTGGTGGACGGCCTGTCGGACACGATCGGGCCGCCGTCGGCCGACATCGGGCGCAGCGTGCTGCGAGGGCTCGCCGAGGCGCTGTGTTCGGCGGCCGGGGCGCCGGCGGTCGCGAACGCCGTCGCGCGGGCGTACCGGTACCAGGCCGGGCGGACCATGGGCTGGCCGCTGGCGAGGTACTGGCGGCGGCAGCAGGATCCGCTGTCGTGGCCGTACCCGGAGCAGACCGCGGAGAACTCGGCGCTGGCCGTACCGGCCCGGGCCCAGCGGGCGGCGGTCGACCTCGCGGTGCGCGGGCTCGCGGAACGTGCCGGGGGCGGCCTGCCCGAGCCGTGGGCGTCAGCCATCGACACCGCGGCCCGGTCCCGGCTCGGTGAGCTGCCCGGCGCGCTGGACGCCGCGATCGACCACGTGGATCTCGGGCCGTGGCGTACCCCGCCATGGTGGCGCGTGCTTGAGGCCGCCCAGTGGCTGCTGACGCTCGCCGGCCTGGCAGGGGTGGGCTGGCTGGTCGGCCGGCTGTTCCTGCCCGGCCTGGGTGGCGCGGGCCGGCCGGCTCTGCTCGCCGGGGCCGGGCTGCTGGGCGGCCTGCTGCTGTCGGCTCTGGTCACGCCGTTCACCGCGGTCGGGTCGCGTACGGCGGGACGGGAGGCCAGCGGTCCGCTGGAGTCCGCGGTGACCGAGGTCGCCAGCGAGTACGTGATCCGGCCGGTACGCGCGGTGTCGACCCGGTACGGCGAGGCTCGCGAGGCACTTGAGGCGGCGCGCCGGTGACCGTGCCTCGCCCCGGGGGAGCACGGTCGGGGACGGGCGGACGGCGGCGCCTCCTGCGCCGGGGCGTGACGGCGGCGCTGGGAGTCGTCGAGCTGTCCTGGGGCGCCTGGGCCTACTTCGCGCCGGCCAACTTCTTCCTCGACTTCCCCGGCTTCGGGCACCGGTGGACCGGGGCCTACCTGCCGTACAACGAGCACCTGACCAGCGACCTCGGGGCCACGTTCCTGACCCTGGGTGCCCTGCTGGTGGTCGCGGCCGTGCTCGACGACCGGCGGGTGAGCGTCGTGGTGCTCTGCGGCGTGGCCGGGTTCAACGTGCTGCACCTGGCGTACCACGCCGGGCACCGGGGCGAACTGGTCGGCGCGGACTACGCCGCGAGCCTGGTGGCCCTGGCGCTCGGCGTGCTGGTACCGGTCGCCCTGCTGTTCGCCGGTCGGGCGAGCCGCGAGAGCTAGTCCAGCACGGCGGTGCCCACCTCGCTGCCGGCCGGCGACGCGGGCCGGTCGGTGGCGCCGTCCTCGATGCCCCGGCCACCGGCGAACGAGGTGGTACGCAGGAAGAACGCGCACAGCACCCCGACCGCGGCGATGCCCACGCCGACCCAGATGGTGTCGTGGAAGCCGGCGACGGCGGCGTCCGCGAGCCGGGGGCGCACCGACGGCGGGGCGCCGGCGAGGCTGCCGATGACCGAGGTACCGAGCCGGCCGGCGGCCGGGCCGAAGGCCTCCTTGACCCGCGCGGTGACCCGCATCGTGAAGAACGTGGCGAGCAGGCCCACTCCGATCGAACCGCCCAGCCGCTGCCCGACGTTGAACAGCGTGTTCGCGTCGGCGAGCTGGTTGGACGGCAGCCCGGCGACCATGGCCAGCAGCAGCGGCTGGATCACCAGACCGATGCCGAGGCCGCGACCGGCCATGATTACCGACACTATCCACAGTGGAGTGTCGGCGGTGACCAGGAGGAGCAGGGCGGTGGTGACGCCGACCGCGACCAGGCCGGCGAGGATGCCGCGGCGCAGCCCGCCCCGCTGGCCCAGCGTCATCCCGTACCGGGTGGACAGGCCCATCACCAGCCCCTGCGGCAGCAGTACCAGCCCACTGGCCAGCGGGCCGTGGCCCTGGATGTCCTGGAGCAGGACCGGCAGCAGGAACAGCACGCTGAACATCGCCACGGCGGTGATCGTGCACAGCCACACGGCGAGCGCCGACTGTGCCCGGCGCAGCAGGCGCAGGTCCACCGCCGGGTGCGGCCGCCCGCGTGCCCACCACCCGTACCCGATGAGCAACAGCACCCCGGCGGCCCAGAACGGCCACGACCGCGCCGATCCCCAACCGGAGGTCGGCCCCTCACCCGCGCCGTAGATGGCGAGCACCAGGCCGCCCGACAGGAGCAGCAGGCCGGCCGGGTCGAACCGGGCGGCGGGGTCGCGTTCGTCGACGATGCCGTGGCGGCGCAGCAGCGGCAGGGCGGCCAGCGCGGCGAGTCCGATCGGCGCGTTGACCAGGAAGATCGCCGGCCAGCTCCAGGCCGACACGAGCAGCCCGCCGATCGTCGGGCCGAGTGCCGGGCCGAGGAACAGCACGAGGCCGGCGGACGTCGGCACGCTGTTCTGCCGGCCGAGGATCAGGCTCATCGACAGCGGAACCAACGGTGCGGCCGCCACGCCCTGGATCACCCGCATGCCGACCAGTTCGGGGATGTTCTGCGCGAACGCGCACAGCACCGAGGCCAGCGTGAACGCGGCCAGGCTCACGGCGTAGACCCGCACCGTGCCGAGCCGCTTGGCCAGGAACGACGTCGCCGGCAGCGTCGCGGCCAGCGCCAGCAGGTAGCCGGACACCGTCCACTGCACGCTGGTCAGGGAGCCGTGCAACTGCCGGCTGATGTCGGGTATCGCGACGTTGACCACGTTGCTGTCCACCATGGACAGCAACGGGCCGGCGAGCAGGGCCAGCGTGGCCGCCGCGCCCAGGCCTCCGGTGGGCTTAGCCATGGGAGGCCTCACCCGGGTGTGCGGCCTCACCCGGGTGCGCAGGCGGAGGCGGGTTGTGGCGGGGGCGGGCACTTCCAGTACCCCCGGCAGCCGCGCCGCCGGGCCGGTCGTCGGGCAGCGGCTTAGCTGCCGCGCGGTTGACGGCCCGCAACCGGCGGAAGAACTCTTCGTCCCGGGCCGGGTCGCCGTGCTCGAGCCAGGCGATGATCGCCTGGTACGTGATGCCGACCGTGGTCTCGGCGGCCCAGCGCCGCATCAGCGGATCCGGCTCGATCCGCCGCATCAACTGCTCGGCGGCGCGGACGTCGCGGTCGGTGACGCTCGCCGCGTAGCCGGCGAACTCGGGCTCCCGGGCGGCGTGCCGGAACAGCAGCGTGAAGGCGTCCGGGTCCTCGCGCGCGGCGCCGATGAGGGCGCGGAGCGCGGCGTCGCTGGCCTCGGGCGGCACCTGCTTTTCGATGCGGATGCGGGTGCGCTCCAGCACCGCCTGGTAGAGCTCGCGCTTGCCGGCGAAGTCGCGGTAGAGCAGCAGCTTGCTCACCCCGGCCGCGGAGGCGATCTCCTCCATCGACGTGCCCGCGAACCCGGCCTTGGCGAACGCGGCCGTGGCACCGTCGAGTATCCGGGCAGTGGTCTGCTCGCGCCGGTTCATGGCGGACTCCCAGAAAAACTGACTCAGAGAGGTTTACTGGTTAGTAAACCGTAGGCGGTGTTGACTCTGAAGTAAAGAGACATCGGGCATAGGCTCAGCAGCATGTCCAGCAATGCCGCTGCCGAGCCCGCGCCGGGCCTTCCCGAGCTCGTCCTCCGTGCCGCTCGCGACCTGGACAAAGTGGACACCGCGTTCGACGCCGAACTGCTGCTCTCGACGCTCCTCGGCAGCGTCTACGCCGGCAGCCTCCCGGACCGGGCGGTAGCGCTGGAATCGTTCGGTCGCGCGCTGCGGGAGTACCTGTCCACCGCGGGCACCGGACCGGCCCGGGTGGCAGGGCGCGTACTCGACGCGCTGACGCCCGATGCGGCCAGGCTCCCGGATCCGGATCCCGCCGACGGTCCGGCCTGGCTCGGTGCGCTCGGCGCGGTACGGGTGACCGGCGGGTACGCGTATGGGGACCGGTACGGGGACCAGACGAGCTACCTGGTCACCTACGCGTACCGGGACGAACCGCTGGGCGGTCCGGACCATGCGCTCGTCATCCTCGTCGACCACAACCTGGGCCTGGTCAAGGACCTGGTGATCGCCGCCCCGGCCTCGATCGTGCTCGACCAGCTACGGGAGAGCGTCACCACCGACGAGGCGGCGATGACCTGGCTGGCCGAGGTGGAGCCGGCGACCGTCCGGGCGGCCTCCATCGGGTACCTGCGAGCCACCGACAGCGTGAGCGAACTGCCCGAGTCCGAATCGCTGACCGCGAACTGGGTGCTGGCGCGGGCACGCCTCGCGATGGTCGCGGGCCGGCCGGCTCCGGCGGCGGGGGCGCAACCCGCCGCGGACATCGACAAGGACGGGCTGATCGGCGAGTTCCTGGACTCGCCCGAGGCGCGGCTGTCCGGCCTGGCCGGTTCGTCCGGCGAGCGCCGCGAGGCGGCGACCTACTGCCTCGGCCTGATCGTCGACTTCGCCGACACGCGGGGCGGGGACCCGCTGCGCTGGAGCCCCCGGGCGGTCGAGGTGTTCATGCTGGACTGGGTACACGGCCGGGCGGTGCTGGACACCCGGGACACCCGTACGCTGCCGGACGCGCTCGGCGCCTGGGTGCTGTGGTCCGGGCGGCGGCTCGGCCTGCCGGACGTGGCGCTCCAGGCGACCTTCGACGAGGTGGGCGGGTTGCGCGCGGAGTTCGCCCGGCTGTGCGCGACGGGTGAGCGGCAGTCCCCGGCGGTACGGGCGACAGCGAAGCTGATCGCCGAGGGCGTGGACCTCGCCGACGAGCAGGCGGTCGACGCCTGGCTGCGCACGTACCAGTCGGACAACTAACTCGCTCAGTGCCCGGGCACGCGCGGCCTGCCGGGCTCCCGCGGCCTGCCGGGCTCCCGCGGCCTGCCGGGCACCGGCGGTGCGGCCGACCCCGGTCGCCGGCGACGGCCAGGCTTCCCGCACGTACCAGCACAGGCCCGGTTCGTCCGGCCCCGGCATGCGTACGCCGGCCGTCCGCTCACGGCTGATCGAGGCGCACCAGCCGGTCGCCCCGGTACCGGTACCGACGATGACCCCCGAGGACGACTGGCGCTCCCGCTGTCCGTCCGGAGTGGACAGCAGGTACCGCGAGGACTGGTGCGAGGAGTGTCCAATGTAGACCTCGTTGAGCCCGACCACGATTACGGCGACGACCCCGACGACTACGACGCCGAGGACGGCGACGGTCAGGACGCCGAGGGCCGCGGCGACGGAACCGGCGGTACGGGCCGCGACGGGCACGCGGACGGCGCGGGCGATCCGCTCGGCAAGGGCGATCCGCTCGGTA
>DASXOA010000095.1:0-15986 GCA_036494675.1 Rugosimonospora sp.
GCACGATTCCGCCGTCGGCGAGTACGGCGAGGGCCAGCGGGCCCACCGGGTCGCGTTCGCCGCGCTCAAGCACTCCTTCGAGAAGGTCGGAGACCACTGGGAGGAGAAGGGCCGCAAGGGTCCGAGCGACGCGCAGGCGGCCCGGACGATCCGCGACAAGCCGGTGCCGACGGCCGGCGGAGTCGACGCCAACGCCTCCAAGAACCACCTGATGGAGGTGGCCCGGCGGCTGGACATCAAGGGCCGTTCGAGCATGACCAGGGACAAGCTGGTGCAGGCGATCAAGAAGTCCAACGCCCGCAAGACCAGCGCCGCCCGGCAGCCGCGCACGGCCCGCGCCCGCTAGCCCGCCGGTCAGCGACTGCGAGGATCAGGGCCGGCCGAGGATCAGGGCCGGTCGAGGACCAGCCCGGCCGCTTCGGCGTAGCGCTCCCGGATGGCCGGCACCGCGTCGGCCTGGTAGACGCCGGTCGAGCCCATCGTCCAGGCCGGCGGCTCCGCCGCACCGGACAGCACCCAGGCGGCCTGGCGCGCCGCCCCGTCGGCGACGTACTCCCCCGGCGGGGGTACCAGCACCGAGACCCCGAAGACCGTCGGGGCGATCGCGCGTACGGCGGCCGACCGCGCCCCGCCACCGACCAGGATCACCCGCCGGCACTCGACGCCCTCGGCGCTCAGCGCGTCCAGCCCGTCGGCCAGCGCGCACAGCATCCCCTCCACCGTGGCGCGGGCCAGGTACGCGGGGTTCATCGTGTCGTGCCGCAGCCCGTGCAGCGATCCCGCGGCCAGCGGACGGTTGGGCGTGCGCTCGCCGTCCAGGTACGGCACCAGGACCAGGCCCCCGGCTCCGGCCGGCGCGCTCAGCGCGAGGTCGGCGAAGGTGTCGAGGTCCACGCCGAGCAGGCCGGCCGTGGCGTCCATCACCCGGCTGGCGTTGAGCGTGCACACCAGCGGCAGGAACCGGCCGGTCGCGTCGGCGAAGCCGGCCACGATCCCGGACGGGTCCGCCGAGGGCTTGCCGGCCGGCGTGAACACGGTCCCCGACGTGCCGATGGACACCACCACGTCGCCGGGCAGGGCACCGATGCCCAGCGACGCGGCGGCGTTGTCCCCCGTACCCGGGCCGAGCGCCGCGCCGCCACGCGTGCGCCCCGCCTCCTGGGAGGGCCCGAGCACCGCCGGCACGGCGGCGTCCCGCCCGAGCGCGGCGCGCAGCAGGTCGGGCCGGTACTCCCCGGTCGCCGCCGACCAGTACCCCGTGCCGCTGGCGTCCCCGCGGTCGGTGCGTACCGTCGCCGGGTCGCCGCCGCCGGCCAGCCGCCAGGTGAGCCAGTCGTGCGGCAGGCACACCGTGTGCACGCGGGCCGCCGAGGACGGTTCGTGCCCGGCCAGCCAGCGCAGCTTCGTGATGGTCAGCGACGCGACCGGGACGGTACCCACCGCCCGGGCCCAGAAGTCCGGGCCGCCGAACTCGGCGATCAGGTCCTGGGCGGCCGCCGCGGACCGGGTGTCGTTCCACAGCAACGCCGGCCGGACGACCTCGCCGGCCTCGTCGAGGCAGACCATGCCGTGCTGCTGGGCGCCGACCGCCACCGCGGCGACGTCGTCCAGGCCGCCGGCCTGCCGGGTCGCCTCGGTCAGCGCGTCCCACCAGGCGTCCGGATGTACCTCGGTGCCGTCGGGGTGGGCGGCCCGGCCCTCGCGGACCAGGGCGCCGGTCTCGGCGTCGCGGACGACCACCTTGCACGACTGGGTCGACGAGTCGACCCCGGCGACCAGCGCCCCCGAACCACTCACCGTGCCACCTCACCGCGCGAGGTGGCACCGCACGGCACCTGCCCGATCATCGCGAACTCACCGCGCGCGGAGCAGGTGGTCGATGGCCAACTGGTTGAGCCGGACCGCGCCCAACCCGCGGGCCGCCGCCGCCTCGACGTCGAAGTCCTCGTACGCGGAGCGGTCGGCCAGCAGGGCGTCGTAGGACTCCCCCGGGTTCAGCGTGGGCGTTGCCAGCTCGCCCACCCGCGCCGCGGCCAGCGCCTCGGTCACCTCGGGGTCCGCCCGGAATGCCTCGGCGCGCTCCTTGAGCAGCAGGTAGGTGCGCATGTTCGCCGCCGCCGACTCCCACACGCCCGTCATGTCCTCGGTGCGGGCCGGCTTGTAGTCGAAGTGCCGGGGACCGTCGTAGGCCGGCACCCCGCTCGCGCCGCCCTCCAGCAGGTCGACCAGGAAGAACGCGTTGAGCAGGTCGCCGTGCCCGAACACCAGGTCCTGGTCGAACTTGATGCCGCGCTGGCCGTTGAGGTCGATGTGGAACAGCTTGCCGTGCCACAGCGCCTGGGCGATGCCGGCGACGAAGTTCAGCCCGGCCATCTGCTCGTGCCCGACCTCCGGGTTGACCCCGACCATCTCGTGGTGCTCCAGGCCGGAGATGAACGCCAGGGCGTGCCCGACGGTGGGCAGCAGGATGTCCCCGCGCGGCTCGTTGGGCTTGGGTTCGATGGCGAAGCGGATGCCGTACCCGCGGTCGGTCACGTACCCGGCGAGCAGGTCGATGCCCTCCCGGTAGCGGTCGAGGGCGGCACGGACGTCCTTGGCGGCGTCGGACTCGGAGCCCTCGCGGCCGCCCCAGAACACGTAGGTCTTCGCGCCCAGCGTCGCGGCCAGGTCGAGGTTGCGCATCACCTTGCGCAGCGCGAAGCGCCGGATGTCCCGGTCGTTGCTGGTGAACGCGCCGTCCTTGAACACCGGGTGGGTGAACAGGTTGGTGGTCATCGTGGTGACCACCATGCCGGTGGCCGCCAGCGCCTCCTGGAGGCGGGCGATCAGCTTGTCCCGGGTCGCGTCGTCGCTGCCGAACGGGATCACGTCGTCATCGTGGAAGGTGATGCCGTGCGCGCCGAGTTCGGCGAGCCGGTGCACGGCCTCCACCGGGTCCAGGGGCGGACGGGTCGCGTCTCCGAACGGGTCGCGAGCCGGCCAACCCACGGTCCAGAGGCCGAAGGCGAAACGGTCTTCCTTGGTCGGCTGGGGTGCCATGGTTCCTCCCGACGCTATTTGTTTACTGGTTGAACTTATTGCTCCCGGACGGCTAGTGTCAAGACCATGGACGGGCCGGTACGACAGCGCAGCCTGTGGCAGCACAACCTGGCCCTGGTGCTGGGCGAGGTCGGCCCGGCCGCGCCGACGTCCCGGGCCCGGATCGCGCAGGCGACCGGCCTGACCCGGGCCACGGTATCGGCTCTGGTCGACGTGCTGGTGCGGGCCCGGCTGGTGGACGAGGTCGGCCCGGCACCCCGGGGCGGCGCCGGCCGCCCGGCGACCGGGCTCGTGCTGTCCCCCGCCGGCCCGGCCGGTCTGGGGCTGGAGATCAACGTCGACTACCTGGCCGCCGCCGTGGTCGACCTGACCGGCGCGGTACGGCACCTGGAGGTACGCCGGGCCGACCAGCGCGACCGGCCGCCGGCCGAGGTCCTGGCCGACGTCGCGGAGCTGGCCGACCGGGCCTGCTCCGCCGTGGCCGTGCCGCTGGCCGGAGCCCGGCTGGCCGTGCCGGGGCTGATCGACGCGCGGGGAATGGTCCGGCTGGCACCCAACCTCGGCTGGCGCGACCTCGACGCGCTGGGCCCGCTGACCACCGCCCCGCACTGGCCCGGCCTGCCGGTCGGCATCGACAACGAGGCCAACCTCGCGGCGCTGGGTGAGCTGGCGACCGCCGCCCGGGAGCGCAGCTTCCTCTACGTCTCCGGCGAGGTAGGCGTCGGCGCGGGCATCGTGCTGGACGGCGCCCTGCTGCGCGGCACCCACGGGTGGAGCGGTGAGATCGGCCACATCACCATCGCGGCCGACGGGCCGACGTGCCGGTGCGGCGCCCGGGGCTGCCTGGAGCAGTACGCGGGGCAGGAGGCGATCCTGCGCGCCGCCGGGGTACCGGCCGCCGAGACGCTGCCCGCCGACCTGGCGGTACGGCGGCTCGTCGAGCTGGCCGGCGCGGCCGACCCGGCCACGGTCGGCGCGCTGGCCGCCGCCGGTACGGCGCTGGGGATCGCCGCCGCCGGCGTGGTGAACCTGCTCGACCTGGACGCCGTGGTGCTGGGCGGCAGCTTCGCGCCACTGGCCGGCTGGCTCTGCGGGCAGGTGGAGCGGGAGCTGGCCACCCGGGTGCTGACCGCGGCCTGGTCCCCGGTCCCGGTACGCGCCTGTGGCCTGGGTACCCGGGCGGCGGTGGTGGGCGCGGCCGGGGCGGTCGTACGGGAGGTGCACGCGGCACCGGCCACCTGGGTCGACGGCGGGTAGCTCAGGCGGGCACCAGCAGTCCCTGCTCCTGTACCACCGGCACGGACAGCGTCTTGTAGCCGACCTCGTCGAAGAGCACCAGCATCCGGTCGCCTTCGTAGCTGAGCACCATGCCCTCACCCCATTCGGGATGGCGCACCGCGCTGTGCACCGGGTACGGCCCCTTCGCCTGCGCCGCCGTGACCGGGGCGTTGCCGGCCAGGCAGTTGTCGCAGTGCCCGCACGATCCGCGTAGCTGCTCACCGAAGTAGGCCAGCAGCACCCGGCTGCGGCAGGAGGTGGTCTCGGCGAGGTGGCGCATCATGTCGGTCCGCGACCGGGCCACCCCCTGGTGGCGCAGCGCCTCGTCGCGGGCGAGCCGGGCCAGTTCGTCGGGGGCCTGCGCGTACCGCGGCGCCGACCAGGCTCCGCGCGCCCCGCGTGCCGCCCCGCCGACCTGCTCCAGCAGCGACAGCAACTGGGCGAGCTTGCGCGGGCCGAATCCGGTCCGCGCGGCCGCCTCGGCCTTGGTCGCGGGCCCGTCGCGCAGCGCGGCAGCCAGTCGGCACAGGTCCTCGGCGTCCGGCGCACCCCCGGTGAAGTAGCGCCGCAGCGCCACGTCCTCGCTGCGGTGCAGGAGCACAGCCTGTGCCGGCTGACCGTCGCGGCCGGCCCGGCCGATCTCCTGGAGGTAGCTGTCCGGGGAATCGGGAAGCGCCGCGTGGATGACGAACCGGATGTCGGGCTTGTCGATGCCCATGCCGAACGCGGAGGTGGCCACCATGACCGGTACCCGGTCGGCGAGGAAGTCCTCGTGCCGCCGGGTACGCTCGCCGGCCGCCATCCCGCCGTGGTACATCCGCGCGTCGACGCCGGCCGAGCGCAGCCGCGCGGTCAGCTCCTCGGCGCCGCGGCGGGTCGGGGTGTACACGATGCCGGGCCCCGGCACCTGTTCCAGCACGCTGCACAGCCGCTGCCAACGGACCTCCTCGCCCGCGCAGTGCAGCGCCGAGAGGGTGAGGTTGGGCCGGTCCAGTCCGGCCACCACCTCGACCGGGTCGCGCAGCCCGAGCCGGGCCACGATGTCCTCGCGTACCGGAGGCGACGCGGTGGCCGTCAGCGCCACCACCGGCGGGCGACCCAACTCCCGGATGAGGTGGCCGAGTTGAAGGTAGTCCGGCCGGAAGTCGTGCCCCCAGGCCGAGATGCAGTGCGCCTCATCGACCGCGACCAGGGTCGGCTTCAGGGCGGCCACCTCGGCCAGCCGGCCGGGAGCGCTCAGCTGCTCGGGCGTGATGAACAGGAACCGGGCGCGGCCGGTGCGCACCTCGTCCAGCGCCGCCGCCTGCTGGTTCGGGGTCTGCGCGGAGCTGACCCGTACCCCGTGCAGCCGGGAGTCCGCCCGGCTGGCCAGCGAGGCGATCTGGTCCTGCTGGAGGGCGAGCAGCGGCGAGACGACGATGGTGGGGCCGGTCAGTATGGTCGTGGGCACCTGGTACACGGCCGACTTGCCGTGCCCGGTGGGCAGGACGACCATGGCGTCGTGGCGGCGCAGCACCGCCCGCATGGCGGCCAGTTGGCCGGTGCGCAGGTGGCGCCAGCCGAAGTGCCGGCGGGCGGCGCGACGCAGTCGCAGGGAATGGGCGCGAGGGAGCACGGTCATGATCTTCCCTCGGCCGACCGGCGGCAAACCCGTCGGGGGACCCGCCGCACCGGCCGAGCCGGGCCGGTCGGGCCGATCTGGCTGAGCCGGCCGAGCCGGGCCGGTCCAGCGGCGCGGGCGTCCCAGACCTGAGAGAATCGGACCGGGCATTCCCACGACCGCAAAGGGCACTCCGACATGCAGATCGGCCTCCAGATCCCGGACTTCACCACACCCAACGGCCCCGCGACGCTCGGTCGTGACCTGGGCACCGTGGCCCGCACCGCCGACGAACAGGGCTTCGACTACATCGCGGTGATGGATCACTTCTTCCAGATCGGAGCGGTCGGCCCCGCCGAGCACGAGATGCTGGAGGCGTACACCACGCTGGGGTATCTTGCCGCGCACACCACCCGGGCCCAGCTGCTCACCGTGATGACCGGCGTCATCTACCGGTACCCCGGGATCCTGGCCAAGACCGTCACCACCCTGGACGTGCTGTCCGGTGGCCGTGCCTGGCTGGGCATCGGCGCGGCCTGGAACGAGGAGGAGTCGCTCGGCCTCGGCGTGCCGTTCCCGCCGGTGGCCCAGCGCTTCGAACAGCTGGAGGAGGCGCTGCAGATCTGCGACCAGATGTGGCGCGGCGACGAGTCGCCGTACCGCGGCGCGCACTACCAGTTGGAGCGGCCGCTGAACTCGCCGCAGTCGCTGCGCCGGCCGCATCCGCCGATCATGATCGGCGGCGGCGGCGAGAAGAAGACGCTGCGGATGGTGGCGCAGTACGCGGACGCCTGCAACCTGTTCGGGACCCCGGACGTGGCGCACAAGCTGGACGTGCTGCGCGAGCACTGCGAGCGGATCGGCCGCCCGTACGACGAGATCCTCAAGACCGTGTACTACCTGTTCAACGTCGGCCCCGACGGGGAGCGGGTCGACGAGACGCTGGCGGACCTGCGCCGGCTGGCCGACCTGGGTTTCCAGGCGGCGATCGGCGCGGTCACCGACGTCTGGCAGGTGACGCCGCTGGAGGTCATCGGGCAGCGGATCATCCCGGCCGTCGCGTCCTGGTAGCCGGAGACGGGTGCGCCGGACGGTGCCCGCCCGGCGCACCCGTTCGTGCCGAACTCAGGCCCTCGGCCCGCCCGCGACGTAGATGACCTGACCGGAGACGAACGAGGCGTCGTCGCTCACCAGGAACGACACGGTGTTCGCGACGTCCTCGGGGCGCCCGACCCGGCGTACCGGGATCTCCTCGCTCGCCCGCTTCTGCAGCTCGTCGAAGTCCATCTTCATCCGCGCCGCGGTCGCCGCGGTCATGTCGGTGACGATGAACCCGGGTGCCACCGCGTTCACGGTCACCCCGTACGGGCCGAGTTCGATCGCCAGCGTCTTGGTGAAGCCCTGCATGCCGGCCTTGGCGGCGGCGTAGTTGGCCTGTCCCCGGTTACCCAGCGCGGAGGTGCTCGACAGGTTGACGATCCGGCCGAACTGCGCCTTGGTCATGTAGGCCTGGGCCGCGCGGCTGCACAGGAACGCGCCGCGCAGGTGCACGCCGAGCACGGTGTCCCAGTCCTCGTCGGTCATCTTGAACAGCAGGTTGTCGCGCAGCACGCCGGCGTTGTTGACCAGGACCGTCGGCGGTCCCAGTTCGTCGGCGACCCGGGCGACGGCGTCGGCTACCTGGCCGGCGTCGGAGACGTCCGCACCCACCGCGACCGCCCGGCCGCCGGCGCCGGTGATGGCCGCCACCGTGTCCCGGCAGGACTCCTCCACGAGGTCGACGGCGGCCACGGCGAGTCCATCGCGGGCCAGCCGGACGGCGGTGGCGGCGCCGATCCCCCGGGCGGCTCCGGTGACGATCGCGACGTGCTGCGACATGGCGTTTCCCTTCATTTCAGTTGGACGCTTGCGCTCAGTGGGCCGGCGCTCAGTGGGCCGGCGCTGTCTGCCGGCGCTGCGTGGGCCGGCGCTCAGGCGGACGCCGCGGACGCGCCGCGGGCCCGGGCACGCAGCCTGCGCATCCCGGACAGCCAGCGGTCGCGGTCGGCGGCGCGCTGCCGCTCGTACGTCAGGACTTCGGGGTGCGGCAGGATCAGGAACCGGTCCGCCGCGAGGGCCTCCACCACCGAGTCGCAGACCTGCTCCGGCTCGATCACCGCTCCGGCCGCCAGCGTCGTGGACTCGTTCGTGGCCCCGGTCAGCATCGGCGTGTTCACCCCCTGCGGGCACAGGCAGGAGACCGTGACGCCCCGGTCGCCGTGCTGGATCGCCAGCCACTCCGCGAGCGCGACGCTGCCGTGCTTGGTGACCGAGTAGGGCGCCAGGTCGGCCTCGGCCAGCAGGCCGGCGGCCGACGCGGTGATCATGAGGTGGCCGTGGCCGCGCGCCGCCATCGCCGGTACGACGTGACGGGCCGCGTACACGTGGGCCAGCACGTGTACCTGCCAGGCCCGCTGCCATTCCGCGTCGGTACCGAGGCCGGGAGACCCGATCACCCCGGCGTTGGAGCAGTACAGGTCGATCGGGCCGACCTCCTCGGCCACCCGGGTGGCGAGCGCGGCGACCTGGGGCTCGTCCGTGACGTCGAGCCCGACGCCGAGCCGCACCGGGCAGCTCAGCCCCCGCGCGACCGCCGAAGCACCGGCGGCGTCCAGATCGGCCACGACGACGGCCCGGGCTCCTTCAGCGGCGAACCGGCGGGCCAGTGCCGCGCCGATCCCGCTCGCTCCGCCGGTGACCACGACCACCGCGCCGGACAAGTTGATCGGCATCGCCGGACCCCTTCCGCCGTCTACTTGTCAGTAACATACCTCCTGCGCCACACCACCGCCGTCCGCGGATGCCTGCACGGCGGCCAGGACCGCGACCGCGTCGCGGCCGCAGCGCACGTCCAGCGGATCGGCCGGCGTACCGGCCGCGACGTTGCCGGCCAGCCGCGCCACCGCGGTCCGGAACGCCTGTACCGGCTCGCTCTCGGGCTTCGGCAGGCGTACCGCGCCGGACTCGCCGTAGAACAGGGTCCCCTGCACGTTCAGGCCCGGCGGCGCGTTGACGGTGACCGACATCGTGCTCACCGCGGCGGGGTGGCGCAGGATCGCGTGCACGGTGTCGTGCGGCCCGTGCATGGCGGTCACCCCGACCACCGGGCCGAGCACCGGTGTCAGGATGGACAGCGCGTGCGGCCCCACGTCCCACAGGCCGCCCCAGCGCCGGCGCCAGGCCGAGCCCCCGTACGGACCGGCCGGCTCGAAGATCGAGCCGAGCAGGGCGACCTGCGCGCCGCACCAGCCGCCGGTCGCCGCCATCTGGTCCAGGAACACCTCGATCTCCGGCCGGTACCGGTTGGTCACGAAGACCAGCGACGCCACGCCGGCCTCCCGTACCGCACCGGCCAGCCGGTCCGCCGCGTCGAGGTCCAGCGCGACGGGCTTGTCGAGCAGCAGGTGCCGCCCGGCCTCGGCGGCGCGCGTGGCGAGCGGGGCCTGGACGTCGGGCGGCAGGGCGATGGCGACCGCGTCCACGGCCTCGATGAGCTCGCCGGCGTCGGCGAACGGGCGCGCCCCGTGGCGGCGGGCCAGCGCGCCGGCCTTGTCGGGATCGCGCCCCCAGACCCCGACGAACTCGACATCGGGGTGGCCGTCCAGGCCGGCTGCCTGCGTCTGGGCGGCCCAGTGCCCGGTTCCGAACAGGCCGAAGCGAAGCGTCACCGCATGATGATAGGAGAGTTCGGATCGGCGGCCGCCCGCCCCCGCCAGCGACGCCGGGCGCGGACGGAGGCCGCCGGCATGGTTTGATCGATGACTATGACAATGGAGATGGGCTCGTCCGGCACGCCGGCCCGGCGCAGGCTCGCCGCGACGGGGGTGGCAGCCGTCGCGCTCGGGCTGGTGGCCGCCGCGGCCGGATGTGGCACCAGTCCGCCGGCCACGCCGGCACCGCCGGAGCGGACGATCGCGGCGCCGAGCGGCACCGCGGGGACGGGACCCGGTCCGGTGAGCGGTACCGACTGGCCGACGTACCACCACGACAACGCCCGCACCGGCGTCGCGCCCTCCTTCCCCACCGTCGGCACGGCGAGCGTGGCCTGGACCGCCCGGCTGGACGGCGCGGTGTTCGGCCAGCCGATCGTGGTCGGCGGCACGGTCTACGCCGCGACCGAGAACGACACCGTCTACGCGCTGGATCCCGCCAGCGGCAAGGCGAGGTGGTCGAGGCACCTGGGCACGCCGGTGCCGAAGCACGATCTGCCGTGCGGCAACATCGACCCGCTCGGCATCACCGGCACCATGGTGTACGACTCCGCGACCGGCCTGGTCTTCGCGCTCGCGGAGAGCACCGGTGGGCACCACACCCTGTACGGCATCGACGCCACCAGCGGCGCGGTCCGGGTCACCCGTGCCGCCGAGCCGCCGAAGGGCGACCCGATCGCGCATCAGCAGCGCAGCGCGCTGACGCTGCTCGACGGGAAGGTCTACATCGCCTACGGCGGCCTGGCCGGCGACTGCGCGAACTACATCGGTTCGGTGGTCGCGGTGCCCACCGTCGGCGACGGGCCGGTGATCAGCTACGCCGTGCCGACCAGCCGGGAGGCCGGCATCTGGTCGCCGGGCGGCGCCGTGGTGCTCGGTGACCACCTGCTGTACGCCGTCGGCAACGGCGAGTCGACCTCCGGCTACGACGGCAGCGACTCGGTGCTGTCGCTGGACGCGCAACTCCGGCTGACCGACCGCTTCTCCCCCGCCACCTGGCCCGACGACAACGCTCACGACCTCGACCTGGGGTCGATGAGTCCGGCCGTGGTGGGCTCACACGTCCTGATCGCCGGGAAGCGGGGCACCGCGTACGTGCTGAACGCCGGCCATTTCGGCGGGGTGGGCGGCCAGGTGGCCCAGGCGGAGGTGTGCAAGGCGTTCGGCGGTTCCGTCGTGGCCGGCGACACGGTGTACGTGCCGTGCACGGACGGTACCCGGGCGGTGCGGGTGGATCCCGCCGGTACGCCGCACGTCCTGTGGCACGCCGCGATCCCGGCACGCGGGGCGCCGGTGCTCGGTGGGGGTGCGATCTGGGTCGTCGACTACGACGCGGGCCTGCTGTACCTGCTCGATCCGGCCAGCGGGGCGGTGCGGCAAAAGCTGTCCATCGGAACGGCTCCGCATTTCGCCTCGCCGACGCTGGCCGGCGAGCAGGCGTACGTGGGGACCGTGACCGGCGTGGTCGCGGTGCGCCCGGGGTGACCGGTCAGCGCTCGGCGGCTGCCCGCCAGCGCACGGTCGGGCGCAGCGCCACCGGGTCGGCCCGGTGCTTGTACCGGTCCGCGATGCCGTACAGCGAGGTGAGCAGCGTGTCCGACAGCAGGTGCGGCTGAAGCCCGAGCCCCACCAGGCCGGTGTGGGTGACCTTGTAGTAGTGCGACTCCGCCTCGACCCGGGGGTTGTCCAGGTGCTCGACGTCGACCGCGTTGGGGTGCAGGTCGGCCACCAGCTTGGCGATCTCCAGCACCGACATGGTCTCGGTCATCTGGTTGAAGACCCGGAACTCGCCGACGCCGGCCGGGTTCTCCGCGGCGATCCGGATGCACTCGACGGTGTCCCGGATGTCGAGCAGGCCGCGGGTCTGGCCGCCGTCGCCGTACACGGTCAGCGGCTGGCCCAGCGCGGCCAGGATGACGAACCGGTTGAGCACGGTGCCGAAGACGGCGTCGTAGTCGAACCGGGTGGCCAGACGGTCGTCCCGGACCGTCTCGTCGGTCTGCTGCCCGTACACGATGCCCTGGTTGAGGTCGGTGGCACGCAGGCCCCAGATCCGGCACGCGAACTCGATGTTGTGGCTGTCGTGCACCTTCGACAGGTGGTAGAACGAGCCGGGCCGCTTCGGATACAGCATCCGGTCGGTGCGACCGTTGTGCGTGATCTCCAGCCAGCCCTCTTCGATGTCGATGTTGGGGTAGCCGTACTCCCCCATCGTGCCGAGCTTGATCAGGTGGATGCTCGGGTCGATCTCCGCGATCGCGTAGAGCAGGTTCAGGTTGCCGACCACGTTGTTGGTCTGCGTGTACACCGCGTGCGCCCGGTCGATCATCGAGTACGGCGCCGCGCGCTGCTCGGCGAAGTGGACCACCGCGTCCGGCCGGAACTCGCGGATCATGCGGTAGGTGAACTCAGCGTCGGTCAGGTCGCCGACGTAGGTCTCCAACTGCTTGCCCGACACCTCCTGCCAGGCCCGTACCCGAATCGACAGCGGCTCGATCGGTACCAGACTCTGCACACCGAGCTCATGGTCATACGTGCGCCGTACGAAGTTGTCGGCGATACCGACGTCATGTCCGCACTCAGACAGGTGCAGCGCCGTCGGCCAGCCTAGGTAGCCGTCTCCACCGAGGACGAGTATCCGCATCCCCCACTCCTTCCGCCGACCACGCCCCAAGGAAACCCCGGTCCAGACGGCAATCGATTTCTACCCATGATCGTACGTTTACAACCTCAACGGTTCATTGGAGTCACGTCGATGATCGCAGGGAAGCCACCCGGAGGCGACCGAGGGGGAGGTGCCCTGGCTAGGCTGAACTTGCCAGACCTGAGAGGAGATCACGTGGGGCCTATAGCGGTTAATCCTAAGGTGCGCCGTTTCGTCCGGTTCGCCCTGGGCTCGGCTATGGCCACCCTGGTCAGCGCGGTCGCGTTCTGGGTGATGTTTCACACCCTGCACTCCCCGCCCGAGGTCGCCAGCCTGACCGCGTTCGCCTCCGGCGCCCTGGTCAACTTCGTGTCCAACCGGTACTGGGCCTGGGATCGCCACGGCCGCATGGGGCTCGGCCGCGACCTGGTCTCCTACGCCGTGCTCGCGATCGCCACCGCGCTGGCCGCGGCCGGGGTCACCCGGGCCACCCAGTCCTACGCACCACATGTCAGCGCCTTCGCCGCTCATCTCGCCGTCGTCGTCGAGGCCAGCTACTTCGCCACCTACGCGGCGATGTTCCTGGTCAAGTTCGCGCTGCTGGACCGCGTCATCTTCCGCCCCCGCGCCGAGGTCGAGGAGACCACCGGGGCATAGCGCCGGGGCCACAACGCCGGCGACCAGCGCCGGCGGGCACCGGGTCGGGAACGGCTATGCGGAGTCCGGCTCGGCGGGTGCGGCCGGGTTCACCCGGTCGGGCGCCTCGGCCGCCGTACCGCGGCCGAGCACCGCGGTCAGCCCCAGCACGCCGGCGACCGGGAACAGCACGTACCCGGGTAGCTGGTAGCGCCAGGAGAACATCACGACGTCGCCGAACAGCAGCACCGCCGCGCCGCTGACCAGGAACAGCAGTGCCGGCAGCCGGGCCGGGCCGGCCCGCCGCCAGCGCACCAGTGGCGCCAGCGCGAGCAGGATCGCCAACGCCACCACCGGTCCCGGCGTGGAGCCGCCGTTGAGCTGGTACGCGCGCAGGAACTTGGTCAGCGGCGTGACCGTCACCGGGCCGCCGCCGCCGTACTGGTGGTCCAGCATGCTGATCTCGCTCGTGCTCACCAGCGGGAGGAACAGCGGCATGCCCACCTGGAACTGCCAGCGGTCCACCGGCGGGTCCGCGGGGTCCTGATGCAGCCGGTTCCACTGGAACACCTTCAGCGCGTCGCGGCCCACCGCGGCGGCGAAGTCCAGCGGCTGGTGCTCGATGATCCGCTTCGAGAAGTCCTCGGCCATCTGGTCGGCCGCCTTGCCGCCCACCTTGTTCTCCAGCGTGAAGAACAGCGACCGCGGGTCGTGTGCCCAGTAGTCGGCGCCCGGCCTCTGGTCGCGCGGCATGGTCGGGCACAGGATCCGCTCGTCCGCGGGCATCGACACGCCCGAGCAGTCGGCAAAGGTGGCCACCCGGCCGTAGAGCGTGTTGCCCCCGACGTGGGAGATCCCGAACTTCCCGCTGCTGTGGTGGTAGAGGGTCGCGTACCCGGCTACCGGTACCACGAAGCAGGCCGCCACGATCGCGGCCAGCGCCACGCGGACGCGCCAACCGCGCGCGGCCAGCAGGACGTAGAGCACCGCCGGAATGACCAGGGGCTCGCCGGCCTGCCGTACCGGCACCGAGATGCCCAGCAGCAGCCCGGCCACCAGCGCGTGGCGCCAGTCCGGCCGGCGCGGCCAGGCCAGCACCGTGAGGGCGGCCGTCACCAGTGCCTCGAACAGCGGATCGGACATGATCATGTGCTCGATCTGCAACTGGTACGCGTCGAGCAGCACCGGCGCCACGGCCAGCGCGGCCAGCCATCGCCACGCGCCCTTGTGTACCAGCAGCGCATACCCGGTGATCGCGATGCCCAGCCCGAGCAGGTGCTGCAGCGCCGCCACGGTGGCCAGGTTCCCCACCGCCAGCACCGGCTTGAGCAGCAGGATGTCGTACCCGATGGGATCCTGCCCGGTCACGCTCAGGTTGGGCAGCGGAAGCAGGTACGAGGCGACGGAGTCGATGTACAGGATCGCCGGCCGGTACGCGATCATCGCCACCACGCGCAGGGCGGCGCCCAGCACCAGCAGCACAGAGAGTACCCAGTGCCGGCGGACCAGCCCCGTGGTGCGGGAGAACCCCGTCGTCGCGAGCCGTCCGATATCGCGGAGACCGCGGGACGGCCGGCGCTCGGCCTCGACGGCTAGCTGAGCCACCCGACCTCCTCCTCGTCGTTTGCGACCTGGCCGCCTCAGTCGCGCATCGATCCGGCCCGGGACTTCGCCGTCCCGTTCTCCCGGTGGTTCAGGTTCTGCACGGTCAGCTTGGCCTTCTCACTGATCCGGCTGCGCTTGGCCTCGGTCAGGATGTCCTCCAGCAGAGCCCGGTTGACGCTGATCATGTCCGCCACCACACCCAGCGTGAACGAGATGAACGAAGCCGTCAGGATGACGCCGCCGATCATGAGTCCCTGGAGATGGTGCGAACCGGTGGCGGGCTGGGAGGTGAAGAGGACGACGTAGAGGTAGTGCACGAACGGGATCAGCCCCACCACCAGCAGGAACAGGCCGAGGCTCAGGAAGACCGCGTACGGGCGGTAGGTCACCAGGCCGCGCAGGATGGTGATGCCGGACTTGCGTACGTGGGTCAGGTCGGACTTGATCAAACGAGACTCGCGGGTCTTCGGATTGGTCTCGATCGTGATGAAGTCGAACGCCATGCGCTTGTGGCCGGACTGGATGATCGTCTCCATGCCGAAGCTGTAGCGGGAGACCAGGTTGAGCTTGAGCGCGGCCTCCCGGGAGAACGCGCGGAAGCCGCTGGTGGCGTCGGGCACGTCGGTGCCGGCCACGAGGTTCAGGAACCGGGTGCCGCTGCGCTGGTAGAACTTCTTCAGCGGCGAAAAGTGCTCGATGGTCTGGGTCTGGCGGTCGGCGATGACGACGTCGGCTTTGCCGTCCAGGATCGGCTTGATCAGGTCCGGGATGCGCTCCTGCGGGTACTGATTGTCACCGTCGGTCAACACGATGATGTCGGCACCGAGGTCGAGCGCACCGTTCAGCCCGTCCCGGAACGTGTAGGCCAGGCCCTGGTTGCGCCGGTGGTGCACGAAGTGGCGGACCCCCAGCTCACGGGCCACCTCCACGGTACGGTCGGTCGAGCCGTCATTGATGATCAGCACCTCGATGCTGTCCACCCCCGGGATCGACGTCGGCATGGTCTCGAAGACCAGAGGCAACGTGGCCTCTTCGTTGAGGCAGGGGATCATGACGACGAGCTTCATAACCGACCTTTCGGATCACACCGGCGCTGGGGGCCAGCGTAGGCGACGGCGTTGCGGCCCCGGCGGGCACCCGGTCCGGAGTCTGTCCCTCGACAACGACGCTGACCAGGACACACGCCGAGGCTGGAGGCCCCGGCCGGGGGTGCGGGCCGGGCCACCGTATGTCGCGGGTCTCAAAGCCGCCTCGGTGTCCGCTGGGAGGTCCGTACGACCGCGCTGGGCGCCTCCGGCGCGGCCGGCCATCGCGGCACCGCCGGCGCGGCCGGCCATCGCAGCACCGCCCGCCATCGCGGAACCGCCGGCGCGGCCGCTATCGCAGGATCCGCTCCAGCCGGTCGCGGGCGGCCAGCAGCGCGTCGGCGACCTGC
>DASXOA010000096.1:0-36821 GCA_036494675.1 Rugosimonospora sp.
CGCGGTGCGCCACCCGGGTGGCCGGACGTCGACAGCGCGGCGCTGCCAATGGCGTGGCGCCGTCAATGGGGCGGCGCTGTCAACGGTGCGGCGCTGCCAATGGCGCGGCGCCGCGAACGAGATTGCGTCACGCCGTCGGGGGCCAGGTCGGGCCGGCCTGGCCGTACCGGGCGGACGGGTACCCGTCGGGCTGGTCCGCGTCGCTGGCTCCGCTGCGCCACACCGCGGACAGCGTGGCCATGCCGACCAGCGCCACGGCCACCAGCGCGGCGATGGACAGCACGGTGAACAGGACCGTCTGTTCCGTGGTCGGCGTCGCCAGGTACCCGACCCGCAGCAGCCGGTACTGCTGGGAGCTGCCGGTCAGCAGGACCGTGACCAGGACCGCCAGGTCGTGCGAGCCGTCCCAGAACGCGTGCAACAGCGATACCCACAGGTACGCCAGCAGGAGCCGGCCGGTCAGCCACCGCCCCCGCGCCGCCGAGTGGAACAGCACGCCGCCGAGGATCCCCGTCCACAGCCCGTGCCCGAGCGGCGCGACGACGCTGCGCAGCAACTCGGTCTGGACGAGGGCGCTCAGCGAGAGCCCGTGCACGGTCAGGGTGGCGTTGAACGCGTACCCGGCGGTCTCGAACGCGGCGAAGCCGAACCCGACCGTGGCGCCGAGCACGATCCCGTCCCGGGTGTGCCGCCGCGTCAGGTGCCGGGTGACCAGCAGCAGAGCGGCGAGCTTGACCCCCTCCTCGATCAGCCCGACCCCGCCGAACAGCCACGGCGAGGGGTGCAGCAGGTAGTTCTCCAGCAGCGCGGAGGCCAGCACGCCGAGCAGCCCCCCGACCACGAACGCCCGGACCACCAGCTCGGTCGTCACGTGCTCGTCCCGCCACCTCTGCAGCGCCCAGGTCACGAACGAGACCGGTACCAGGAAGCTGCCCAGCAGGACCAGGGTGGGTACCAGCACGGGGTTTCTGGTCAGGAGTGTGACGACCACCGTCGCCACCCACAGCAGCAGGCCGATGCCGAAGACCCGCCGCCAGTTCCCGGTCGGCCGGGCCTGGACGGGCCCTACCGGCTGCTCCATCGTGAACCGTCCCCTTCTCCGGCGCGCGGGCCAACCTGCTCCGGGTACCCGCGCAGCCGGGGGTCATGCGGACCGGACTGGGCGCGCCGGCCGCGGTGGGGCCGGGGCGTCGGGATACTGTGCCGGCATGCGGATCAACGACCGCGTCGCCCTGGTCACCGGCGCGTCCTCGGGAATCGGCCGGGCCACCGCGATCCGGCTGTCCCAGCGGGGCGCCCGGGTCATCCTGCACGGCCGCGACGAGCGGGCCCTCGCCGAGCTGGCCGAGAGCGTGGACGGGGTGGTGGTGCCGGGCGAGCTGGCGCAACCGGAGCAGGTCGACCGGATCGCCGAAGAGGCGGCCCGGGCGTACGGCCGGATCGACATCCTGGTCAACAACGCCGGCGCCGGCTGGGCGGGGCCGTTCGGCGAGATGTCCGGTGACGACCTGGATCGGCTGGTCGCGGTGAATCTCACCGCGCCGATGCGGCTGACGAGGGCGGTACTGCCCGGCATGCTGGAGCGCGGCAGCGGATACCTGATGTTCGTCACCTCGATCGCCGGCCGTACCGGTGTCGCCGGTGAAGCGGTGTACTCGGCGACAAAGTCCGGCGTGGACGCGTTCGCCGAGAGCCTCCGCTTCGAGTTGCGCACCACCGGTATCGGCGTGGGTGTGCTGGTACCGGGGGTGGTGGACACCCGCTTCTTCGACCGGCGCGGCCGGCCCTACCAGCGCGAACGACCCCGGCCCCTGCCGCCCGGGCCGGTCGCCGACGCGCTGGTCCGGGCGGTCGAGACCGGCCGTGCCGAGGCGTACGCACCTCGCTGGCTGCGGCTGCCGGTCGCGATGCGGGGCGCCCTGCCCGGCGTGTACCGGGGCCTGGCCGGCCGCTTCGGGGGGACCTGAGCGCGCCGGCGGGCGGCCGAGCGCCTATGAGCGGGCGCCATGCGCCTGTGAGACGATCGACGCATCCCGTCATCTAGCCCCCAGGGACTGTTGTGCTTCTCGCTGTCAGCCTCGGCCTCCTGGCGGCATTCCTCTTCGCCGGTTCCGCGTCGCTACAGCAACACGCCGCGCACGAGGTCGAGTACACGCCGCATGTCGGGCGTAACGCCGGGGAGCGGCGCCGGCCCGCGGTGTTCGTGGCGCTCTTCCGGCTGGTCCGTTCGCTGGTCAGGAGCAAGCTGTGGCTGTTCGGCTGGACGACCAACCTGGTCGGCTTCCTGGTCCAGGCCGCCGCGCTGCACTTCGGCACGGTGGCTCTGGTGCAGCCGCTGCTGGTGACCCAGTTGCTCTTCGCGCTGCCGATGGCGTCGGCCTGGTGCCGGCAGTGGCCGCACCGGCGGGACTGGGTCGCGGCCGCGGCGATCTGTGGTGGCCTGGCGGTGTTCCTCGCCGTCCGGGGGGTGGCGCCCCTGGAGGGTACACCCAACCGCCGTCTGGTACTCGTGTCCGGCTTCTCCCTGCTGATCATCATCGGCCTGTTGATGCTCATCTCGACCGGGCGCCGTCCGCTCGTGCACGGAACGGTGATCGCGGTCGCGGCCGGCCTGTGTTTCGCGTTCAGCGCCGTGCTGATGAAGTTGACCACGGACGATCTCATTCACCGGGGCGTCGGAGCGACTGCCCGGGACTGGCCTGGGTATGCACTAGCCGTGTCCACCTTGACCGGATTGGTCCTTGAGCAGGGAGCCTTCGCCGCCGGCTCGCTGCCGGCCGCGGTGGCCGCGATGACGATCACCAACCCTCTGGCGAGCTATGTGCTGGGGGTGCTAGCGTTCCACGTCATGCCGCCGACAAGCCCCGGCGCCGTGGCTGGACTGGCGGGAGCGGGAGTTCTGCTCTTCGTCGGTGCGGTGGGATTGGCACACTCGCCGATTGTCCGTCCCGGTGCGTCCAGGGATCCTGGCCGTAGCGCGGGAGTGGCCGCCGCGTCACCACAATCCTCCTGTTAAACCGCCCAAAGCGACCCCTACCCAGGACGAGTGATGGCATCCGCCCCCAACGTGCGTCGTAGGTCAGCAACCACCCCCCACCCGGAGGTGGTCATCGAACTGGGCGCGCTGCGACCGGCGCTGCTACGGGCCGTCAGGATGTTCCTGGAGACGGCCGCGATCCCGACCCTGCTGCTGTTCGTCCTGCTGCACACGGTCGGTCTCGTCGCCGGCCTGTCGGCCGTGCTGAGCTGGTGTGTGCTGACCGTGAGCATCCGGTGGGTACTGGGCCGGCGGCTGCCGGGCACGCTGGTGCTGTGCGCCGGCATGCTGTGCGCCCGAGCCTGCGTGGCGCTGATCCTCTCCAGTGCCCTGGTGTATCTGCTCCAGCCGGTGGCCGGTTCGATCGTGATGGCAACGCTGTTCCTCGGCAGCGCCGCGCTGGGCCGGCCGATCACCATCCGGCTGGCCCGCGACTTCGTCGCCCTGCCGGCCCACCTGTTCCACCACCCCGGGGTGCGCCGGATGTTCACCCAGGTGGCGCTGCTGTGGGGCCTCGGCCGGCTGATCGACGCGGGCATGAGCATCGGCTTCCTTCACTGGAGCCTGGATGCCGGACTGCTGTCCCGGGGAGTGTTCAGCGGCCTGCTGACCGCCACCATGATCGTGGTGTGCGCCGGCTGGGGCTGGCGCTGCCTGCACCGGTTGCCGGGAATCACGCTACGCCTGCGGACTCCGGTGGCCACCGCTTAGGCTGAGGATCACATACTGACCAAAAAGGCGCGCCGGTTGACGCCGGCCGCCTTGAGGCGTGCTACAAGACTTAGATGACCTCTGGTGGGCCCGACCCCGGCCGTCGCGGAAACCTCGAGGAGCCCGGTGTGAGCGCCAGTCGCCCACCCCTGTGGCGGGAACTGCTCATCGGCCTGGTCATCTTCGGGGTCTACAGCATCGTCGCCAGCCTGGACTGGGACAGCCGCACGGCAGCGGCCGACCGGCACGGCCGCCAGGTCTTCAGTCTGGAACGCCTGCTGCACCTGGACATCGAGCCCTCGCTCAACCGCTGGCTCGCGCCCCATCACCTGCTGCGGATCGCGTTCAACTACGAGTACGCGGTCACCTACGTCGCCAGTGCCCTGCTGCTGCTCGTCTGGCTGTACCTGCGCCGGCCCGGCACGTACCGGTGGGCCCGCACCTCCTTCGTGGTGCTCAACGTGCTCGCCCTGGCCTCTTTCGCGTCGTACCCGGTCGCGCCGCCCCGGCTGCTGCCCGACCTGGGCTTCGTCGACACGGTGCGCAGCGGCCACACGTGGGGCTCCTGGGGCTCGTCGGTCGTGGGGCACGCCAACCAGTTGGCGGCGATGCCGTCCCTGCACATCGCCTGGGCGCTGTGGGTGAGCGTGGTGCTGGCCTGCGTCTCCGGGGCCCACTGGGTGCAGGGGCTCAGCGCGGCGCACGTGCTGCTCACCGCGTTGGTGATCATGGCGACGGCGAACCACTACCTGCTCGACGCGGTCGGCGGGGGCCTGCTGGTCTGGCTGTCGGTGTCGCTGCTGGGGATCTTCCAGGACCGCCCCGGCAGCTCGCTCGGGCTGCGAGTACCGGCAGCGGACTCCTTCTTCCTGCACGTCGAGTCACCGATCGCCGCCCAGCACGTGGGCGGCCTGGTGATGCTCGCCGGCGTCGGGCCGGCCGCCGGCAGCGCCGAGGACTACCGCGACCGGCTGCGCGAGGTGATCCAGGCGAACCTGTGGCGCCTGCCGCGCTTCCGGCAGCGGCTGTCGTCGCCGTCGCGGTGGCGGCGCGCCCGCTGGCTGCCGCAGGACGACCTCGACTGGGACTGGCACGTGCCGCTGTTCGACGTGTCCGGGCCGGATGGGCGCCCCGGGGGTATCGCGGGGCTGCACGCGCTGATCGGCGAGTTCGAGGCCGCGCCGCTGCCGAGGGACCGGCCGCTGTGGCGGTTCATGGTCGTCGGCGGGGTCGAGCCCGACCAGTCGGCCGCCATCCTCGTGGTCCACCACGTGGTCGCGGACGGCATCGGCACCGTCGCGCAGGCGATGAACCTGCTGGAACCGCAGTTGCCCGACGGTCAGCTCGGCATCGGCGGCCGGCCGGGCGCGCTGCGTTCCGCGCTGGGCATCGCGGTCGGGCTCGGGCAACTGGCCACCGATGGCGGCTCGCGGCACCGGCTGCCGACCGGCGGGAGCGCGAGCCGGCGGTTCGGCACCGTTGCCCTGCCGCTCGCGCAGGTACGCGCGGTGGCCAGGCGGCACAGCACCCGGGTCAGCGACGTGCTGCTCTCCGGCGTGGCCGGGGCGGTACGCCGGATGTGGACGGCGCCCGGCGACGTCGCGGAGAAGCTGCGCGTGGCGGTGCCGCTGATGGTGCGCGAGCCGGGCAGTTCCAGCGAGGGCAACGTCACCGCGGCGGTGATGATGGACCTGCCGCTGGGACCGCTGGCCGAACCGGAGCGGCTGGCCGACATCGCCGGACGCAGCCGCCGGTTGCACACCGGTACCCGGGCTCTGGCGTCCCGGTTCGTCATGCGTACCGTGGGCCAGCTCCTGCCGCCGCCGGTACACGCGTGGTTCGCCCGTACGGTCTACGGCGCCCGGTTCTTCCAGGCGATCGTGTCCAACATGCCCGGCCCGAACCAGCCGTTCCGGATGGCGGGCGCGCCGATGGCCGCCGTGTACCCGATCCTGCCGCTCGCGCCCCGCGCCCCGCTCGCGGTCGGCGCGCTGGGTTGGGACGGCATGCTGTACGTCGGGATCAGCGCCGATCCCGCCCTGGTCGATGACGCCGACGACCTGGGCGAGGCGATCAGGGCCGTCGTCGAGGAGCTGAGCCAGGCGACGGTGGTCGGATCAGCGCCGAGCGGTGCCCCCGGTGCCCCCCGTCTTACCTCCTCCGGCCACACCGGCTGAGCCGGTCGTCGGGGCCGGTGGCTGCCGGCGCGGCGACACGCCCGGGCCCCCCTCGGCCGTGGTCACCGGGCACCAGGCCAGAGCCAGGGTCAGCCGCGCCCGGGTGGACGGATCGTCGAGCGCGGGCCCGAACAGATCATGGAGCTGGGCCATCCGGTAGCGCACGGTCTGCGGGTGGATGTGCAGGTCGGCGGCGATCGCCTGGCGGTCGCCCAGGTGTCGCAGCCAAGACGCCAGCGTGTCGGTGAGCCGCTGGCTGACCGCCGCGGACAGGTTGGTCAGCGGAGCCAGAACCTGCCGGCGCAGCGCGTCGAGCAGCCGCGGGTCCCGGTGCACGATGATCGCGTCGAGGTGCTCGGCGGCGAACACCGGGTCATCCTCCAGCACCCCGGAGCGCTGCAACGTGGCGGCGACCTCGGCGATGCGCACGCTGGTCGGCAACTGCTCCAGCGGGACGGGGTGGCCGATCACCGCGCCGGCGCCGCGCAGCGCGGTCGCCAGCCGCTGCCGCCGGCCGGGCCGGACCGGGTCGGGGACGATCGCGCCGATCAGTGCCCGCCTGCGGATGAGCAGGCAGGAGCTGTCCAGCCGGGACAGCACGGACTGGCCGACCAGGTTGTCGGGGTCGATCAGAATGACCGCGACCTCGCGGGGCAGCGACCAGCCGACCCGGCTGGCGGCCGCGCGCACCGCGGCGCTGTCGGAGCGGTCGGAGAGCAGCAGATCGACCAGTTCGTCGCGCAGCCGTTCGCGGGTGACCGCCGCCTCGGACTGCTCCATCACGAAGCCACGGGCCGATGCGGAGGAGAGCTGGTCGATGAAGACGAACACCGCCTCGGCCAAGGCGGCCAGGGCCTCCGGCGCGACCGCGATCTCCAGCGCGGTGCTGGACACGTGGTGCCAGGCGACCCGGGCGCCGACCTGGTACGCCGACAGCAGGGTGGTCAGGTCGCGGCCCTCCCGCCACTGGATCCGGCCGATCTCCTCGAACAGCGCCACCTGGGCGCCGGCGTCGGGGCCGGTGTCCTTCGCCGGCTGGGTCAGGCCCTGCTCGGCGATCTCCACCAGCCAGTGCATGAACGCCTCGGCCGCGACGGCCACCTCGTCCTGCTCGTCGGCCAGGAACCGTGCATAGTCCGGCCACTCCTCGGTGAGCAGTTCGCGCACCTCGCCGAGGAGGCGGGGCAGCCGGTCCACCAGGGCGGGGACCAGCTTGTTCAGCCCGCTGCCCGCGACGCTGGTCGCGACCGACCCGCCGCCTGTCTCCGTGCTCACCACATCGCGCTCCTGTGCCTCCACGGATACTGGTTTACAGCACCTGTGTGACGGACTTGAACTCGCGAGACAGTTTTATACCCGCGTGACAACTCTGGTGCAGCAGAATTACTCATTTTGGCGCAGATCTTGAGGCCCGGACGTAGCAGCATCGAATCATGGGGGTAAGGCGGACGGATATGGCTGCCGGGGCGGGCACAAACGGAGGCGACACCCGTTCGGGGGGACGGGCGGACGACTACCTGCGCGACCGTGAGCAGGCCGAGAACTTCCCGGTGGCACTGCGTGTGCTCCCCGGGCGAGTGCGCGTACACCTGGGTGCCGTCTACGACGTCGCCCGGGTGATCGACGACCTGGGCGACCAGGCGGACGGCGACCGCACCGCGCTGCTCGAGGAGTTCGGCACCGACCTGGCCACGATCTGGCGGGACGGCACACCGCAGGCTCCCGTGCTGCGCCGGCTCGCCCCGACCGTCCGGGCCTGCGGGCTGTCCCAGCAGCCGTTCGACAACCTGGTCCGGGCCAACCTGCAGGACCAGCGGATCAGCGAGTACCCGACCTATCAGGACCTGCTCGGCTACTGCACGCTGTCCGCCGAACCGGTCGGCCGGCTCGTGCTGGAGCTGTTCGGCGTGAGCACGCCGGGCCGGATCGAGCTGTCCGACCGGGTATGCACCGCGCTCCAGCTGATCGAGCACTGGCAGGATGTAGCCGAGGACCGCCGGGCCGGGCGGATCTACCTGCCGCTCGAAGACCTCGACCGCTTCGGGGTCGCGCCGGCAGATCTCGACCGGCCGCGGGCCTCTGACCAGGTCAGGGCACTGCTGGCTTTCGAGGGGGAGCGCGCCCGCGACCTGCTCGACGAAGGCACGCCCCTGCTCGGAGCGCTGCGCGGCTGGGCCCGGCTCGCGGTGACCGGCTACGTCGCGGGTGGCCTGGCCGCGCTCGACGGGCTGCGCCGGGCGCAATGGGAAGTTCTGTCAGGTTCTCCGCCGGTACGGCGCTCGGACGTCGTCCGGCACCTCACCGCTTTGCTGATGCGCAGAAGGGTGGCATTGTGACGAGCACGCTCGACGATGCGTACGGGCTGTGCGAGTCGATCACCAGGGAACAGGCTCGCAACTTCTACTACGGCATCCGGTTGTTGCCCTCCGAGAAGCGTGGCGTGCTCTGCGCGGTGTACGCACTGGCCCGCAGGATCGACGACATCGGCGACGGTGACCTGCCGCAGCAGGACAAGGTGAGCGCCCTGGCGCAGTTGCGCGACTCGCTCGGGAACATCGGGGCGAGCCCGGATCCCGTGCTGACCGCCGTCGCCGACGCCGCCCGCCGGTTCCCGATCCCGCTCGGGGCCTTCGACGAACTGGTCGACGGCGTGGAGATGGACGTGACCGGCCGCACCTACGACACCTTCGAGGACCTTGTCGGGTACTGCCGGTGCGTGGCCGGCTCGGTCGGCCGGCTCTGCCTCGGGGTGTTCGGCAGCCGGCCGCACCCGCAGGCGGCGCAGTACGCGGACGCGCTGGGGATCGCCCTTCAGCAGACGAACATCCTGCGCGACATCCGGGAGGACTTCGGCAACGGCCGGACCTACCTGCCGCAGGCCGACCTGGACTCGTTCGGTGTCGAGCTGGCCCTCGACGAGCAGGGCGCTCTGGTGGACAAGGACGGCGGGCTGGCCGCGTTGATCCAGTTCAGTGCCGGGCGGGCCCGCGAGTGGTACGCCGACGGGCTGCGGCTGGTACCGCTGCTGGACCGGCGCAGTGCGGCGTGCTGTACCGCGATGTCCGGTATCTACCGTCGGCTCCTGGACCGGATCGCGGCCGAGCCGTCGCTGGTGTACGACCGCCGGCTGTCGCTGTCCGGGTGGCAGAAGGCCGGGGTGGCCGTCCGGGCCCTTGCGGGGATGGCGGCGTGAGCGGGAGCGGCGGGTCACCCGGTTCGGTGGCCGTGGTGGGCGGCGGCCTGGCCGGGATCGCCGCCGCGCTGCGCTGCGCCGATGCCGGTCGGGACGTCACGTTGTACGAGGCTCGTCCCTGGCTGGGCGGTTTGACGCATTCGTTCCGCCGGGGCGACCTGGACGTCGACAACGGGCAGCACGTCTTCCTGCGCTGCTGCACCTCGTACCGGGCACTGCTGGACCGGCTCGGGGTGTCCGACCAGGTACGCCTGCAGCCCCGCCTGGACATCCCGGTCCGGTCCCCGCTGGACCCCCGCCCGGCGCGGCTGCGCCGCAACGGCCTGCCCGCCCCGCTGCACCTGGGCGGCGCGCTCATGCGCTACTCGCTGCTGAGCCCGGCCCAGCGGCTGCGGTTCATCCGGGCGGCGCTGGCACTGCGCCGGGTGGACCGGACATCCCGGGCCGTGGACGAGCAGAGTTTCGGTGGCTGGCTTCGGGAAAAAGGACAGGATGCGCGCACGGTGAGCGCGCTGTGGGACCTGGTCGGGGTGGCGACGCTCAACGCCACCGCCGATCAGGCGTCGCTGGCCCTGGCGGCGATGGTGTTCCAGGTCGGCCTGCTGACCGACGCGGGGGCGGCGGACATCGGCTGGTCGCTGGTTCCGCTGCGGCAACTGCATGCCGAGCCGGCCCGTCGCCGGCTGGCCGAGGCCGGGGCCGAACTGCGCACCGGTACGAAGATCGACTCGATTGAGCCTCGGGGGGACCGTTGGCTCATCGGTTCAGGAGGGGAGGAGCACATGGCCGATCAGGTCGTTCTCGCGGTTCCGCCGCGGGTCGCCGAGCGGCTGCTGCCGTCGGGCAGCGTTTCATTACCGGCCGGCTGGTCGGCACGGCTGGGCAGTTCGCCGATCATCAACGTGCACGTGGTCCTTGATCGTCGCGTGATGAGCGGGCCTTTCGTGGCCGGCGTCTCGACCCCGATCCAGTGGGTGTTCGATCGGACCGACCATTCCGGCCTCGCCGACCGGCTCCGCGCGGAGGGTCCCGGCGGCCCGTACCCGGAGAGCCAGTATCTGGCCGTCTCGCTGTCGGCGGCGGATGACATGATCGACATGCCGGTCGCGGCGCTGCGCGAGCGGCTCATGCCGGAGCTGGCGGCGCTGCTGCCGGAGGTACGGTCGGCGACCGTTCTAGACTTCTTCGTCAGCCGGGAGCGGCACGCCACGTTCCGGCCGGCTCCGGGCAGCGGAGCACTGCGCCCCGGCGCCACCACCGCCGTACCCGGGCTGTTCCTCGCCGGTGCCTGGACCGACACCGGCTGGCCGGCGACCATGGAGGGCGCGGTACGCAGCGGCGAGGCCGCGGCCACCGCGGCCCTGGCGCACCGCACGGTTCAGGGTGTGCCCGCATGACCGCGATGCTGACCAGCCTGCACCGCAGCCGGGACGCGGTGGCTCCGGCCATGCGCGACGCGGTGCAGCGGCTGGATCCGGCCTCCCGTGCCCAGGTCTCGTACCACCTGGGTTGGAGCGACGTCGACGGCGCCCCGGCGGCGGGCGGCGGCGGCAAGGCGGTCCGGCCGGCGCTGGCGCTGCTGTCCGCCGAGGCGGCCGGCGTGGCGACCGAGGTCGGGCTGCCGGGCGCGGTCGCGGTCGAGCTGGTGCACAACTTCTCGCTGCTGCACGACGACCTGATGGACGGCGACGTGGAGCGCCGCCACCGGCGTACGGTCTGGGCGATCTGGGGCGCCCCGGCGGCGATCCTGGCCGGGGACGCGCTGCTGGCGCTGGCACAGGAGGTACTGCTGGAGTCCGACTCGCCGCACGCGGCCGCCGCGGCGCGCCTGCTGGCCTCGACCACCCGCGAGCTGATCCGCGGCCAGGTCCAGGATCTCGCGTTCGAGCAGCGCGGCGACGTGACGCTGGACGAGTGCCTGGACATGGCCGGCGGCAAGACCGGCAGCCTGCTGTCGGCCAGCGCCGCGATCGGTGCGGTGCTGGCCGGTGCGCCGGAGGCCACCGTCGGCGCGTTGAGCGTGTTCGGCGCCCAAGTGGGCCTCGCCTTCCAACTGGTCGACGACGTCCTGGGCATCTGGGGCGACCCGGCGGTCACCGGCAAGCCGGTCTTCTCCGACCTGCGTTCGCGCAAGAAGTCGCTGCCGGTCACCTACTCCGTCGCGAACTGTCCGGAGCTGGCCGTCTGGCTGGCGACACCGGGCGAGCCGGACGACGCGCAACTGCTGCGCGGGGCGGAGCTGGTCGAGGCGGGCGGCGGACGGGACTGGGCACTGGCCGAGGCGAGGCGCCGCATGGTGCTGGCCGAGGACGCGCTGTCCGCGGTGGACATTCCCAGCCAGCCGCGGGAAGAGCTCATCGCACTGGGCAACTTCGTGGTCGATCGGGACTCGTGAGGGAGGCGGCATGACGCAAACCGTGGCCGCGACCGCGGGACGCGAAGACGAGAAGGTGGCGGCACGCAGCGCCGCGGACGCGCTCCGCGACGCGGTGAACCATCTGCGCTCGGTTCAGGATCGCGCCGGCTGGTGGAAGGGCGAGCTGGCGACGAACGTGACGATGGACGCCGAGGACCTGCTGCTGCGCGAGTTCCTCGGGATCCGCCAGCCGCGGGAGACCGAGGAGGCGGCCCGCTGGATCCGTTCGCAGCAGCGCGAGGACGGCACCTGGGCCACGTTCGAGGGCGGGCCGGGTGAGCTGTCCACCACGGTGGAGGCGTGGGTGGCGCTGCGGCTCGCCGGCGACCCGGCCGACGCGCCGCACATGATGCGGGCCAACGAGTTCATCCTGGCCAACGGTGGGCTGGAGAACACCCGGGTGTTCACCCGGATCTGGCTGGCGCTGTTCGGCCAGTGGCCCTGGGACAAGCTGCCCGAGCTGCCGCCCGAGCTCATCTTCCTGCCGTCGTGGTTCCCGCTCAACGTGTACGACTTCGGGTGCTGGGCCCGCCAGACCGTGGTTCCGCTCACCGTCGTCGGCAGCCTGCGTCCGGTGCGGCCACTGCCGTTCGGCGTCGACGAACTGCGCACCGGCGCCCGGCCGCCCCGCAACGCTCCACTGTGGACCTGGTCCGGCGCGTTCCAGCGACTGGACCGGGTACTGCACTTCTACGCCCGCCACCCGGTGCGGCCACTGCGCCGGCTGGCCCAGCGCCGCGCCGCCGAATGGATCCTGGCACGGCAGGAGGCCGACGGCGGCTGGGGCGGCATCCAACCGCCGTGGGTCTACTCGCTGATGGCGCTGCACCTGCTCGGGTACGCGCTGGAGCATCCCGCGGTGCGGGCCGGCATCGAGGGGCTGGAGGGCTTCCTGGTCCACGAGGACACGCCGCAGGGCCGGGTACGCCGGCTGGAGGCCTGCCAGTCGCCGGTGTGGGACACCGGGCTGGCGCTGACCGCACTGCTCGACGCGGGCGTGCCGGGCGACGACGAGGCGGTGCTGCGGGCCACCGACTGGCTGCTGGACGAGGAGATCCGGGTACCGGGGGACTGGTCGATACGGCGGCCGGACCTGGCGCCGGGAGGCTGGGCGTTCGAGTTCGCCAACGACGGGTACCCGGACACCGACGACGCCGCCGAGATCGTGCTCGCGCTGCGCCGGGTCTCCCACCCCGAACCGGCCCGGCTGCGCGCGGCCGTCGACCGGGGCGTCGCCTGGACGGTCGGCATGCAGTCCAAGGACGGTGGTTGGGGCGCGTTCGACGCGGACAACACCCGGACACTGGCCAACAAGCTGCCGTTCTGCGACTTCGGTGAGGTCATCGACCCACCGTCGGCCGACGTGACCGCACACATCGTGGAGATGCTCGCCGCGGAGGGGCTGACCGCGCAGCCCGCGGCACAGCGCGGGATCCGGTGGCTGCTGGACAACCAGGAGCCGGACGGCTCGTGGTTCGGCCGGTGGGGAGCGAACTACGTGTACGGCACCGGCGCGGTCGTACCGGCGCTGGTCTTCGCCGGTACCGATCCGGCGTCGCCGCCGATCCGTCGGGCCCTCGCGTGGCTGGTGGAGCACCAGAACCCGGACGGCGGCTGGGGTGAGGACCTGCGCTCGTACGTCGACCGTTCCTGGGCCGGCCGGGGCACCTCGACGGCGTCCCAGACGGCCTGGGCGCTGCTGGCTCTGCTGGCCGCCGGGGAGCGTGGCGACGCGGTCGAGCGCGGCGTCGGGTTCCTCGTCGACACCCAGCGCCCGGACGGCGGCTGGGACGAGCCGCAGTTCACCGGCACCGGGTTCCCGGGCGACTTCTACATCAACTACCACCTGTACCGGATCGTGTTCCCGGTCTCCGCGCTCGGCCGGTACGTGCGAGTGGCCTCGTGACCGTGAGCAATCGGCCGCTTGACCGTGACGACCCGTCGCTCGCCGTCGCTGGCGGCCTTGGGACGGCGCCGGTGGTCTGCGCCCCGTTGCGGGTGGAGCGGGCGGCGCTGCGCCGTGCGGGCGTGTCCGTGGTGCGCAGCGGGATGGGTCCGCGACGTTCGGAACGCAGTGTGGCGCGGCTCGCCGGCTCACCGGTGCTGGTCGCCGGGCTGGGCGGCGGGCTCGACGACGCGGTCCGGCCGGGCGACGTCGTCGTGGCCAGCGAGGTGCGCGGTCCGGCCGGGCAGCGGGTACCGAGCCCGTCCGCCCCGCTGTTGGCCGGCGCGCTGCGCCGGCTCGGGCTGACCGTCCACATCGGACCGATCGTGTCCAGTGAGCGGGTGGTCGACGGCGCGGCACGGCGGGAACTGTCCGGCACGGGTGCGCTCGCGGTGGACACCGAGTCGGCATGGCTCGCGCCGGGCGGCGCGCCGTTCGCCGCGATCCGGTCCATTGTGGACACAGACGTCAATCCACTGTGGAGCGTGGGAGCGGTGCCGCGGGGGATCCGCGCGCTGCGTGCGCTTCGTCGGGCCGTACCGGCCATCGACGACTGGTCCGCCGCGCTCGGCGAGCGGGAGGTGCTGCTGGCCAGCCCGCGCTCGTTCTGTGCCGGGGTGGAGCGGGCCATCGACGTCGTGGACCGGGCCATCGACCGGTACGGCGCGCCGGTCTACGTACGCCGCCAGATCGTGCACAACGCGCACGTCGTACGGCAGCTGGAGCGGCGCGGTGCCGTCTTCGTGACCGAGGTGGACGAGGTGCCGCCCGGCCGGGTGCTGGTGTTCGCCGCGCACGGGGTGACACCGGCGGTACGGGCGGAGGCGGACGCCCGCGGGCTGTCCGTCATCGACGCCACCTGCCCGCTGGTGAGCAAGGTACACAGCGAGGTGCGCCGGTACTCCGGCCGGGGCGACACGGTGTTCCTGATCGGCCACGGCGACCATGAGGAGGTCGAGGGCACCGTCGGGGAGGCGCCCCGCAACGTGATCGTGGTCGAGGACGTTGCCGCCGCGGCCCGGGTGGCACCGCGTGATCCGGGCCGGGTCGCGTACGCGATGCAGACGACGCTGGCCGTCGACGAGGCCGAACAGATCGCGGCCGTGCTGCGCGAACGCTTCCCGACCCTGCAGGCCCCGCGCCGTGACGACATCTGCTACGCCACCACGAACCGCCAGCAGGCGGTCCGCGCCATCGCCCGGGAATGCGACCTCGTGCTGGTCGTCGGCTCGGCCAACTCCTCCAACTCGGTGCGGCTGGTGGAGGTCGCACAGCGGGAGGGAACACAGGCGGTGCTGGTCGACGACGCGGGTCAGGTGGACCTGCGGGCGCTGGCCGGGGTCGGGAGGGTCGGCATCACGGCCGGGGCCTCCGCGCCGCCGCACCTTGTAGACGAACTCGTGCAGTGCCTGTCCGGTCTCGGACCGGTCACCGTGCGCGAGTCGAAGTCTGAACCGGAAGACATTCATTTCACGTTGCCCAGGGAGGTGAGCTGACCAATGGCGATGCCGTTGCGTCAGACCATTCGACTTGGCAGTTATCTGATGAAGCAGAAGCTGCTGCGCCGAGACAAGTTCGCACTGTTGGTCGAGCTGGAACCGTTGTTCGCGTGCAACCTCAAGTGCGCGGGCTGCGGCAAGATCGCACAGCCGGCGTCGCTGCTCAAGCAGCGCATGCCGGTGGAGCAGGCGGTCGGTGCGATCGAGGAGAGCGGCGCGCCGATGGTGTCCATTGCCGGTGGTGAGCCGTTGATGCACCCGCAGATCGATGAGATCGTCCGCCAGTTGCTGGACCGGGGCAAGATCGTGTTCTTGTGCACCAACGCGCTGTTGCTGCCCAAGCACCTGCACAAGTTCAAGCCGCACCGCAACTTCGCCTGGATGGTGCACATCGACGGGCTCAGGGAGCGGCACGACGAGTCGGTGAACAAGGAGGGCGGCTTCGACGGCGCGGTCGACGCCATCAAGCAGGCCAAGGCCGCCGGCTTCCGGGTGATGACCAACACCACCTTCTTCAACACGGACACGGCGCAGGACGTCATCGGCGTGCTCGACTACCTGAACGACGACCTGGGCGTGGACAACATGCAGATCTCCCCGGGGTACGCGTACGAGAAGGCACCCGACCAGGAGCACTGGCTGGGCGTGGAGGAGACCCGGGAGCTGTTCCGCAAGTCGTTCTCGGACGGCCGGCGCAAGAAGTGGCGGCTGAACCACTCGCCGGTGTTCCTGGACTTCCTGGAGGGCAAGCGGGATCTGTCCTGCACCGCCTGGGGCATCCCGTCCTACTCCCTGCTCGGTTGGCAGCGCCCGTGCTACCTGCTCGACGACGGGTACGCGAAGACCTACAAGGAGCTCATCGAGGAAACCGACTGGGACCAGTTCGGGCGGGGCAAGGATCCGCGCTGCGACAACTGCATGGCACACTGCGGATACGAGCCGACCGCGGTCATCGCGACGATGGGCTCGCTCAAGGAGTCGCTGCGCGCCGCTGTCGGTGCGTGACCTATGTCCATCGGGGAATTGCGGCCAGGCCCGCCCGGTTTTGGGGCGGGCCGGTCAAGCGGCAACGTCGAGGGGGTTGAGTCGCCAGACCGGCCCGGTTTTGGGGCGGGCCGGTCAAGCGGCTCGGCGGAGAGCATTGTGGATGCCATCGGCGGACCCGGGCAGCTGCGTGAGCTGCCCGAGTCCGACCTGCCCGGGCTGGCCGCCGAGATCCGGCAGCGGCTGATCGATTCGGTCAGCCGCACCGGCGGCCACCTCGGGCCCAACCTGGGCGTGGTGGAGCTGACCATCGCGCTGCACCGGGTGTTCTCCTCGCCGCACGACGCCATCGTGTGGGACACCGGGCACCAGTCGTACGTGCACAAGATGCTCACCGGCCGGCACGCTCGCCTGCCCGGACTGCGCCAGGCCGGTGGCCTGTCCGGGTACCCGAGCCGGGCGGAGAGCCCGCACGACCTGGTGGAGAATTCGCACGCCTCCACCGCGTTGTCCTATGTGGACGGACTGGCCAAGGCGTTCGCGCTCGCCGGAAGCTCCGACCGCAGGGCGGTGGCCGTCGTCGGCGACGGATCGCTGACCGGCGGAATGAGCTGGGAGGCGCTGAACAACATCGCGTCCGCGCCGCACCGCCCCGTCATCATCGTGCTCAACGACAACGGGCGGTCCTACGCGCCCACCGTCGGCGCGGTGGGCGCTCACCTGGCGGCGCTGCGCGGCGGGCTGGGCGGGTCGCTGTTTGAACAGCTGGGCCTGGCCTACCTCGGGCCGGTCGACGGCCACGACACCGCGGCCGTGGAGGCCGCGCTGCGCAAGGCCAGGGCGCTCGGTACCCCGGCGGTCGTGCATTGCCTCACCCGCAAGGGGTACGGGTACCCGGCCGCCGAGGCCGACGAGGCGGACCAGATGCACACCATCTCGCCGGCGAAGCCGGCCGGCGCACCGGTCCGTCCCACGTGGACGGACACGCTGGGAGACGAACTGGTCGCCATCGCGGCCCGCCGCCCCGACGTCGTCGCGGTCACCGCGGCCATGCTGATCCCGACCGGCCTGAAGGCGTTCGCGCAGCGCTTCCCGGACCGGGTCTACGACGTCGGCATCGCCGAGCAGCACGCCGTCACGTCCGCGGCCGGGCTGGCCATGGGCGGCCGGCACCCGGTCGTGTGCGTCTACGCGACGTTCCTCAACCGCGCGTTCGACCAGGTACTGATGGACGTGGCGCTGCACCAGTTGCCGGTCACCTTCGTACTGGACCGGGCCGGAGTCACCGGCAGCGACGGCCCATCGCACAACGGCATGTGGGACCTGTCCCTGCTCGGCATGGTGCCGGGCATGCGCATCGCCGCGCCGCGCGACGGCCGGCGGCTGGGCGAGCTGTTGCGGGAGGCGGTCGACCACGCCGACGGGCCGACCGCGCTGCGGTTCCCCAAGGCCGAGGTGGCCGGCGACCTGCCGGCGACCGGCCGGCTGGGCGCCGCCGACCTGCTGCGTTCCCACGCCGACCCGGACGTGCTCATCGTGGCCGTCGGTCCGATGGCCGGCGCGGCACTGGCCGCGGCGGACGAACTCGCCCGGCACGGCGTGTTCGCCGCCGTCGCCGATCCCCGCTGGATCCTGCCGGTGGACCCCGGCCTGGTACGGGCGGCCGGCGGGTACCGGCTCGTGGTCACGGTGGAGGACAACGGGGAGCACGGCGGGTTCGGTGACGCGTTCGCGCGGGCGGCCCGCAGCGCCGGGATCGACGTGAAGCTGCGTACCCTCGCCCTGGATCAGCGGTTCCTGGCGCAGGGTGAGCGCCGGGCCATGCTCGCCGCGCAGGGGCTGGACGGGCCGGGCATCGCCCAGACGGTACTGGCGGCGCTCGGCCGGCCGGCGGAGCCCACCGGCCACCTGCGGGAGGCTCCCGCGCTCACGGTGACGTCCTGACGATCGGTGACGTCCTGACGATCGGTCACGTCCTGACGATCCGGGTGGGCGCCTCCGCCGCGCCGATGCCCATCGAGGTCCAGCCGCGGTCGGGGAACCCGGCGGCGTCGGCCACCCGGGCCGATGCGTGGTTGTCCGGGGCGTGCTGGTAGGTCGGCACCGCGCCCTCGTCGAGTACCCGGCGGGCGGCCTGCGCCACGAGCCGGCGGGCCAGCCCCCGCCCCCGGGCGGCGGGCTCGGTACCGACCGCCAGCTCGTGCCCGTACTGGTTGTGCCGCTTGAGCCCGACGCCGGCGAGGTAGCCGCCGGTGTCGGGGTCGGTGGCGACCAGTACCTGGTGGCCGAAGACGCGCAACCAGTCCGGTACCACCGGATCGGAGCTGTCCACCCAGGTACCGGCATCCTCCAGCGCCGCCGGCCGGTTGCTCCAGCGGAACACTCCGGTGTACACGGTCCCTTCCGGCTGCCCGACCGTGGCAGGCAGCCCCGCCAGCAACTCCTCCCCGCTGGTCGCCGCGCCGGTCAGGCGCCGGACCTCACCCAGCCGGTCAGGCGCGACGGACAGCACCGTGCCCTGCACGGCCCGTACGCCGATCAGCGGGTGGATCGCGCCGTCCCACCCCGGCTGCTGCCGGCGGGTCGAGCCGACCACGGACAGGTCCGCGGTGGCCGGCCACTGCCCGAGCCAGTGCGCGAGATGGCGTCGAATGCGCGGGTCCATGTAGGTCATCATCTCGTCCGGACGTGACCGCGTCCGGCCCGCCTCCCGAATGGTGCGGCTCACGGCCGCGTGTCGTCACCCGGCGTGGCTTCGATGGCCCGCCTGACCGCGCGGGCGACCTGGCCGAATTCGCGCTCGTTCCGGGTCGAGAAGAGGGTGACCTGCCCGCCCCGGTACCGGGCCAGGAGCTCGTACTGCGCCGGCCAGCGCCGCACGCAGACGAACCCGACCAGGCAGGGGATGAGCAGCGCGGGTACGGCGAGCAGCCAGGCCGCCGGCGTGTGCACGACCCCGACCAGCAGCGCCACCAGCGGTGCCTCCGCGACCGCGATGACCAACCCGACGATCGCTCCGGGGTGAGTGGCGCCTCTCGCCTGCATCAGGTCGGCCAGCTGTCCCACCTGGTACCGGTACTGCCCGACGGACACCTGCTGGCTGGTCACGAGGATGCCGGGCCGGCGGAAGTAGACGATCTGCGGGCCGGGCGTGACGGAACGGGCAGGATGGACGCGGTCGGCACTCATGGCACCCTCCTTGAAGCGTTGTCCCGGGGGTCGCCCGGGCGCGAGGCTCGGCACCGGCGGCGCGGGTAGGCCGCTGCGGCGCCGGTAACGGGGATTGCTGTCAGGCCCGGCGTCTCGCCGCTCGCCGTGGTCTCGTGCGGTCTGGATGCCCATCCGCGCGTCCTCTCGCCAAGCCCGGGTGACGGGCCTACCTGGGTCGGACTGTCGACGGCTCACGGTCTGGTGGACCACCGCCGACGGTGGTGCGAGCCTCGGCGTGGGGCGCGGTGCGGGACGGCTACAGGCGACCTCGCCGAGCTGGAGATGCATCGACGCCGTTGTCGCCTTAACGTCCATTAACACGCCTGCGCCTCCTGGATGCAAGTGCAGATTGCCGGTGCTTCTTGCGCCATCAGGAAAGAATTGCGTACCGTGATGCACGTGGCCGCGAAGCCCAGCCCCACGATGCTTCGCCGGCAGCTCGGGGCGGAGCTGCGGCGGATCCGGGACCGTGCGCAGCGCACGGTTTCCGACGTCGCCGCGCAGGTCGGCTGGTCGGAGTCGAAGCTCAGCCGCATCGAGACCGCCAACACCGGCATCCGCAACGCCGACCTGGACCGCCTCCTGCGGATGTACGGCGTCAGCGACGCGGACCATGCCCGGCTGCGCGCGCTGGCCGCCCAGTCCCGTCAGCGGGCCTGGTGGGAGGCGTACGGCGACGCTCTGCCGGACGCGTACGAGACGTTCATCGGGTTCGAGTCGGAGGCCACCTCCATCCGGGCGTACGAGGCCCAGGTCGTACCGGGCCTGCTGCAGACGGCGGAGTACGCGAGCGCCATCACGCAGGCGTTCGTGCCGTCCGACCAGCCGGACCTGGTCGAGCAGCGGGTCGCCGTGCGGATGGCGCGCCAGGCGGTCCTGACCCGCCGGCCCCCGCCGCAGCTCTGGGTGATCCTCGACGAGGACGTGCTGCGCCGCCCGGTCGGCGGTCCGGACGTGCTGCGCCGCCAACTGCTGCGGCTGGTCGAGGCGAGCGAGCGTTCGATGGTCACGCTCCAGGTTCTGCCGTTCGCCGCCGGTGCGCACCCGGGCCTGGCAGGATCGTTCATGGTGCTGGATTTTCCCGGCACGTCCGACCACCCGCTGGTCTACAGCGAGGGCTTGACCGGAGGCGTGTTCCGGAACAGGCCTGAAGAACTTCGGAGCTATCTGGACAGCTTCGAGGCGCTCCGCGCCGCGGCGTTGACTCCGGTGGAGTCGATGGAGTCCATCGCTGCCGCGGCGCGCGGTGACTACTGATCAATCAACCAACAGAAGGGATGTGGCAGGGATGTTCCCTGCATTGGATCCGGACGGTCTGGCCTGGCGCAAGAGCAGTCGCAGCGCCGGCAACGGCGCGTGCGTCGAGGTCGCCCAGCTGCGCGACGGGATCGCGGTACGCGATTCGAAGGACCCGGACGGGCCGGTGCTGCGGTTCGGCGAGCCGTCCTGGCGCGAGTTCATCGGCGCCGTACAGGCGGGCGGCTTCGACCACCCGCTCGGATAACCGGTGGTCCGGGCTCTTCCGACGCCATGGAGCCCGGACCTCTACAGGAACCTGCCCGCCCCTGACGCCTCCCTGACCTCCTGATGCTTGCCCGACCGCGGCCACCCTGCCGCGGTCGACGCCTTTCCGGTTCATGCCGCGGCTCGCCCCGGGCCACCTGCCCCGCCGCCGGGTCGGCGATGATGGTGGCGGGGAGGGGAGAGCGTGCAACTGTCGATCCTGGGGCGCCTGGAGGTCCGGCGCGCCGACGGCACGGCCGTACCGGTCAACGGGCAGCGGCTGCGCATCCTGCTGGCGGCGCTGGCTGCCGAGCCCGGCCGGGTGGTCGGTACCGATCGGCTCATCGACGCGCTGTGGGGCGACTCCGTTCCGGCGAACGCGGCCAATGCGCTCCAGGCCCTCGTGTACCGGCTGCGCAACGCGGTCGGCCGGGACGCGATCGAGGCCGACCCCGGCGGGTACCGGCTCGCCGTCGAGCCCGACGCGATCGACGCGCAGCGCTTCGCCCGGCTGGTCGCCGAGGCGCGGGGCGTCCCGCCGGCGGTGGCCCGGGTGCTGCTGAAGGAGGCGCTGGGACTGTGGCGCGGCCCGGCGCTGGCCGACCTGGACGATCCGGCCGGCTCTGCGGGCTCTGCCGGTTTTGCGGGCTCCGCCGTCTCCGTGGCCTCGGCCCGGCTTGAGGAGTCCCGGCTGCTGGCCGTCGAGGACTACGCGGCCGCGTGCCTTGCCGACGCCGACCCGGCCGAGGCGCTGGCCGCCACCGCGCGCGAGGTCGACGCGCACCCGCTGCGGGAAGGGCTCCAGGCCCGGCACATCGGCGCGCTGTACGCACTCGGCCGGCAGGCCGACGCGCTGCGCTGGTTCGACAAGACCCGCCGGGTGCTCGCCGACGAACTGGGTGCCGACCCGTCGGCCGAACTGGCCGCGCTGCACCTGCAGGTGCTACGCGGGCGGCCGCGGCGCCACGGCAACCTGCCGGCCCAGCTGACCAGCTTCGTCGGCCGGGACGCGGACGTGGCCGCCGTGGCCGGGCTGCTCACCCGCCACCGGCTGGTCACGCTGACCGGACCGGGTGGCGCGGGCAAGACCCGGTTGGCCATCGAGACCGCCGCCCGCCGGCCGGCACCGGCCGCCGATCCGGTCGAGGGCGCCGATTCGGTCGAGGCTGCCGGACCCGTCAAGAGTGCCGGACCCGCTAAGAGCGCCGGGCCGGTCGGCGATGCCTGGCTGGTCGAGTTGGCTCCGGTCGGCGATCCGGACGAGGTCGTGCGCACCGCGCTGGCCGTGCTGGACGTCCGGGATCTGGTGCTCTCCAACCGGACCATGCGCTCTGCCGACCCGACGACCCGGCTGGTCGAGGCCCTGGCCGACCGGCGGCTGCTGCTGATCCTCGACAACTGTGAGCACGTGATCGACGCTGCCGCCGGCCTGGTCGCCGCGATCGTGGCCGGGTGTCCGGACGTGCGCGTGCTCGCCACCAGTCGCGAGCCGCTCGGGGTACCGGGCGAGACGCTGTACCCGGTGCCTCCGCTGCAGTTGCCTGCGGAGCGCGACGGTCCGGACGACGCTCGGCGGGCGGCCGCGGTGCGGCTGTTCACCGACCGGGCGTCGGCCGTGGCATCGGGGTTCCGGCTCTCCGACGACGACGTCCGGACGGTGGGCCAGATCTGCCGGCGTCTGGACGGCATCCCGCTGGCCATCGAGCTGGCCGCTGCCCGGCTGCGGCTGCTGTCGCCCCGCCAGATCGCCGAGCGGATCGACGACCGGTTCCGGCTGCTGACCACCGGCCCCGTACCGTCCTGCCCCGGCACCAGACCCTGCGCGCGGTGGTGGACTGGAGCTGGGGGCTGCTCGACGAGCCCGAGCGGGTGCTGGCCGCCCGGCTGTCGGTGTTCGCCGGCAGCGCCGCGCTGGAGTCCGTCGAGGCGGTGTGCCGGGCGGACACCCTCGACCCGATCACCGCGCTGGTCGACAAGTCGCTGGTCGAGGCCGCCGGCGGGCGGTACCGGATGCTGGAGACGATCCGGGCCTACGCCGCCGAGCGGCTGGCCGAGCGGGGAGAGGCCGAGGCGCTGCACCGGGTCCACGCCGCGCATTTCCTGGCGCTGGCGCAGGAGGCGGAGCCGCGGCTGCGCGCGGCCGATCAGATGGAGTGGGTGCAGCGGCTGCGCGCGGAGCACGACAACCTGGCCGCCGCGCTGCGGTGGCTGATCGACACGCGTGACGTCGCCGGGGCGCTGCGGATGTGCTCGGCCCTGTGCGGGTACTGGTTGCCGTTCGGCCTGCGCTCCGAGGGGGTGGGCTGAGCCGTTCAGGTCGTCGCGCTGGTACCGGACGGGCCGCCACCGGGGCTGCGCCGGGCGTACACGATCTGCTGGCTGGTCGCCTGCATCGCCGAGATGGACGGCCGCTCCGCGCAGCCCGGCGCGATGGCGACGCTCGCCGGGACCGTGGCCGCCAGGCTCGACGAGGCCGCGACCGAGGGGCCGCTGCATCCGCTGCTGCGCCTCGTGCGGGTCATGGCCAACATGCTGGCCGGCCGGCCGCGTGAGGCGTTCACGCTGCTCGCGGCGAACCTGCGCGACGACGATCCGTGGCGGCGCAGCGCGGCGATGCTGGTACGGGGCATCCTCCGGCTGGGTACCGGACGGGTCCGGCCGGCCGGGGCGGACCTGGAACGGGCCGTGTCGGGCTTCCGGGAGATCGGTGAGCGCAGCGGCCTCGGCCAGGCACTGCTCATGCTGGCCGACATCGCCAACCACGACGGTGACCCGGCCCGCGCGCTCGCCCTCATCGAGGAGGCCAGCGTCCTGTTGAACCCCTCGATGAGCGGGGAGGACGGCCACCTGCTGTTCGCCCGGCTGGCCGGTGCCCGGGCGCAGAGCGGCGACCTGGAGGGCGCCCGTACCGAGCTGGTCCGGGCCCGTTCCGTGCTGCCGGCCGGCTCCTCCGTCTCCGCCGAGTCGCACGTGCTCATGGTGGAGGCGGACCTCGCCCGCCGGGCCGGCGACCCGGACAGCGCGATCGCGCTGTACGAGTCGCTGCGCGCCGACCTGGCCGGCGAGCCGCACGAGGTGGGACGCCAGCAGCGGGCCATGGTCACCTGCCTGCTGGCCCGGCTGCTGGCCGAGCGCGGGGACCGGGCACGGGTGGGCGACCTGCTCCGGGAGGCGCTGGCCGTCCTCGGGGACAGTCCCGACGTGGGGATCCTCCTCCAGATCATCGAGGGCTTCGTGATGGTCGAGGAGGATCCGGTACGGGTGGCCACGATCGCCGGTTCGGTGCCGGCGATCCGCGGTGGCTGGGCGGCCCCGGGCGTACCGTCCGAGGGGATCGCCGGGGTGCTGGAACGGGCCCGTACCGCACTGGGCGACGCCGGGTACGAGGCGGCGTACGCGGCCGGCCGGGCGATGGACCGGGCCGCGCTCGCCGGGTACCTGAGCCGACCGGGTACCTGAGCCGACCCGGGAGCTGAGCCGATCGGGAGCTAACCGGCGGGTACCGCCACTGCCTCGCGCAGCAGCCGCCGTACCAGTACCACCTGGTCCTCGCCGTCCAGATCGGGCAGGTCCCCGACCCGCACCGTGCCCGCGGCCAGCACGGCACGCACCGCCGGCCCGCAGAAGTCCGGGAAGCGGATGGTCCGGTCGGGCAGTTCCAGGATCACCTCGCCGGCCTCGGGACGCAGGCACCACCGCAGGCCGGCCCGGGGCGCGACGAGCGTGTCCCGGTCGACGGTGCCGATCGCGGCGGCCTGGGCCAGCGGCCGGATCGGCGCGGGGCGGGTCGCCGGCCAGGACCGGGCGCGCATCCGGCGGGCCACCGCCGCCACGTCCGGATGGCGCAGCGCCTCGCGCAGGGCGGCCACCGTACCGGCCAGCTGCCCGGCGAGCTGGTTCTCGTCGGCCGGGTCGAAGCCGAGCGGGAACCCGGTGCGCAGCGCCGGCTGCTCGGCCACCAGCGCGAGCAACTCCTCGACCAGCGCGTACCGGTTGAGTGCGCGCAGTCCCAGGGTCAGGTGCAGGCTGCGCTCGTCCAGCGCGGTGGCCGAGTGCACCCAGCCGCGCGGCAGGTACAGGGTGTCGCCGGCGGCCAGCTCGACCTCCAGCGCCGGGGGACCGTGCGCGGCGGCGGCGATCTCGTCCTGCCTCCCGCCGTGCGGCTGGCGCTCCAGCGGGTCGACGAGGACCGGCTCGTGGACGATCCACCGCTTGCGCCCCTCCACCTGAAGGACGAACACGTCGTGGGTGTCGTAGTGGCTGGCGAAGCCCCGCGCGTCCGGCGGCGTCAGGTACGCGTTGACGCCGACCGCTGCGGCCAGCTCCCCGGCCAGCGCGCCGGCGAAGTCGATCAGCGGTGGCCACAGCCGGTGCAGCCCCTGGAACACCAGGGTCGCGCCCTCCGCGAACAGTGCCAGGATCCGGTCGTCGCGTACCTGGTCGCCGACCTCGGCGCCGGCCCCGCCGCCGCCCACGTACCGGCGCGCGGGCAGCACCTCGCCGTCGCGGGCCACCCGCAGGAAGGGTGTGCGCAGGCCGCGGCGGCTGAGCAACTCGTCCGCGTCGTGGATGCCGAACAGGTCGGTGAAGCCCGGCCGGCCGCCGGCCGCGGCGAAGTCGCCGGCCCGGCAGTGCAGCGCGGCGCGCCCCCAGTACGAGCCGGCGAAAGCCTCCGGGTCGACGGCGACGCAGCGGCGCAGCGCCGGCCGCTCGACGGCCCGCCGTGCGGTCGCGGCCCCGGCTGTCGGCGGGTTCGCGGCCGGAGGGTTTGCGGGATTCGCCGGAGGCCGGTCAGCGCGCGGCGTCCGGCGCCGTACCGCTGCCGTGCCGTCGCCGGCCACCGGTCACGCGCCGTCGTCCGCGCCGCCGTCGTACCGGCCGGGGATGCCGGGCTTGCCCGCCGCGCTGTCCGCCGGGCCTTCGGCCCCGCCGTCCGCGCCGCCGTCGCGCTCGGTGGGGTTCGCGCCGCCGTCGGCCGGCCCTTCGTGCGCCGGATCCGTCGCGCCGCTGTCCGCGCCGCCGTCGTTCACGCCGGGTACGCCGAACTCGCCGGCCCCGCTGTCGGCCGGCCCTTCCAGCCCGTTGCCGGCGCCGGCGGTCGTCATGTCGTCGTCGTTGAGTCGCATGGACTCCCCCCTCGCCCCACGGTGCACCTCGCGGCCCGGCCGGGTCGCTGACCACGCATTCCCCGTTGTCCCGGGTCCTAACCATTGATCATCGAGGGGGTATGGGGATGCGCGGGCCAACGGGCGTCCGGCATCGAAGAGCTCGCGACAACCGGGTACCCGCGCCGCCCGCCGTACACTCGTGGACGTCGCCGTCTATCGCGCCGTTCCCGGAGACCAGATTGACCAACGTCACCCCAGGCATCACCCGTAACACCAGGCAGCGCGCCGAGGTGCTGGCGTTGCTGGAGGGCACCGACGAGTTCCGCAGCGCTCAGCAGTTGCACGCGCAACTGCGCGCCCACGGCTCGGGAGTCGGGCTGACCACGGTGTACCGGACCCTCCAGCTGCTGGCCGAGGCCGGCGAGGTCGACCAGATGCGCCTGGGCGACGGGGAACAGCTCTACCGGCGGTGCAGCCGCAGCCAGCACCACCACCACCTGGTGTGCCGGTCCTGCGGGCACACGGTCGAGGTCGAGGGGCCGGCGGTCGAGCGGTGGGCGCAGCGGCTGGCCGGGGAGCACGGCTTCACCAACGTCAGCCACACCCTGGAGATCTTCGGTACCTGCGCTAACTGCTCCGGCTGACCGCCGGGCCGGCGCCGCCGCGCTTCGCGTCGATGAACGCGCGCAGCCGCTCCAGCGGCCAGGCGTTGATCACGTCCGCCGAGGTCAGCCAGCCGCGCGCCGCGGTACCCACGCCGTAGCGCAGCAGCGCCAGGTGCACCGTGGAGTGCGCGTCGGTGTCGATGGCGAACCGTACCCCGCGTGCCCTCGCGCGCAATATCAGCTCGTCGCCGAGGTCGAGCCGGTCCGGGAAGGCGTTGATCTCCATCGCGGTACCGGTGTCCGCGGCCGCCTGGAACACGGCGTCCCAGTCCGCGTCGACCGGGGGCCGCCGGTTGATGAGGCGGGTGGTCGGGTGGCCGATCACGGTCACGTACGGGTTCTCGCACGCCCGGATCAGCCGGCGGGTCATCGTCGCCTGGTCCTGGGTGAAGTGCGAGTGCACCGAGGCCACGCACAGATCGAAGCCGGCCAGGAAGTCCCCGTCCCAGTCGACGTCCCCGTCCGGGCCGATGTTGAGTTCGGTGCCGTGCAGCGCCACCATGCCGTCCTCGCCGGCCAGTTCCCGCAGCCGGTCACGCTGCGCGAGCATCTTCGCGTCGGTCATCCGCTGCATCGGCAGGTCCTTGGCGTGGTCGGTGACCGCGTAGTACCGGTACCCGCGGGCGCGCGCCGCGGCCAGCATCTCCTCCAGCGTCGACACGCCGTCCGTCAGGTCGGTGTGCGTATGCAGGTCGCCCTGGATGTCCTCGATCCGGATCAGGTCCGGCAGTTCGCCGTGCAGGGCGGCCCGCACCTCGCCCCGGTCCTCGCGCAGGGTCGGCGGGATCCAGGGCAGGTCGAGGCGCCGGTACACCTCCTCCTCGGTCTCGGACGCGACCAGTTCGCCGTCCCGCACCCGGAACAGCCCGTACTCCGACAGCGTCAGCCCGGCCCGGACCGCGCGTTCCCGGATCCGGATGTTGTGCGCCTGGGAGCCGGTGAAGTACTGCAGCGCGGCCCCCCACGCCTGCGGCGCGATCACCCGGAGGTCCACCTGGAGCCCGGCCGCGGTACGGATGGAGGTCTTGGTCGGCCCCCGGACGATGATCTCGGCAACCAGCGGGAGGCCGGCGAACGCGTCCATCAGCGGCGCCGGATCGTCGGACGCGGCGAGGATGTCGACGTCGCCGATCGTCTCCCGCATCCGGCGCAGGGAACCGGCGACGTCGATGCGCTGGACGCCGGGCACCGTGCCGAGCGCGGCGACGATCTCGCGGGCCACGTCGGCGGCCTCCGAGATCAGTACCCGCCCACCGCTCGCGGCCAGCAGTTCGATGCCGCGCTGGAGGTTGGTCACCGCCTTGGCCCCGAACCCGCGCAGCCCGGCCACCCGGCCGTCCTCGATCGCGGTCACCAGATCGGCCACCGAGCCCACGCCCAACTGCTCGTACAGCAGGACGGCCCGCTTCGGGCCGAGCCCCGGGATCCGGGTCAGTTCCCGTACGCCGGCCGGGATCCGCTCGCGCAGCTTCTCGACGGCCTCGATCCGTCCGGTACCCAGGTATTCGGCGATCTTCGCGGCGGTGGACCCGCCGACGTTGGGGATGCCCTCCAGTCCCTTGCGGTCGAGCGTCGCCACGTCCGCCGGGTATCCCGCGACCGCCCGGGCCGCCTTTTCGTACACCCGGGCTCGAAACGCTTCGCCTCCGGTGATCGCGATGAGGTCGGCGTACTCCTGGAACAGTTCCGCGACGGCGTCGTTGGCCCGGGCCATGCCCCCAAGCCTAGGCAACCCGGTCCCCACGCGCCGGTACAGCCGGCGCTGCCTGGGGTTGAGTGGCGCCGGACGACTCATTGACATCAGAGGTCCGATGTGTGAATCTCCATGCGGAGCCGGCGTGGGAGCCCCAGGCCCAGTCACCAACACCTGACGCCCACGCATGCGGACTCGGCGGTCGAGAAGTCCGGATCCCGCCACTTATCCCCCAACTGTGCCGTCGTCAGGGTTTGCCCACAGGTTAAGCGCTTCGACGGAGGGGAACGTCCCCATGCACGCTCTCGCGCACATCCGAAGTCACGTACCGAACCTTCGCAGACCCGCCGACCGCCACCGGCCACCCGGGTCCGTCCGCCCGGGATCGCGCCGCAGAGGGCTGGTCAGCCTCGTGGCCGCGCTCGCCGTCGCGGCCGCGGCCGCCGTGACCGGCCAGGTCCTGGTCGGTACGGCACCGGCGGGTGCGGCCGCGGCTGCCCCGTACACCTGGAAGAACGTCAACATCGGCGGCGGCGGCTTCATCCCCGGCATCATCTTCAACCAGACCCAACGAAACCTGATCTACTCCCGGACCGACATCGGCGGCGCATACCGGTGGAACCAGACCACCGGCCGCTGGGTGCCGCTGCTGGACTGGGTCGGCTCGACCAACTGGGGGTACAACGGGGCGGTCAGCCTGGCCACCGACGCCGTCGACCCGAACCGGGTCTACATCGCGGCCGGCATGTACACCAACAGCTGGGACCCCAACAACGGCGCCATCCTGCGCAGCACCGACCAGGGGAACACCTGGCAGACCACCCCGCTGCCGTTCAAGCTGGGCGGCAACATGCCCGGCCGGGGCATGGGGGAGCGGCTGGCCATCGACCCGCACAAGGACAGCGTGCTGTACTTCGGCGCGCCGAGCGGCAACGGTCTGTGGAAGAGCACGGACTACGGCGCCACCTGGGCGAAGGTGGCGAACTTCCCCAACCCCGGCAACTACGTCGCCGACCCGAGCGACACGACCGGGTACCAGAGCGACAACCAGGGCGTCGTCTGGGTCACCTTCGACCCGTCGACCGCCACCGGCACCAACCTCACCCAGGGCATCTACGTCGGCGTCGCGGACAAGAACAACACCGTGTACCACAGCACCGACGGCGGGGCGACGTGGTCGGCCCTCGCCGGTACCCCGACCGGGTACATCGCGCACAAGGGCGTCCTGGACTCGGTCAACCACTACCTGTACATCGCGACCAGCGACACCGGCGGCCCGTACGACGGCGCCAAGGGCGACGTCTGGCGCTACAGCACCACCTCCGGGACGTGGACGCAGATCAGCCCGATCCCGTCCAGCAGTTCCGACGACTACTTCGGCTACAGCGGCCTGACCATCGACCGGCAGCACCCCGGCACCATCATGGTGGCCACCCAGATCTCCTGGTGGCCGGACGCCATCTTCTTCCGCAGCACCGATTCCGGAGCGACCTGGACCCGGATCTGGGACTTCTCCAGCTACCCGGACCGCAGCCTGCGCTACAGCCTGGACGTGACGTCCGAACCCTGGCTGACCTTCGGCGCCCAGCCGGCGCCCCCGGTACCGAGCCCGAAGCTGGGCTGGATGAACGAGTCGGTGGAGATCGACCCGTTCGACTCCAACCACCTGCTCTACGGCACCGGCGCGACGCTGTACGGCACCAACAACCTGACCAACTGGGACACCGGCGGCCAGATCACGCTCAAGCCGGTCGTGGCCGGGCTGGAGGAGACCTCGGTACTCGACCTGATCAGCCCGCCGACCGGGGCTCCGCTGGTCAGCGCGCTGGGTGACATCGGCGGGTTCCGGCACACCAACCTCGACGCCGTACCGCCGATGATGTTCACCGCACCCGGCTTCGACTCCACCACCAGCCTGGACTACGCGGAGACCAACCCGAGCGTCATGGTCAGGGCCGGCAACTTCACCGACTCCGACCGACCCAACGACTCGCACGCCGCGTTCTCCACCGACGGCGGCGCGAACTGGTTCCAGGGCACCGAGCCGGGCGGCGTCAACAGCGGCGGCACCATCGCCGCGGCCTCCGACGGCAGCCGGTTCGTCTGGGCGCCGGGCGACTCCGGCATCCAGGTGGTCTACTCGGTCGGCTTCGGCAACTCGTGGAGCCAGTCCAGCGGCATCCCCGCCAACGCGACCGTCGAGTCCGACCGGGTCAACGCCATGAAGTTCTACGGATTCTCCGGGGGCAGGTTCTACGTCAGCACCAACGGCGGGGCCAGCTTCACCGCCACCGGGGCGACCGGGCTGCCGTCCACGGGCACCGTGTACTTCAAGGCCGTCGCCGGGCACGAGGGCGACATCTGGCTGGCCGGCGGTACCGGCGGGCTGTGGCACTCCACCAACTCCGGCACCTCGTTCACCAAGGTCACCACGGTGGACGGCGCGGACAACATCGGCTTCGGCAAGGCGGCGCCCGGGCAGACGTACCCGGCGCTGTACGCGGTCGCGTCCGTGGGCGGAGTACACGGGGTGTACCGGTCCGACGACTCCGGCGGTACCTGGATCCGGATCAACGACGACCAGCACCAGTACGGCAACATCGGCGCCGCGATCACCGGTGACCCGCGGATCTACGGCCGGGTCTACCTCGGTACCAACGGCCGGGGCATCCTGTACGCCGACCCGCTCGGCGGCCCCACCACGGGCCCGACGACCAGCCCGAGCGCCAGCCGCTCGGCCAGCCCGTCGCCCACCCCGAGCCGCAGCACCTCACCGAGCCCGAGCCCCAGCCCGTCGCGGACCCCGACCCCGCCGCCCACCTCGCCTCCGCCGACCGGCGGATGCGCGGTGACGTACGCGGTGACCGGCCAGTGGTCGGGCGGTTTCCAGGGGGACGTGCAGATCACCAACAACGGCAGCTCCGCCATCAACGGCTGGGCGCTGCGCTGGACGTTCGCCAACGGCCAGGTGATCAGCCAGCTGTGGAACGGCACACTCGCGCAGAGCGGCGCGGCGGTGACCGTCACCAACGTGAGCTACAACCCGGCGATCGGCGCGCACGCGACGGTCGACGTCGGGTTCCTGGCGAGCTGGAACAACACGACGAACGCGAAGCCGACCAGCTTCACGCTCAACGGGGCCAACTGCACCGCGAGCTGACCCGTTCCGCCCGGCGCACGACGCGCGGCGGGGACGGCCGAGCCGGCCGTCCCCGCCGCATGCGGACCGTGCGGACCGTGCGGACCGTGCGGACCCTGCGGACCACGCGACCAGATCCCGTCGTCGGATCGCGTGGCCGGTCGCGTCGTCAGGACTTCAGGAAGTCCATCAGCTCGGTGTTCACCTGGTCGGCGTGCGTCCAGATGATCCCGTGCGGCCCGCCCTCCACGGTCACCATGCGGCTGCCCTGGAGCATCTCGTGCAGCGGCATCGCGGTCGCGCCGATCGGCATGACCCGGTCGGCGTCGCCATGAATGATCAACGCCGGCACGTCGATCCGCGGGATGTCGCCGCGGAAGTCGGTGAGCCAGGCCGGCACGGCGTCGGCGATCGCCTTCGGCGACGAGTCCGCCGCCACGTTCCAGCTGAACCGCACGACGTCGTCGCTGACCAGGGAGCCGCCCAGCACGTCGACGTTGTAGAAGTCGTTGAGGAACATCGTGAGGTACGCCAGCCGGTCCCTGGAGAGGCTCGTCATGATCTGGTCGAACACCCCCTGGTCGACGCCGCTGGGGTTGTCGTCCGTCTTGAGCAGGAACGGCGGCACGGAGGACAGGAACGCCGCCCGCCGCACCCGGGCGGACCCGTACCGGCCCAGATACCGGGCCACCTCACCGGTACCCATCGAGAAGCCGACCAGCGTCGCGTCGCGCAGGTCGAGTGCCGAGACGAGCATGTCGAGGTCCCGGGCGAGGGTGTCGTACTCGTAGCCCCACATCGGCCGGCTGGAACGACCGAACCCCCGGCGGTCGTACGTGATGACCCGGTAGCCCGCGTCCATCAGCGCCATCGCCTGTTTCTCCCAGGACGCTCCGCTGAGCGGCCACCCGTGGACCAGCACGACGGGGGCGCCGTTGCCGTGGTCCTCGTAGTACAGGTCGATCGGGGCCGAGTTCTCCTCACCGACAGTGATGTACGGCACGGTTGTCTCCTCTCTTCCACGTATGCATCAGTCACGACCCTGCATCGCGATCGGGCGAGAACTCCTCATCCGGCCAGGACGAGATTGGCTCTCCGGGCGGCGTGGCGCCCGGCCGGACCAGGCCCTTGGGGCCGGGGTGACCCGCGGCTCACCACGGCCCCACGGCGGCGGTGGTTGACAGCGGGGGGAGAGCTGAGTATGAAAACGATTTGCAAGTAGGATCGCTTCCGGTACCTCGCCCAGGAGAGAATGTGGGAGGGCGGGCCGGCCGTGGCCCGACCCGCCGCTGACAGAAAGTAACTGGAATGCCTCTGGTGAAGCCCCAGTCGCCCGCCCGGACCGAGGTCGCCGGCGCCCGGCCGCGCCCGACGTCCTCCGGGCACCGCTCGACCGACATCCCGGCCGGCCCGGCCACCCTGGTGGAGGTGACCGACGCGTCGGTCGTGCTCGGCGGGCGCACCGTGTGGTCCACCGTCAACGCGTCGGTCGCCGAAGGCGAGTTCGTGGCGATCCTCGGCCCGAACGGCGTGGGGAAGTCCACCCTGCTCAAGGCGTCGCTGGGCCTGCTGCCGCTGGCGAGCGGCCGGGTGCGGCTGCTGGGCCGGTCGCCGGGCGAGGCGAACGCCGAGGTGGGGTACCTGCCCCAGCGGCGCAGCTTCGACGCCTCGCTGCGGGTACGCGGGCTCGACGTGGTGCGGCTCGGGCTCGACGGGGACCGGTGGGGGCTGCCCGTACCCGGCCGGCGGTCCCGGGAGGCCGCGGCGACGGTGGCCCGGCTGGTGGACCTGGTGGGTGCCGGCGGATACGCTCACCGCCCGGTCGGGCAACTCTCCGGCGGCGAGCAGCAGCGGCTGCTCATCGCCCAGGCGCTGGCTCGCGGGCCGCGCCTGTTGATGCTGGACGAGCCGCTGGACAGCCTGGACCTGCCCAACCAGGCGGCGGTGGCAGGGCTGATCAGCCGGATCTGCCGCGAGGAGGGTGTCGCGGTCATGATCGTGGCCCACGACGTGAACCCGATCCTCGGGTACCTGGACCGGGTGATCTACCTGGGTCGGGGCGGGGCGGTCAGCGGAACGCCCGAGGAAGTGATCACCTCGGAGACTCTCAGCCGGCTCTACGGCACGCCGATCGAGGTGCTGACCGCCTCGGACGGCCGCCTCGTCGTGGTGGGGCAGCCGGAGGCGCCGGCCCACCACAGCGACCGGCACCCCGGCGTCCGATCGTGAACGGGCGTCCCCAGGCGGGTCACCGCCGCCGGACCCGTGCCGCCCACGCGGCCGGCTGGCGCCGGTCCGCCACCAGCGCCGGGTCGCTCGCGTGAGCGTCGGCTTCTCCTGGAACCTGATCGACGACATCCGGGAGATGTGGTCGCTCCAGTCGATGGTCAGCGCGTTCCGTGCGGGCACGATCGTGGCGGTGCTGGCCGGCCTGGTCGGCTGGTTCATGGTCGTACGCAAGCAGAGCTTCGCCGGGCACACCCTCGCGGTGGTCGGCTTCCCGGGTGCGGCCGCGGCCGTCTGGCTCGGGCTGAGCGCGGGCTCCGGGTACCTCGCGTTCTGCCTGCTCGCCGCGCTGGTGATCGCCGCGCTGCCGACCCAGGGCCAGGCCGGGTACAGCGAGGAATCCGCCGTGGTCGGCACCACGCAGGCGTTCGCGCTCGGCGCCGGGTCGCTGTTCGTCGCGCTGTACAACGGGTTTCTCAACGGCACCAATGCGCTGCTGTTCGGCACGTTCCTGGGCATCACGACGGATCAGGTGCTGCTGCTGGCGATCGTCGCGGCGGTGGTGCTGATCGTGCTCGCGGTGGTCGGAAGGCCACTGCTGTTCGCGTCGATCGACCGGGACGTGGCCCGCGCCAACGGCGTTCCGGCCCGGCTGCTGGGCGTGGTGTTCCTCGTGCTGCTCGGCGCGACGGCCGCCGCGGTCAGCCAGATCACCGGCTCCCTGCTGGTCTTCGCGCTGCTGGTACTGCCGCCGGCGACCGCCCAGATGATCACCGCGCGACCGGCCCGGGGGATGGTCCTGTCGGTGGTGCTGGCGCTGGTCAGCGTGTGGGTGGCGCTGTTCGTGGCCTACTACTCGCCGTACCCGGTCGGCTTCTGGCTCACCACGGTCGCGTTCGGCCTGTACCTGCTGACCGCGGCGGTATCCGTGGGCGTACGGCGGATGGCCCGGCGACCCGTACCGGTGGGGGTGTGAGCGGGATGTTCGCCCAGCCCTTCATCCAGCACGCCTACCTGGCCGGTACCGCGATCGGTGTGGCCGCCGGCCTGGTCGGCTACTTCCTCGTCCTGCGTGCCCAGGTGTTCACCGCCGACGCGCTGTCCCACGTCGCGTTCACCGGAGCCCTCGCCGCCCTCGCCGCCGGGCTGGACGCCCGCCTGGGACTGTTCGTGGTGACGGTCGCCGTCGCCCTCGGCATGGGTGCCCTGGGCCGGCGCGGGCGCCCGGACGACGTGGTGATCGGCGGCGTCTTCGCCTGGCTCCTCGGCTTCGGCGTGTTCTTCCTGACCCTGTACACCAGCACGCGCAGCGGCGGCGGTAACGGTTCGGCCGGCGTGACGGTGCTGTTCGGCTCGGTCTTCGGCCTGTCCGGGGGCCGGGCGCTGCTGACCGCGCTCATCGCCGTCGCGGTGAGCCTGATCGTGGTGGCGATCGCCCGGCCGTTGCTGTTCGCCAGCCTCGACGAGACGGTGGCGGCGGCCAGGGGAGTACCGGTGCGGCTGCTCGGCCTGGGCTTCCTGGCACTGGTCGGGGTCACCGCGGCGGAAGCCACCCAGGTGGTCGGCGCGCTGCTGATCCTCGGCCTGCTGGCCGCTCCGGCCGGCGCGGCGGCGCGGCTGACCACCCGGCCGCTGCGGGCTCTGGGGCTGTCCGCCGCGATCGCGGTGGTCAGCGTCTGGCTGGGCCTGTGGGCGAGCTACGCACTGTCGCCGGCGCCGCCGAGCTTCACCATCCTCGCGGTGGCGACGCTGGCCTACGCCGCGGCGGCGAGCTACGACCGGCTGTTCCGGCGGCGCGGGCCGGCCGGGCCGGATCGGCAGCCAGGGGCGGAGTCGCAGCCAGGGGCGGAGCGGCTGCCCGGGACCGATCGGCAGGTCGGGACCGGCCGGGAGGCCGCGGCGGATGCGGAACCGATCGCAGGCTAGATCGCGCCTCGGTGTCCCCGACGGTCATCGTGCCCCCGGACGGTCATCGAGGGGCCGATGCGGTCAGGCTGCCGGCGGTTCGCCGGGGCTGCCCTGCCCCGGGCTGCTCTGCTCCGGACTGCCCTGCTCTGGGCTGCCCTGCCCCGGGTTGCTGGGCCCCGGATTGCCCTGTCCAGGACCGCCCTGTCCGGGACCGCCCTGTTCGGCCAGGAACCGTTCCAGCTCGGCGCCCAACTCCTCGGCGGTGGGCAGTGGGCCGACCGAGGCCAGCAGGTTGCTGCTCTCCCGGCCGCGCACGAACGCGTCGTACTGCTGCTCCAGCGCCCGGACCAGCGCGCCGGCCTCCTCCGACTCCGCGATCTGGTCATCGACCGCCGTGCGCACCCGCGTCGCCTCGGCGCGCAGCTCGTCGGTGGGCAGCAGCAGGCCGGTCGACTTGGAGATCGAGGTCAGCAGCAGCTCGGACGCTGTCGGGTAGTCGGTCTGGGCCAGGTAGTGCGGCACGTGTACGGCGAAGCCCACCGCGTCGCGGCCCCGCTTACCCAGCCGGTACTCCAGCAGGTGTCCGGCGCTGGAGGGCACCTGCACCCGCTGGAGCCAGGGCTCGTGCCCGGAGATCAGATCCTTGCGGGTCGCGTGCGCGGTCAGGCTCGCCGGCCGGGTGTGCGGCACCGCCATCGGGATGGCGTTGAGCCCGACGGTCAGCCGCACGTCGAGCCGCTCCACGATGGCGGTCAGCGCCGCGATGAACCGTTCCCACTGCAGGTCCGGTTCGGGGCCGTCGAGCAGGAGGAACGGCGTGCCCTGGCCGTCGCGCAACAGGTGGATCGCCAGGCGGGGCTGCTCGTAGTGCTCCCAGTGATCCTCGACGAACTGCATCAGCGGCCGGCGGGAGCGGTAGTCCAGCAACTGGTCCACGTCGAACGTGGCCAGGATGCTGGACTCCAGCGTGGTGAGCAGGTGCTCACGGGCCAGCCGGACGGCGGATCCGGCATCGACGAATCCGGCCAGCGCCTGGATCAGGACCGGCCGCCCGAGATCAGGGGCGTCGGTCAGCTGGTACAGCTGGTCCGGGTCGAGCACATCGGGTCCTTCCGTCGGTTGTCGGCCCCGACGATACGCGCCCGGCCCGGGCAGCCGCCGCTACGCCGCCTCGCCCATCGCGGTGTACACCCGTTCGCGCAGGCCGGCGATGGTCAGCCCGGCGTCGGCCAGGATCCGGGTCGCGAGGCCGTCACCGTCCCTCAGCAGGCCCAGGAGCAGGTGCTCGCTGCCGATGTACCGGTGCCGCAACCGCACCGCCTCGCGCAGCGCCAGCTCCATCACCTTCTTGGCGCGGGGACTGAACGGGATGTGACGTGAATCCCATTCCGGTTCCCTGTCGCGCAG
>DASXOA010000097.1:0-1854 GCA_036494675.1 Rugosimonospora sp.
CCCGGACCACCCGGCTCTTCCACGGGACGAGCAGCAGGATTACCAGCCCGGCGATGCCGTGGGCGATGGCCGCCCACCGCCCGATGGGCGACCCGATCGCGACCGTGGCCACGCCGGTGCCGAAGACCAGCACCAGGGCGATGAGGAGCTTCTGGTTGGTGATCCTCCCCGCGGGCGACCGCAAGATCTTGCGGAACCCGGCCACGCTTCCTCCCGGGAGGGACAAGTGTCGTTATAACGGTCATTACACGCTACCTACGCTGACGGATTGTCAGCCCCTTCGTGCATGCTGGATACGTGGAGCCCATCTTCGAGGCGGTCCTGGCGAACGAGCCGTCCCGGATCACGCCGGCCGCGGCCGCGCAGCGCATGGACGAGGACCTCCTCATCACGGACGTGCACTGGCTCTACCGGGGGGACACGCCCCAGCACCTGGCCGCGGCCGGGCTCCGGTACGACGCCGCCCGCGCGCTGCTCGCCGCCGGTACCCCCGTCAACGCGGTCAACCGGCGCGGTGCGGCGGCGTTGCACTACGCCTGCGATCCCCGGCCGCTGTCGCCAACCTGGAACCCGGCCGCCCAGCAGCGCATCATCGAGCTACTGGTCTCCGCCGGAGCAACGGTGGACCTGCCGGACCGCGGCGGGGTGACCCCCCTGCACCGTGCGGTCCGCGCCCGCAGCCCGGCCGCGGTCGCCGCGCTGCTGTCGGCCGGCGCCGACCCGCGCCCGGCCACCGGCAAGGCGGGTTCGACCCCGCTGCACCTCGCGGTCGCACCGACCGGCGCGGGCGGCACCGCCGGAACCGGCGAGCTGCAGCTCGAGATCGTCCGGATGCTCCTCGCCGCCGGCGCGACCCTGGCCGACGTGGACCACCACGGCGTCGCCGTCGCCGACCGGATCCAGAGCCCGGCGCTGCGCAACGCGCTGGCTGCAGAACGACCTACCACCTGACCGTCTCAGCCTCAGCGAACCATGTCTGCGACTCGTGTCCGAGGGTAGAACTGTAGGCAAATACGGCGCGCGGGAAGAAGGCCAGCATGTTCGAAGCGGCCAATATCCGGGAATGGCGTGGCCACGACGTGGTTGACGCCCAGGACCATAAGATCGGGGAGCTGGAGGCGGTCTACGTCGACACCAGCACCGACCTGCCGTCGTTCGGTACTGTCAAGGTTGGCCTGCCGACCCGGCACCGGCTCGTATTCGTGCCTCTTGATCGCGCCACCGTGGGTCCCGGGTACCTCAAGGTCGCCTACGACAAGAAGCAGGTGAAGGATGCCCCGTCGATCGACACCGACGGCGAGCTGCCTGCGGCCGAGGAAGAGGCCGTCTTCAAGCACTACGGCCTGACCTACCAGCCGGGCGCCTCCGGCGAGCGGCGGCTGGGCCGACGCTAAGCGACGTGGTTAATGCACCCACCAGGGCTTGGTCCGGGTGGGCTGGTCATCATGCGCCGGGTGCGCCCCGAAGGCCGACCAGCCCTCGGGAACGGGCGGGTCGCCGCGTGATCCGACCTTCGCGTAGCCGAGGAACAAGATGCCGCTGACCAGGGAGACCAGGATCCACACCGGCTGGCCGTTTATCCGGTCCCAGTCGTTCAGCCCGTGCAGGACGGCGGCGGCCACTAGCCCGATCCAGACGACCAGGTACCACTTGTGCCGTCCGGTTACCGCCAGCCCGATGAAGTAGCCGGTCAGGCCGGCCCAGCAGGCATGCGTGACCGGATCGGTGACGAACCGCCAGACGAAGTTGAGAATGAAGTACAGCACGGAGCCGATGAGCACCTCGAAGACGGAGGTCGACGCCGACTGCCCACTGTTGAGCATCTGCTCGATCGCGGGAATAGCCGACTTCACG
>DASXOA010000098.1:0-28636 GCA_036494675.1 Rugosimonospora sp.
CAACGAACAGGGCGTACTCACCGACGTGCACAGCGACATCGCCGGACTGGCGTTGAAGCTGTCAAGCCAGGTCAGCGCGCGGGACCGGGCCGGGCTGCCGGCCGCCACGAACGGGGCGACCCCGGCCCCCACCCCGGCACCGCCCCGCGCGCTGACCTGGCTCGACAGCTTCAAGGCCAGTCCGGCGATCTCGCCCTGCACGTCGGTGAGCACGCCCTGCTCGTTGACTTTGTCGCTGATCAGCCGAGGTGCGTAGAAGCCGATGAGTACGGCCTCGACGAGCAGCACCGCGGCGAGCGTGACCAGCACGTACGACACGGCCGTGCGTACCCACAGTCCCATCGCTGAAGGCTAACCCGCGCGCAGCGCGTCGGTGGGTGACAACCGTGCGGCGCGCAGCGCCGGGTACAGCCCGGCCAGTACGCCGACGGCCACCGCGGCGGCGGCGCCCAGCAGCGGCGCCTTCGCCGGTAGGGCAACGGTCCAGGCGTGCGCATCCGCGACCACCACGACGACCGCGAACCCGCCCGCCAGTCCGCCGATCGCACCCAGCACCGACAGGGTCAACGATTCGGCGATGAACTGCGCCGCCACGTGGACGCGGGCGGCACCCAATGCCCGGCGCAGCCCGATCTCGGTACGCCGCTCCAGCACCGCGATGACCATGACGTTGGCGATGCCGATGGCGCCGACGAGCAGGGCGACCGCGCCGAGCCCGAGGAACAGCGCGTCCAGGGTGCCCGCCGCGGCGGCCCGCAGGGTCAGCGCGTCGGAGGGCCGGCTGACCGCGACCTCGCTGGGGTCGGCCGGGTCGGCGGTGGCGCCGAGTACGTCGTGCACCGCGCTCACCGCGGATACGTCCGTGCGCACATAGATCCGGCTGGCCCGCCCGTCGTACCCGAACAGGTGCCCGGCGACCCCGAATCCGATCAGCGCGGACCGGTCGATCTCCGGGGCGAGCGGCAACGGGCGCAGGATACCGACCACGGTGAACCAGTGCCCGCCCAGCCAGATCCGGGATGGCCCGTCGAGCCGGTCGAGTCCGAGCTGGACTGCGCACTGCGCGCCGAGTACGACGGCGGGGTAGTCGGCGAGCGCGTCGTCGAGGAAGCGCCCGGTCGCCACCGTTGCGTCCAATGTGGACAATAGACGCGAGTCGGCGGCGCGGACCGCGAGTCCCCCGTTGCGCGGGGCGGGGATGCGGTCGGTGCGGTACACGTACCGGCCCGTCAGTTCGGCGGTGGGTGCGACGGCCTGCACCGCCGGGATGTGTCCGATGCTGCCCGAAGCGGTGGCGGGCAGTTCGACCTCGTTGCCTTCCAGGGAGTGGCCGTTGCTCACGATGAGAAGGTTGGTGCCCAGCCGGTCGATCTGGGCCAGCAGTTGGGCCTTGCTGGACTGGGTGATGCCCAGTACGGCGACGATGGCGGCCACGCCGATCGCGATGCCCAGCGCGGACAGCGTGGCGCGCCAGGGGCGGGCCCGCAGCCCGATCGTGGCGGTCGGTACCAGATCGGTCGGGCGCATCCGGGATCGGTTCACGGCCGTACCACCTGACCGTCGCGTACCTCGATGCACCGGTCGAGGGCGTCGGCGACGCGGCGGTCGTGGGTAACCACGACCAGCGTGCTGCCGTCGCGGGCCAGCGCGTGGAGCAACGTCATGATCTCCTGGCCGGTGACGGAGTCCAGGTTGCCGGTGGGCTCGTCGGCCAGCAGCAGCGCGGGGCGCCCGACGATGGCCCGGGCGATGGCCACCCGCTGGCGTTCGCCGCCGGACAGCTTGGCCGGCCGCTGATCGCACCGGTGCGACAGGCCGACCCGGTCCAGCGCCTGCCGGGCGCGCTCGCGCCGCCGCCGGCCGTCGATGCCCCGGTAGAGCAGTCCCGCCGCCACGTTCTCCACGGCGCTGAGCGCCTCCATCAGATGGAACTGCTGGAAAACCACACCGATGTGGTACGCCCGGATCCCCGACAGTTCCCGGTCACCGAGGCCGCCGATGTCCACACCGGCGATGCTCACGCGGCCGGCACTGGGCCGGTCCAGTCCGGCCATCAGGTTCAGCAGGGTCGACTTTCCCGAACCGGAGGCGCCGACCACGGCGACGCGCTCGCCGGCTGCGATGGCGAGGCTCACCCCGCGCAGCGAGCGCACCGGTGGGGTACCGGGATAGGTCTTGTGAACGTCGTCGAGTTCCACGGTCATGACGCCGGCACCTCCACGACGGTTCCCTCCGGCACTCCCTCGATCTCGACCAGCCCGTCGGACTCGTCGAACAGCTTGGTCCGCACCCCCACGAGCCGGCGCCGGCCGCCGTCGCGGACCGCGACCTCGAATCCGCCGCCGGGCGCGGCCAGCAGCGCGTCGATGGGCACGGCGAGGACGGCCCGGTCCTGCGCGCTGGTGATGGACACCTGCACCGGCCCGATCCCCGGGCCGGCAGCGCCAGCCGCGCCAGCCGTGCCAGCCGTGCCAGCCGTGCCAGCCGTGCCAGCAGCGCCAGCAGCGCCGGCCGGGGCGTCGAGCGTGATGGTCACCGGAATGCTCACGGTCACGGCGCCGGGCGCCGGCCCTCCGCCGGCCGCCGGGTCAGCGGCGGTCGAGACGACCGCGGCGCCGATCGTCGCCACCCGACCACGGGTTCCGCCGGCTGCGCCGGAGGCGCCGGGCAGGCTGACGCTGACCGGGTCGCCGGGGTGCACCGTTTCCTGCCGGGCGGGGTCGAGGCTGACCGTGACGGCGGTCGTGGTCGCCGTCACCGTGAGGATCGGAGCGCCCGGCGCCAGCGGTGTGCCCAGCGCGGCGGACACCGCCCCGACGCGTACCGGCCCCGGCCGGAAAACCACCTCGCCGAGCCTGATGACCCCGGTCTGGGGCAGCCCGTGGGCGCGCTGCCAGCGGCGTATCGCCGTGGCGGTGGAGGTGGAGAAGTGGTTGTCGACGGTGAGCCCGGCGCCGAAGCCGAGCGTGGCCAGGCAGTGTTCGAGTTGCCGGACGTCCGGCCCGTCCGGCATGCCGGGGGCGAAGTCGCGCCAGGCCGGCCGGGAACCCACCCAGAGGACGACCGGCTGACCGTCCACTTCGTACAGTCGCTGGTCGGCTCCGACCACCGTACCCACCGCCGGCAGCCAGGTCAGCGTCCCGGGTACGGCGGCGACGACGGCAGCCTGATCGGAGTACCCGAGGGTGCCGCCGACGATGTCCCGGACGGTGACGTCGGTACGGATGACCCGGGCGGTACCGGTGGCGAACGGTGCCGCCGCCGGCACGGCCGGTGCCGCCCGGTGCAGCACGAACCAGCCGGTACCGGCCAGCACCACCACCCCCACGGCGGCGTAGCCGCCGCGCCGCCATTCAGCCATTGGGCTGACCCACGCTGATGTTGCCCCCGGAACTGGCCAGGTACTGGTCGCACGCAGCCACGGCCGATCGGGTACCCGGATCGCCCTTCACGTCGAGCACGGAGTCCGAGCGGAACACGCCGTCCACTCCCGGGTCGGGCCAGTCCGGCGCTCCGTGCGCCCGCACACATGAGGCGAACTTGAGCAGATCGGCCAGCTGTCCCGAGGGGATCGGGGATGCCGGAGTGGCCTGGGGCATCACGGACGCGCAGGCCTGGCGTACCTGGCCGGTCAGGGCAGGTCGCTCATTCGGGTAGTGCCACCGCCCGTCGCCGGGGTCATAGGTGGGGTCCGGATAGTTCGGCAACCCGTGCGCCCGGTAGCAGTTGATCACCCGCATGATGTCGTCGGGCATGACATTCGGGTCCTGCCGACCGGACGTCCCGGGGGCGGAGTGGGCCGGGCCGCGGGAGCAACCCGTACCCGTGAGAGCAAGAGCAATCGCGGCCGCGACGGCGGCCAGACGAACGAAAGGTGACATGGACACAGCCTCGACGCGGCGGGCGTCGATGGCTTCACCGCGACGAGCGAACGCCTCTCCCCCATCCGAGGGAGCCGCCTCGCGCCCCACGGCCGCCGGCAACCTCGGCCCGGAACGGGCCTCAGCCCGGAAACCATCTCAGCTCCGAAACGACCTCGGCCGAGAAACCACCTCGGCCCCGAAACGACCTCGGCCCCGAAACGACCGGGTCGTTCAGCCGGTGGCTCCCCAACTCAGCGAGAGCCCGGTGGCCGCCCGTTCCGTGCGGACCTCCATCATGCTGCCCAGGATCGTCGCGCGGTCCACCACCACCGCCGTCGCGTCCAGCACGTAGGTGACCCGGTCGCTGACGAACACCGGCGCGCCCGCGTCCTCACCCAGATGGGCCGCGATCCCCGCGTCCAGCACCGCGGGCCGGATCGTCTCCGACGCCCGCGCCACCGCCACCCCGACGTCTGCGAGCGCCCCGTACAGCGACACGCTCGTGAAGTCCCGCTCCCGGATCTGCTCCGCGTACGGCGGGCGGACCCACGACACCTGGTGGATGGCCGGGCGCCCGGCGAACTCCCGTACCCGTTCCAGCCGCAGCGCGGCGTCGCCGGCCCGGGTCCGCAGCCCGGCGGTGACCCACGCCGGCGCCCGGCGCAGGGAGCGGCCGAGCACGGTCGTGCGTACCTCGTGGCCCTGCGTCCTCAGGTCGTCCACGAGGCTCTGCAGGGAGCCGAGTTGGTAGGCCAGGTGCGGCGGTGCGACGAACGTGCCGCGGCCGGCCTGCTGCACGATCAGCCCTTCATCGCTGAGCTGCCGGAGCGCCTGGCGCAGCGTCATGAGGGTGACCCCGTACGAGGCGCTCAGCTCGCGCTGAGCCGGCAGCGCCTCGCCGGCGGCGTAGCGTCCCGCCCGGATCCTCGCGGCGAGGTCGGCGGCGATGGCGCGGTACCTCGCCTCGTGTCCGGCGTCGCGCGTCATCGTGCTTCCTCACGTTCCTCTGGCTCGGCAGGACCGGACTCAACGAGACCGGACTCGGCAGGACCGGACCCGAGACCAGAGAACAGAGACCGGACCCGACGAGACCAGAGACCAGTCCCGCCCCACAGAACCTAGTCCAGCGCCCGCCGGATCCGCGCCAGGTACCCGCCGACGTCCTTCGGACCCGCCCCGTCGAGTACCCGCCGCATGACCGCGGCGCCGACGACGACCCCGTCCGCGTCCCGGGTGGCCTGCGCCGCCTGCTCCGGTGTGGAGATGCCGAACCCCAACAGGATCGGCCGGGCGGTGGTTCGCTTGAGCTGCGCGGCGAGCCTGGTGGCCGATGCGCCGAGAGCTTCCCGCTCGCCGGTGGTGCCCATCAGCGAGACCGCGTAGACGAACCCGCGGCTGCGCCGGGCGATCTCGACCAGCCGGGCCTGCGGCGTCGCGGGCGAGGCGAGCAGGGCCAGGTCGACACCGGCGGCGCTCGCGGCCTCCTCCACCTCGCCCGCCTCCTCCAGCGGCAGGTCCGCGACGATCAGGCCGTCGACCCCCGCCTGCCGCAACGCGTCGCAGAACGGCTGCGGGCCGTCGTGCACGACCAGGTTGTCGTAGGTGCTGGCGACCAGCGGTACGTCCAGGTCCACCCCGGCAAGGCCGGCGAGGATGTCGTGCGCGCGGGCGCCGCGCGCCAGCGCCAGGTGTGAGGCCTCCTGGATGGTGGCGCCGTCGAGGGTGGGGTCGGAGAACGGCAGGCCGACCTCGATCGCGTCCGCGCCCGCGTCGGCGAACGCCCGCAGGTAGTCGACCCAGTCCGCGGTGATGCCCCCGGTCAGGTACGGCATGAGCAGCGCGCGGCCGCCGTCGCGGCGGGTACGCAGACGTGTTTCCAGCGCGCCCATCACACCAGCTCCATCAGGGTGGCCGTGTCCTTGTCGCCGCGCCCGGACAGGGTGAGCAGGACGGTGGCGCCGGGCGGCACCTCGCCGGACTGCGCCGCGCGGATCACCCAGGCCACCGCGTGCGCCGACTCCAGGGCGGGCAGGATCCCCTCGGTACGGGCCAGCCGCAGCGCCGCGTCGACCACCTCCGCGTCGGTGACCGTGACGTAGCGGGCCCGACCGAGGTCACGCAGGTAGGCGTGTTCCGGGCCGACGCCGGGGTAGTCCAGGCCGGCGGCGATGGAGTCGGCCTCGATGATCTGGCCGTCGTCGTCCTGCAGGAACAGCGACCGGAAGCCGTGCAGCACGCCGAGGCGGCCCAGCGCCGCGCCGGCACCGCCGTACGCCTCGACGCCGACGAACTGGGCCGCGGTGTCAACGAATCCGGCGAACGTGCCGGCCGCGTTCGAGCCGCCGCCGACGCACGCCACGACGTAGTCCGGCACGCCGGTGCTCAGTTCGCTGGCGCACTGCCCGCGCGCCTCCTCACCGATGACGCGTTGAAATTCACGAACCATCCAGGGGTACGGGTGGGGTCCGATCACCGAGCCGACGCAGTAGTACGAGTCGTGGAGCGCACCGACCCAGTGGCGCATCGCCTCACTGGTGGCGTCCTTGAGCGTACGGCTGCCGGTGCCCACCGGTACCACCTCGGCCCCCAGTACCCGCATCCGGAACACGTTGAGCGCCTGGCGCTCCACGTCGCGTTCACCCATGAACACGGTTGCCCGCAGGCCCAGCAGTGCCGCGGCGGTCGCGGTGGCGACCCCGTGCTGCCCGGCGCCGGTCTCGGCGATCAGCCGGGTGCGACCCATCCGGGTGGCCAGCAGCGCCTGGCCCAGCACGTTGTTGATTTTGTGGGAGCCGGTGTGGGCGAGGTCTTCGCGCTTGAGCAGCAGGTCGATGCCCAACTCGGCGGACAGCCGCCACGCCGGCGTCAGTGCGGTGGGGCGCCCGGCGTGTACCGCCAGCAGCGTGGCGAGGCTGCCGCGGAAGCCGGGATCCGAGCGCGCGTCGCGGAACGCCTCCTCGACCTCCTGGCACGCACCCACCAGCGACTCGGGCACGAGCCGGCCGCCGTAGTCACCGAACTTCCCCCGCGGCCCGGGGTCGCTCATCTCCGCGGGCCGGGCCGCCGGCACGTCTCGCGGTCGCAGCTGCAGGTCACCCATTGCCGTCCACCTTGCCTCACCGTTCTAGAACTATCTGAAGAGTTCTAGAACAGTCTGCCACGACGGCGGCACCGGCCGCCAGCGCCGACGGCGCCAGACTGCTAGCGTCCCCGCTGGCGGTCGAATGGTCGGAGGTGCCCATGGCAACGCTGACGCTCACCGGCATCAACATCGATGCCCCGGATCCGCACGCGCTCGCCGCGTTCTACGCGAAGCTGCTCGGCTGGGAGATCCGGCGTGCGGAGGAGCACGACGTCTATCTGCGCGCGCCGGACGGCGGGCGGAGCCTGTCGTTCCAGCGGGAGACCGCGTACGAGCGGCCCACCTGGCCGGCGCGCCCCGGCGACCAGCAGATGATGATGCACCTGGAGGTCATGGTCGACGACCTGGATTCGGCCGCCGCGCACGCCGTGTCACTCGGCGCGAGTGTGGCCGACTTCCAGCCGCAGGAGGATGTGCGGGTGTGCCTCGACCCGGCCGGTCACCCGTTCTGTCTGTGGCTCAACGCCGAGAGATCCTGACGAGATAGTTCGTCCACAGTGGACGACGGCGTCATCGCCGGATTGCCGTGGCGAGGTCGGTCGTCATGGGCAGCTCGACCTCGTCGCCGTAGCCCGTCAGCGTCTCGATCAGTTCGGCGCTCATGTCATCGCGTACCTCGTCGGACAGGATCAGGTGCGCCGACGTGGTGTTGATCCGCGCCACGTAATCGGTAACGGTCATCCGTCGGGTCCAGTGATACCGGTGCGTACGCAGGTCGGCGAAGTAGCCGGCCGCTTCCGTGTGCGCCGCCGGCCATCCCTCCGGGAGTTCCCGGTCGACGATCCTTTCGGGGTCGGGCATCGGCTCCTCGTGAACCGAGCGGATCTCGATGCCGCGCTTGTCGTACGCCGCCGTGTACGCGGCCACCAGCCGCGGATCGGCGTAGTGGTCCTCGTTCCAGAACAGCGCGATCACGCCGCCGCTCCGGATCGCGGCACCGGCGTCCGCCCAGCGGGTCTTCGGATCGGTCCAGTGCCAGGCCTGCCCGCTGATCAGGCCGTCGAAGCCGGGGTCGCCTGCCGGCCGGGCTGCCGACCAGTCCTCGAACGTGGCCACCTCCACGTGCGGCTCAGCGTTGCCGGCGAACTTCGCCGACAGTACCGCCGCCATCTCCGGATCCGGCTCGACGCACGTCATCGCCATGCCCCGGGCCGCGAACGCGGCAGTGGCGATGCCGGTGCCGGCGCCGACCTCGAGGACACGTCGACCGGGAAGCAGCGCGACCACGTCGTCGACCAGTTGGTCGGGGTAGCGCGGCCGGAACTTGTCGTAGTTCGCCGCGACCGCGCCGAAGCTGCGCGCACGGATGCTGTCGATGTTGGGGATCTCTGTCATGTGGATCATCCTTACATAGGCCGGCTCGGCGCTGACCGAAACCGAGGGTGATCCCGCCGCACCAGCAGAATCAGCGCGGCTTCTTCCGCGGCCGTACTGTTATCTCGATCGGGCTGCCCTCGAAGTCGAACTCCTCGCGCAGCTTGCGCTCCACGAACCGCACGTACCCGGCGTCGAGCAGCCCCGTGGTGAACAGCACGAACTTCGGCGGGCTCGTCCCCGCCTGCGTCGCGAACAGCACCCGCGGCGCCCGTCCCCCGCGGATCGGGTGCGGCGTCGCCTGGACCAGCGCCGTGATCCACTGGTTCAGTTGCCCCGTCGGAACCCGCCTCTCCCAGTTCGCCAGCGCCTGGCGCAGCGCCGGAGCCAGCCTGTCCACCGACCGGCCCGTCATCGCCGATACGTTGATCTTGATGGCCCACGGGATGCGGCGCAGTTCCCGGTCGATCTCCCGGTCCAGGTAGTAGCGGCGGTCCTCGTCGACCAGGTCCCACTTGTTGAACGCCAGTACCAGCGCCCGGCCCGCCTCGGTCACCATCGACAGGATCCGCTGGTCCTGCTCGCTGATCGGTTCGCTCGCGTCCAGCAGGACGATCGCGACCTCGGCCGCCTCGATCGCCGCGTTCGTCCGCAGCGACGCGAAGTACTCCGTGCCGCTGGCCTGACCGACCCGCCTGCGCAGCCCCGCGGTGTCCACCAGTTGCCAGGTCTCGCCGCCGATCTGCGCCAGGCTGTCCACCGGATCCACCGTCGTACCGGCGACCGCGTCGACGACCGCGCGATCCTCCCGGGACAGCCGGTTGAGCAGGCTGGACTTGCCGACGTTCGGGCGGCCGACCAGTGCCACCCGGCGCGGGCCCCGCGGTCGCGGCTCGTCGGGCGGGGCCGGGGCCGGCATCGCCTGCAGTACGGCGTCGAGCAGGTCCCCGGAGCCCCGGCCGTGCAGCGCCGAAACCGCCCACGGCTGGCCCAACCCCAGCGACCACAGCGAGTTGGACTCGATCTCCATCGCCGCGTTGTCGACCTTGTTCGCCACCAGCAGCACCGGCTTGGCGCTGCGCCGCAGCATCTTCACCGCCGCCTCGTCCACGTCCGTGGCACCCACCCGGGCGTCCACCACGAACAGGACCACGTCCGCGGTCGCGACCGCGATCTCCGCCTGCGCGGCGATGGCGGCCGCCCGGTCGCGGGCGTCCGGTTCCCATCCACCGGTGTCCACGACGATGAACCGGCGGCCGGTCCACTGCGCGTCGTAGGCCACCCGGTCGCGGGTCACCCCGGGAACGTCCTCGACCACCGCCTGGCGCCGCCCGATGATGCGGTTGACCAGGGTCGATTTGCCGACGTTCGGCCGGCCGACCACGGCCACCACCGGCGCCGGCCCCTCCCGGTCGACGGTCGCCGCGCCGGTGGCGTCGAGGTCGCCGTCGACACCGAGGTCGACATCGTCCAGTGATTCCGGCACGGCCGCCTGGAACGGGTCACCCATCGTTGCTCCCCACCAGGTCGACCAGCCGGTTGACCACCTCGTCGATGCCCAGTTCGGTGGTGTCGAGCACCACCGCGTCCGGCGCCTGCGCCAGCGGATCGGCGGCGCGGCCGGAGTCCAGCGCGTCCCGGCGGGCCATCGCCGCCGCCGTGGCCGCCAGGTCGGTGTCGTGTTCGGCGCTGCGCCGCTGCGCCCGGGTGTCCGCCGAGGCGGTCAGGTACACCTTCACGTCGGCGTCGGGCGCCACGACCGTGCCGATGTCCCGGCCCTCCACCACGATCCGGTCGGCATCCGCGATGATCTCCCGCTGCCGGGCCACCATCAGCGCCCGCACCTGCGGCACCGCGGACACCGCGGACACCGCGCCGGTCACCTCCGGGCCGCGGATCTCACCGTCCACCGGGTCGCCGTTGAGCCGGATGTACGGGTGTCCCGGGTCGGTGCCGCTGTCCAGCGTCACCTCGCCGGCGATCTTGGCGACCGCCTCGGTATCGGCAGGGTCGGCCCCGGCCGCGAGTACCGCCAGCGTCACCGCGCGGTACATCGCCCCGGTGTCCAGATAGCCCGCGTGCAGCTCGGCGGCGAGCCGGCGGGACACCGTCGACTTCCCGGAACCGGACGGTCCGTCGACAGCCACCACACACGCGTCCACGCCACAATCTCCCAACTCGTCGACCATCCACACCAATCATGCCGGGTCGGCCAGACCCGGCATGCGCCACTCCCCCGCAGGAGCCGGCTACTCCCCGACCGCCTTGAACAGCGCGGCCACCTCGCCACGGTTCAGTCGCCGGTGCCGGCCCGGCCGCAGGTCGCCCAGCCTCACCGGCCCGATCGCGGTACGCACCAGCCGGGACACCGGGTACCCGACCTCGTCCATCAGGCGGCGCACGATGTGCTTGCGCCCCTCGTGCAACACGAGTTCCACGAGTACCCGACCGGGCATCGAGTCGACCAGCCGGAAGTTGTCCACCCGCACCGGCCCGTCCTCCAGTTCGATGCCGGCGCTCAGCTGGCGGCCCACCCCGCGACGCATCGGCCCCGGCACCTCGACCAGGTAGGTCTTGGGAACCCCGAAGGACGGGTGCATCAGCTTGTGCGCCAGCCCACCGTCGTTGGTGAGCAGCAGCAGCCCCTCGCTGTCCGCGTCGAGGCGCCCGACGTGGAAAATCCGCTCCGGGATGTTGGTCAGGAAGTCGGCGATCGCCTCGCGGCCACGCTCGTCGGCCATCGTGGCGACGACCCCGCGCGGCTTGTTCAGCGCCAGGTACACCAGGTTCGCGTCGACGATCACCCGCTCACCGTCGACGTAGATCTCGGCATTCTCCGGATCGACCTTGTCGCCGAGGATGGCCACCCGGCCGTCGACGGTCACCCGCCCCGCCGCGATCAGGTCCTCGCTGGCGCGGCGGGAACCGATGCCAGCGGCGGCGAGGACTTTCTGGAGCCGGTCAGCGTTGGGCATCAGCGATCTCATCCACATCATCGGGCAGGAACGGGGCGAGCGGTGGCAACTGATCCACCGAGTCCAGTCCGAGCTTTTCCAGGAACAGACTGGTCGTCCGGTACAGGTGGGCGCCGGTCTCCGGCTCGGCACCACAGTCCTCGATCAGGCCGCGGGTAACCAGGGTACGCATGACCCCGTCGCAGTTGACACCCCGGATGGCCGAGATCCGCGAACGGGTCACCGGCTGCTTGTAGGCGACCACGGCAAGGGTCTCCAGGGCGGCCTGGGTCAACCGTACCGACTGCCCATCCAGCACGAAACGCTCCACATACGGGGCGTACCGGGTCCTCGTGTACAGCCGCCATCCACCGGCCGCGCGGCGCAGGTCGAAGCCGCGCTCCTGCCGCTCGTACTCCTCTGCCAGCGCGGACAGTTCGGCGCCGATCCGCTCGATGGGCTGCTCCAGCACCTGGGCGAGCATGAGTTCGCCGACCGGATCGTCGACCACCAGCAGGATGGCCTCGATCGCGGCGCGCAACTCGGCGGCGGGCACCTCGGCGATGGGGGACAGTTCGGCCGCGGCGTCGCCGGTCTCGCCCTCGATCCCGGGGGTACCCGCAGGAGCGGCCCCCTCGGGTTCCGCGACGGGTACCGGCACCGGTTCGGCTCCCAGATCCGCGAACGGCTGCGCCTCGGTGACCGGCCCGGCCTCGGCAGCCGGCTCAGTCTTGGCAGCCGGCCCGGTCTCGGCAACCGGCTCAGTCTCGGCAACCGGCCCGGTCTCGGCAACCGGCTCAGCCTCGGCAACCGGCTCGGTGTCGGCAACCGGCCCGGTGTCGGCGGATGTGCCGGCCCGGGCGACCGCCTCCGGCTCCCCGGCGACCTCGTCGTCCGCGAACGGCTCAGCCGCCAGGACTGGACGCGCCGCCGGCTGCGGCTGCTCAACCGACTCCGGCTCTTGCTCTTGCTCTGCCGGCTTCGGGGACGGCGCAACGGGCAACGGCTCCGGCACCAGCGCCGGTTCGCCGACCGGCTCCGGCACCGGCTGAGCGACCGGGCCCGGCTCCGCGACCGGGTCGACCGTCGGCGTCGCCGTCCGCTCCGGCTCGGTCTCCGGCTCCGGGACCGCCCCCGGCTCTGACGAAGACTCCGACTCTGACGCCGGCTCCGTCTCTGATGAAGAATCCGACTCTGACGAAGAATCCAGCTCCGACGAAGAATCCAGCTCCGACGAAGAATCCGGCGACTGCTCGCGGGCCCACGGCGGCACCCAGGCCGCAGCCTGGCTGGCCAGTGAATCGTCCGCCCTGTTGTCACTCATCCCGTTTCTCCCCGTCCGCCGGTTCCGGTGCCGGCCCAGACCCCGGCTCCGGCTCCGCTGGCGCGCCCGCGTACTCGTCGACCTGGATGTCGGTCGACTCCACGCCGTCCGCGGCGATCCACCGTACGGTCAACTCCCCCAGCGCCTCTACCTGCTCGAAGCCGACCAGCCCCTCGCGGTACAACTCCAGCAGCGCGAGGAACCGTGCCACCACCTCCAGCGTCGACTGGCAGTCCGCGCACAGTACCCGGAATGTCGCCAGCCGCGCCTTCATCAGCTTTTCGCGCAGCGCTGCCGCGTGCTCCCGGACACTGACCCGGACCATGTGCACATGGTCGATGGAGACCACCGGCGGCTGCTTCGGCGCCAGCGCCCGGGCCGCCAACTCGGCCAGCCGGAACGCGCCGATACCCAGCACCAGATCCGGCAACGCCTCCGCGTACTGCGGCTCCAACCCGACCGCCCGCGGCCAGCGCCGCGCACCGGTCTCGGACAGCATCGCCAGGTGTGCCGCCGCCTCCTTGAACGCCTTGTACTGCAACAGCCGCGCGAACAGCAGGTCACGCGCTTCCAGCAGCGCCAGGTCCTCCTCGTCCTCGACCGCGGCGGCCGGCAGCAGGCGGGCCGCCTTGAGGTCCAGCAGGGTCGCGGCGATCACCAGGAACTCGCTCGCCTCGTCGAGGTCCCAATCGTCCCCCATCGCCCGGATGTAGGCGATGAACTCGTCGGTGACCGTGTGCAGCGCGACCTCGGTGACGTCCAGCTTGTGCTTGCCGATCAACTGCAGCAGCAGGTCGAACGGTCCGGTGAAATTGGCCAGGGTGACCTGGAAACGGCCCGAAGCCACCGGCTCCGCCACCGGCGAGGCCGCTACCGTCGCGGCATCCGCCGACGAGGCATCCGCCGATACGCCCGCGACGGCGACAGCGGCGTCGTCCGGTGCGGCATCCGGGGAGACTTCGGGCAGGGTCACGACAGGAACCCTACCCACGGTTGTGGATCAGGCGCCTTCGGCGTGCGCCGCGATGACCTCACGGGCCAACTGCCGGTAGTTGCGGGCCCCCGAGGAGGCCGGATCGAGCGACGTGATCGGGGTACCGGCGACCGTCGACTCGGGGAACTTGACAGTCTTGGTGATCACCGTCTGGTACACCTTGTCCCCGAACGCCTCGACCACCCGCTGCAGCACCTGCCGGCAGTGCGTCGTGCGCGAGTCGTACATGGTGGCCAGGATGCCTTCCAGCTCCAGGTCGAAGTTGAGCCGTTCGCGCACCTTGTCGATGGTGTCCAGCAACAGCGCCACGCCGCGCAGGCTGAAGAACTCGCACTCCAGCGGGATCAGCACCCCGTGCGCGCAGGTGAGCGCGTTGATCGCGAGCAGGCCCAGCGACGGCTGGCAGTCGATCAGGATGAAGTCGTACTCCTTGAGCACCGGACGCAGCAGCCGCGACAGGGCCATCTCCCGGGCCACCTCGGTGACCAGTTGGATTTCGGCCGCGGACAGGTCGATGTTCGCCGGCAGCAGGTGCAGGCCGTCTATATCGGTCTTGATCCGGATGTCGTCGAGCGTGCAGTCGTCGTGCATCAGGAGGTTGTAGATGGACAGGTCCAGGTTGTGGGGATTGACCCCGAGACCGACGGACAGCGCGCCCTGCGGGTCGAAGTCGACCAGCAGCACCCGGCGGCCGTACTCGGCCAGTGCCGCGCCCAGGTTGATGGTCGTGGTGGTCTTTCCCACGCCACCCTTCTGGTTCGCCATCGCGATGATGCGGGCGGGACCGTGGGCGTCCAGCGGTACCGGCTGGGGGATCGGCCGGCGCTGGGTGAATGCGGTCGGATCGGCCGGCCCGAGCTCCGCGCCGATGTCGATCCCGGACTGCTCCGCGCGCATCTGCGAGGTCCACGATTCGGCCTGGTGCTCGATGCCTGTCATCTCTTGTTACGCCCTTCCCGACGACGGGTTGGCGCCGCCGCTCGCGGACTACCACGGCATGTGTAGGAGTTCGCGTCGTGGCCCGACTGTACGCCACGGGACGGGCGTAACCCCGCAGCCCAACCGGCGTGTTGCGGCGGGCCGGGTGACGGTTACCCGACCCCGTGCCGCCGGGTCCGCCGGCGGCGGGTCAGCTCAGCCCGAGGGCGCGCAGGGCCGCCATGACCGCGTCGGACGGCTGCCCGCACGGGCCGACCGGGATATGCGGCTGGTACGCCTCGCCGGCGCTGTCGACCAACCAGAATTCGGGCAGGAGGATCCGGTAGTTGGGACACATCCCGCTGCTTCGCGGGGCGTCGGGCTGGTGCAGCGCGGCGACCAGCGGCGCGAGGTCGCCGTGCTTGACGACGGGGGCGCCCGGCGTGGGGACCGCCTGGTTCGTGCCGGCGTGGACGGTCGGCAGCGGGCACGACGCCACCGCCGTCCAGTTCCTGTCGGGAAGCGTGCCGGATCCCCCGGCCGAGGACCCGCCGCAGCTCAACGAGTCCAGCGCGACGGGTGCCGCGCCACCCCGGCCGGCTGCGCCGGTCCTGCCCGCGCCGGGCGTACCGGTGCCGCTCGGACCGGCTGAGGGAGTGCCGCTGGGACCCGGTGAGGGAGTGCCGCTCGTGGCGGGAACCGTGGCGCCGCCCACCCCGGCGACGCCGCTCCCCCCGGCCGCTCCGCAGCCCGCCCCCGCGACCGCCAGTGCCGCGAGGGCGACCGTCAACGCGGCGAGCATCCGGTACCGGCGAGCACTCATTCGACCGACCTCCTCGGTTGGGACACCTCAACGATGTGACGCGCCCGGAAGTCTGCCGGTTCCCCGCATCGGCATGAAACGGGATCTGTCCGCCCCACCTGCCGCTGAAGACCGCCGGGTGAACCTGACGGCCGCCGGGTGAACCTGAAGACCGCCGGGGTAGAACCGCTCAGCCCGGCTCGCCGCGCCGCAGCCGGGCGATGTACCGGTCGGCCGAGCGGCGGATGGCCGCCGGGCCGTCCTGGACGACCACCTTGCCCCACCAGCCGCCGTACACCCGGTCGAACGCGAACCGCTCGACCTGACGGGCGATGTGCTCCACCGTCCCCGCGTCCAGCGGGATCAGGTTCGGGTACGACCACATGAAGCTCACCCAGTCCCGGTCCTGGACCACGGTGATGGTGTCACCGGTCAGCAGCGCACCGCGGCCCTGCGCACCGGCCGGCCAGTGCAGGACGGCGGCGCCGTCGAAGTGCCCGCCGATGCGCGCGACGGTGATGCCGGGCACCGGGGTGACCTCGTCGTCCCACAGTTCGATGCGCGGCGAGGGGCGCTGGATCCACTGCCGGTCGGCGGCCGGGATGAGGATCTTCGCGTCGAACGCGTCGGCCCACTCCACGCAGACGCCGTAGAAGTGCGGATGGGACATGCAGATCGCGTCGATGCCGCCGAGGCGGGACACCTCCTCGCGGGCGGCGTCGTCGACCAGCGACGTGCAGTCCCACAGCACGTTGCCCCGCGGCGTGCGCACGAGCAGTGCCCGCTGCCCGATCGCGTACTTCGGCGACATGCCGATACCGATCAGGTCCGGCTCCTCTTCCCGAAGCTCGTTGGCGTGGTCGCGGACGAGGTCCGCCATCGTCGTCCACTGCTGGCCGTCCCAGCCGACGTACTGGCGTTCGTCCGAACAGATCGGGCAACCGGCCGGGGGTTCGGCCGAGTCGGGCTGTTGCACGCCGCACGTGACGCAGACCCAGGCGGGCATGTCGACGACCTCCTACGGGGATCCATGGTGTTTGGCCCATTCGGGCGCCAGGATCGCCATGATGTGCGCATCGACCCAGGCGCCGTCCCACCGTAACGCCTGCCGTTTGACCCCCTCGGTCACGAAGCCCACCTTCTCGTAGACGTGCAGGGCGCGAGGATTGAAGCCGTATACCTCCAACTCGACGCGGTGCAGACCGACGGTGTCGAAGGCGTGGGCCAGTATCAGCCGGGCCGCCTCGGTGCCCATCCCCCGCCCGAAGTACCGGGGGCCGGCCAGCAGGATCCGGAACCCGCAGGAGAGGTTGTCGGCGTCGAGTTCGTTGAGCACGACCTCACCGGCGTACGTGTCGCTACCGGGCTCCACGATCGCCAGGTCCAACCGGTCGTCGGGCTCCGCCAGGCTGGCGTACCACCGTTGCAGCGCCTCCACGTCGGGTACCCGGTGGGTGCCGGTCAGCCGCAGCGTCTCGGGGTCCAGCGCCGCCACCGCCGTCGCGTCGCCCGCGCGCACCGGCCGCAGCCGCACCCGCTGCCCCACCAGGGTCGGTTTGTCGGCGAACGAGATCGCGGTCGGCATGGTAAGGATCATGCCCGGTACACCGATCGGGCCGCCATCGGGATGCTCCGGACACGCCCGGAGCGGTGGGACCGATGCCCGTCAGCGCGCCCGCGGATGCGCGGTGGCGTAGACCTCGCGCAGCTTGTCGACGGTCACCAGGGTGTAGATCTGGGTGGTGGTCACCGAGGCGTGGCCGAGCAGTTCCTGGACCACCCGCACGTCCGCGCCACCGTCGAGCAGGTGCGTGGCGTAGGAGTGGCGCAGCGTGTGCGGGGAGATCTTCGACGGGTCCAGGCCCGCCGTCCCGGCCGCGCGGCGCAGGATCGTCCAGGCGCTCTGCCGCGACAGCGGGCCGCCGCGGGCGTTGAGGAACACCGCGGGGGTACCGCGGCCAGCCGCCGCCAGCGCCGGGCGCCCCCGTACCAGGTACGCCTGCAGCGCCTCGGTCGCGTACCCGCCGACGGGTACCAGCCGGGACCGGCCGCCCTTGCCGTGCAGCAGCACACCGCCCTGCGCCAGGTCGAGGTCGTCGATGGCCGCGCCGACCGCCTCGGAGATGCGCGCACCGGTGCCGTACAGGAATTCCAGCAGCGCCTGGTCGCGCAGGCCCAGCGGCCCGTCGGTGGGCACCGCGCGCAGCAGCGCCTCGATCTGCCCGATGTCCAGCGCCTTGGGCAGCCGCCGCGGCGGCGTCGGCGGGGTGATCGCCCGGGCCGGGTCGTCCGTGGTCAGCCCCTCGCGGACCGCGAAGCGGTGCAGCCCGCGTACCGCGCTGACCGCCCGTGCGGCGCTGGCGGCGGACAGCGGCGGATGCCCGTCGTCGCCCTCGCGCAGCCTCGCCAGGTAGTCCGCGACCCGGGCCGGGGTGACCTCACCGAGACCGGTGCCGTCGAGCGTCTCGACGTAGCGGGTCAGGTCCCGGCGGTAGGAACTGAGGGTGTTGACGGCCAGTGCCCGTTCGACGGTCAGGTGGTCCAGGTATGCCTGGACCACCCGTTGCGCCGAGTTCACCCCGCGATTATCCCAGGACCTCGTCCAGCTTCACGTAGGACAGACCGTGTGCCTGCGCGACCGGGCCGTAGGTGATCTGCCCGTCGTGCGTGTTGAGGCCCATCGCCAGCGCCTTGTCCGCCTGCAACGCCTCGCGCCAGCCCCGGTTCGCCAACTCCACCGCGTAGGGCAGGGTGACGTTGGTCAGCGCGTACGTGCTGGTGTGCGGCACCGCGCCGGGCATGTTCGCCACGCAGTAGAAGATCGAGTCGTGGACCCGGTAGACCGGGTCGGCGTGCGTGGTCGGGTGCGAGTCCTCGAAGCAGCCGCCCTGGTCGATCGCGATGTCGACCAGTACGCTGCCGGGCTTCATCCGGGAGACCATGTCGTTGGACACCAGCGTCGGCGCCTTCGTCCCGGGTACCAGGACGGCGCCGATGACCATGTCGGCGTCGAGCACCGCGCGTTCGATCTCGTACGCGTTGGACACCACCGTCTGCAGGTGCCCCTGGTAGATCGCGTCGGACTGGCGCAGCTTGTTGATGTTCTTGTCCAGCAGTTGCACCTGGGCCTGCATGCCCAGCGCGATCGCGGCGGCACTGACGCCGGAGACCCCGCCGCCGATCACCACGACCTTGCTCGCGTACACCCCGGTGACGCCGCCCATCAGCGTTCCGCGCCCGCCGGCGGGGCGCATCAGGTGGTACGCGCCGACCTGCGGCGCGAGCCGTCCGGCCACCTCGGACATCGGGGCGAGCAGCGGCAGGGAACCGTCGGGGCTCTCCACCGTCTCGTACGCGATGCCGGTGACCCTGCGCTCCAGCAGTGCGTCGGTGCACTCCTTGGACGCCGCCAGGTGCAGGTAGGTGAACAGCACCTGGCCCGGGCGCATGCGCGGGTACTCCTCGGCGACCGGCTCCTTGACCTTGAGGATCAGCTCGCCGGTGGCCCACACATCGTCGACGCCGGGCAGGATGGTGGCTCCGGCGGCGGCGAACTCGGCGTCGGAGATCGACGAGCCCTCACCCGCGCCGGCCTCCACGTAGACCTCATGGCCGTTGCGGGTGAACTCGTTCACCCCCGCCGGCGTGATCGCGACGCGGTACTCCTGGTCTTTGACCTCGCGTGGGATGGCGACCTTCACGTTGACCCCTCTAGACGCTGCGTGACCGGCCCCGTTGCCGACCACGCCCGGAGTTTAGATCGGTATCGGCCGGCTGGCCGGCGACAGAGTGCCACCCGATCGGGCCGCCGCCTGTCAGGCTGGAACCGGGTCGGTGACAGGGTGTTGCCGGCCGGACCCCGCGCCGGGCGGTGCGGGCGCCGTCCAGCGGTCCTTATACCCCGGAATCGCCGCGCGGCACCTGCCGACCCGGATGGAAGCTGAGCCCTGGAGCCGGCCGGGTTCTCAGGCGCTGGTGACGTTGTCCAGGCGCTTGGACAGGCCGTCGAGCAGGACACGGAGTCCGAAATCGAAGCGCCGTTGGAGCACGAACGCGCGGTCGTGGTGCAGGAGGTGTTCCCGGTACGCGCGCAGCGCCGGGTACGGGCCGGCGACGTCCTGGGGGGCGCCCTCCAGCGTGAACCGCTCCACGGCCCCACCGGGCCGGCGGGGGTGGGGGGCCGGCCGGGGCCCGCCGGGGTTCACCGAGCCCCGGACGTAGTCGATGATCATGTGGAACGCGCCGTCCAGGTCGTCGCCCACGAAGCCGGCCGAGCGCAGCAGGAGCAGTTGGGCCTCCGCGTAGCGCCGGGCCTGCGGGCCGAACACCGGCCGGCTGTTGTAGAGCTGCAGGGCCCACGGGTGGGCGAACACCATCGCGCGTAGCCCCTGGATCAGGGCGGCGACGTCGTGGCGCCAGTCTCCGGTCGGCTCCGGGATCGGCACCTCGGCGAGGACCTCGTCCATGGCCAGATCGAGCAGTTCGTCCTTGTTCGCCACGTACCAGTACACCGAGGTCGCGCCCGCCTCCAGCCGGGCACCCAGCCGGCGCATCGACAGCCCTTCCAGCCCCTCCTCATCCAGCATCTTCCGGGCCGTCTGGACAATCTGGCCGCGGCTCAAGACCGGCTGTTCGGGGCGTCCCCCCCGGAACCGACGTGACCACGCGACTGGGACATTCCGCTCCTGCTCGGACACCGGGCCATCGTAGTCAATGGAACACTGTGCGTTCGAGAGCCAGTTCGGCCCCCGACCTCTCGCCGGTCGAGCCGGAAATCGGACAGTCGCCCCGGCCGGCCCTCGTTCGGCTCAGCCGGGGACCACGGGAGAGCTCAGCCGGGGACCACGGGAGAGACCGGGGGCCGGGGCAGCGGGGTGTCCAGCGGCTGGCCCGCCGGCCAGCCCTCCCCCCGCAGCCGGGCCGCGGCGAGCAGCCCGACCAGCGCGGCGGCGTTGGTGATCCCACCCTGGAACGCCATGGCGACCGCGTCGTCCAGGGGCACCATCCGGGTGACCATGTCGGCCTCCTCGTTTTCCCGGTTGTGGCGCAGCTCGACCGGTACCGGTGACAGGTCCCGGGCCAGGAACAGCCGGATCACCTCGGTCGACGCCCCCGGCGTGGTGTGCACGTCGAGCAGGAACTCCCAGCGCAGCGCCGTGAGGTCGGCCTCCTCGGCCAGTTCCCGCGCGGCGGCCGCGACCAGGTCCTCCCCCTCCACGTCCATGAGCCCGGCCGGCAGCTCCCACAGCCGCTCGCCGACCGGGTGGCGGTACTGCTGGACGAGCACCACCCGCTCCGCGTCGTCGATGGCGACCACCCCGACCGCACCGACGTGCACCACGTAGTCGCGCGGCACGTACCCGCCACCCGGCATCCGCACCTCGTCGGTGACCACCGAGAACACCGGGCCGCGGAACCGGTCGTGCCGGGCCCGCACCGGGTGCTGGGCCTGGGCTTCGGTCACCGGGACGCCTCGGTCAGCTCGACCGGCAGCCGGTCCGCGTCGGCGTAGGTCAGGGCCGCGCCGACGAACCCGGCGAACAGCGGATGCGGGCGGGTCGGACGGCTCTTCAGCTCCGGGTGCGCCTGGGTGGCCACGAAGAACGGGTGCAGCTCCGGGTCCAGTTCGATGAACTCGACGAGCCGACCGTCCGGCGAGGACCCGCTGATGCGCAGCCCGGCCTTGGTCAGCACGTCGCGGTACGCGTTGTTGACCTCGTACCGGTGGCGGTGGCGCTCGTCGACCTCGGTGGCGCCGTACGCCTGGGCGACCAGCGAACCGTCCACCAGCCGGGCCGGGTACGAACCCAGCCGCATGGTGCCGCCCAGATCACCGCGGCCGGCGACGATGTCGGCCTGCTCCGCCATGGTGGCGATCACCGGATGGGCGGCCTGCTCGTCGAACTCCCGGGAGTTCGCGCCCTCCAACCCGGCCAGGTGCCGGGCCACCTCGATCGTCATGCACTGCAGGCCCAGGCACAGGCCCAGCGTCGGGATGCCGTTCTCCCGCGCGTACCGGACCGCGCCGATCTTGCCCTCGATGCCGCGGACCCCGAAGCCGCCGGGGATCACCACGCCGTCGACCCCGGCCAGCGCCGTGGCCGCCCCGGACGGGCTGACACAGTCGTCGCTGGGCACCCAGCGCAACTCGACCCGGGCGCGATGCCCGAACCCGGCCGCCCGGATCGCCTCGGACACCGACAGGTACGCGTCGGGCAGGTCGACGTACTTGCCGACCAGTGCCACGGTGACCGTCTGCTTCGGGTGGTGTACCCGCTCCAGCAGGTCGTCCCACCGGCTCCAGTCCACGTCCCGGAAGGACAGCCCGAGCCGGCGCACCACGTAGGCGTCCAGCCCCTCGCGGTGCAGCACCTTCGGGATGTCGTAGATGCTGGGCGCGTCCGGGGCGGACACCACGGCCTCGCGGTCCACGTCGCAGTACAGCGCCAGCTTGTGCTTGAGCTTCTCGGGGATCTCCCGGTCCGACCGGCAGACGATCGCGTCGGGCTGGATGCCGATGCTGCGCAGCGCGGCCACCGAGTGCTGGGTCGGCTTGGTCTTCAGCTCGCCTGAGGGCGCCAGGTAGGGCACCAGCGACACGTGCAGGTAGAAGCAGTTGTCCCGGCCGATGTCGTGGCGGATCTGGCGGATCGCCTCCAGGAACGGCAGCGACTCGATGTCACCGACCGTGCCGCCGACCTCGGTGATCACCACGTCGGGGGCGCGCCCGTCCTCGTCCGCGGCGGCCATCGCCCGGACCCGGGCCTTGATCTCGTTGGTCACGTGCGGGATCACCTGCACGGTGTCGCCGAGGTACTCCCCGCGCCGTTCCTTGGCGATCACCTCGGAGTAGATCTGCCCGGTGGTCACGTTGGCCCGGCGGGACAGGTCGCGGTCGAGGAACCGCTCGTAGTGCCCGACGTCCAGGTCGGTCTCGGCGCCGTCGTCGGTGACGAACACCTCACCGTGCTGGAACGGGTTCATCGTGCCGGGGTCGACGTTGAGGTACGGGTCGAGCTTCTGCATGACCACGCGCAGTCCGCGCGCGGTCAGTAGATTACCGAGGCTGGCGGCGGTGAGGCCCTTACCCAGCGAGGAGGCGACGCCCCCGGTGACGAAGATGTGCCTGGTCGTTCGTGCCGATGGGGCCAACGCCTGCTCCCGTGGTCGTATCCGTCACGCGCGAAGACCGCGCGGTCCACGGGATTTCACGGTAACACGTCACCGACGGGTGCCGTCGGCGCACTCACCGGGGTGTCCGGTTCCTGTTGACCGATGTTCGCCGCGGTGTCGTTTCCCGGTTGCTCCCGACCAGCGGGCCCGGCCGGCCCTCCGGCGCCCCCACCAGCGACGATGGCGCCGTCCGAGGCCAGGCCGGAGCCACCGTTGGCCGTGGCGCGGCCGGAGCCGTCACCCACCGCCGTGGCGTGGCCGGAGCCGCCGTTGGCCGTGGCGTCCGTGGCCGGAGGGCCGCCGGTCGCGCTCGCACCGTCCGCGACGCCGGCCAGCGTCGGACGGATCCAGCCCGGCAGTTCCCCGCCGAGCGGCGGCACGACGATCGTGCGGTCGTCGGCGTGGTCGAGTACCCGTAGCGCGGCCAGCGTGGCCAGCGGCACGGCGGTGGCCGCCGCGGCGCCGGCCACGTTGAAGCCGACCCCGTCCAGGAACCCGGCCAGGGCCGCCGCCACCGCGATGCCGATGAGCGTGGCGCGCATCGCCGGGTAGATGCCGAACAGCCGCTTGAGGCCGCCGGTCGGGCGGAGCAGGACGAACACGATCAAGATCACTGAACCGAGTACGACCAGCGTCAGCGGGCTGGTGAACACCGTGGTCCCGTTCGTGGCGCTGGTCGACTGCAGCAGCGAGCCGCCGGTACCGTTGCGGGCCGCGGACACGAACCGGCCGAGGCTGCCCCGGTCGGATGCCGGGCGGCGCAGGTCCATCAGCGCGAAGCCGATGGTCACCACGAGCCCGGTCAGGGTGGCCCAGGCCAGGCGAGCGAACGTGAGGAATCCGCCGGTCGAGATCGCCGCCGCCACGCACACCCCGGCGGTCAGCGCGATCGCGCCGGCCGCCTCGGCGCCCAGATACGGGCTGCCGACCAGCAGCACGCCGACCGCCCCGAGCCCGGCCACCGCCACCGGCCGCCACCGGCGGGCCAGCCGCTGGGCCAGCCACCCGGCGACCAGCAGGATGCCCGCGATGAACAGGCCGAGCCCGATCGTGCCGAGGCCGGCGTAGCGGGCCCCCTCGACGGCGGAGTAGCCGGCCACGCCGTTGAGCTGGAGCCGGGCCCCGGTCAGCACGTCGATCCCGACGATCCCGGCGGTGATCCCGCCGACCGCGCCGAGCGGGGCCAGCGTGCCCCGTCCCCGGCTGCCGAACATCACCAGCGCGGTCAGCGCGGCGACCACGCCCAGCGTCACGATGGCGAAGATGAGGCCGGGCGCGCTGCTGCGCCACCACGGCACCGCGTCGGCGACCAGCGCGCCGGGCACGGTCAGCGACGCCGCGACCAGCAGGACCTCGGCCGCCTGCACCAGCGGCACGGGCGCGGGGCGCAGCCGCCGTCCGGCGTGGCGCCGGGCCCGCCGCGCCCGGCGCAGCAGCGGAACGGCCGCGGCGAACAGCATCAGCTCGAACAGGGCCAGCGTGATGAAGAACCAGCCGGCGACCTGGCGCTGCGCGTCCGCCTCGCGGTCCGCGTCGGACAGGTGGGACACCGCACTGGCGACGTCGGTGGGCCGGCCCGGGGTGCTGTCCACCGGCTGGCCGGAGAACAGTCCGGTCGGCGCCTGCTTGTCCAGCGCGTTCAGCGTGGTGGGTGCCAGGTCGGTCAGCTGCAGGTACCCCCGGCGGGCGGTACTGGAGGAGGTCAGCCAGCCGCCCTGGTACCCGGGCCCGTCGGCGATCGCCACATGCAGCCGTGAGCTGAGGTCCGTGTCGGACAGGCCGGCCACCAGCAGCAGCGACGACTGCGGCCGGTTGGCGAGGACGGTGGCCAGGTGCGCGTCGACGGCCTGCGCCTGCGTCCGCCGAGCCGCCGGGTCGGTCGCGTCGATCGTTCCGATGTCCACAATGGACAGCGGGCACGCCGACAGCAGCGGGCCGGGATTGTCCGGCAGCGTCGGCTCGTACCGGTCGACCCGCCCGTACGGCCGGGCCGCCGCGATCGCCGCACCCTCACCGACGGCCACCGTGCAGGTCAGCGCGTCGGCCAGCGCCCCCGGCTGGGTACGGTAGGGCAGCTCACGGTTCCAGTCCGCGACGTCGGTCTCCTGGTCGGGCAGGTTGGCACTCTGGCCCTGCTGCTGCTGGATGCCGACCGACATCTGCGGGCACTGGTCGGAGATCGCCAGCGAGGGGTCCGTGCGCTCCGCGTAGTTGCCCGCCCCCAGCGTCAGCCAGCCGTCGGCCGGGCACGTCGGGGAGTGCGCGGAGCGCACCGACAGGGCGCCGATCGAACCCTGCTGGGCCAGCCGCCACAAGTTCGGGGTGTCGGTCGGGTTCACGTCGTCCCAGCGCAGACCCGCCGCCCCGACGATGATGACGTGGTCGACGTGGTCGCTGGGCGCCCCGGTCGCCGGCACGGACACCAGGCCGAAGACGGCGGCCAGCGCGATCGCCGCGGCGACCAGGTACGGGATGATGCCGGCGCGGCGCATCAGCCGCCTACCGGCAGCCCGGTCAGTTCCGCGTACACCGCTGCGATCTGCTCGACGGTCTGCGCCTCGGTCGGCCACTGCCGGGCACGCTGGAGGCCCCGCTCGGCGTACCCGGCGGCCAGCGCCGGGTCGTCGAGCAGCCGGGTCACGGCGGCGTCCAGCGCGTCCACGTCACCGGGCGCGACCAGCAGGCCCCCGTCCCCGATCAGGTCGGGCAGCCCGCCGACGCCCGTGCCCACCAGCGGTACGCCGGCCCGCAGCGCCTCCTGGGCGAAGAGCTGCCGGGCCTCCCAGATGCTGCTGACCACCGCGAGGTCGGCGGCGCCCAGCAGGTCGGCGACATCGTTGCGGTACCCGAGCAGGATCACCGGCGCCCGGGTGCTGGAGACCTGCTGGGCCAGCGGCATGTACAGCGGCCCGGTACCCGCGATGAGCACCACCGGCGGCACCGGACGCCGGCCCCACCGCACCGCGGCCTCGATCAGGATCGCGTAGCCCTTCTGCGGGTGCAGCCGGCCCACCGACACGATCAGCGGGGCGCCGGGTGCCACGCCCAGGTCCTCGCGCACCTGCGCCGCGGACCGGACGGCCACCAGTTCGGGTGCCGCCACGGCGCCGAGGCGCACGTCCGTGCCGCCCAGCGCGATGGCCCGCTCGACCAGGTCGGCCGAGGCGCCCAGGGTCACCTGCGCGCTGCGGGCCACCCGGGTGGCCATCGTGCGCAGCAGCCGGTCACGCAGGCCACCCCCGGCGGGTACCGGGTTGTGCCAGGTGACCACGAGCGGCACACCGGTCGGGCGGCCCCAACCGGCGACCAGGCCGGCCCGCAGCCCGTGAGCGTGGACGACGTCGGGCCGGTTCCCGGCCAGCGCCCGGCGCAGGGTGGCCACGGCCCGGGCGTCGCGCAGGTGCGGGCTGGCCGGGATCTCCACCGGTACGAAGTCGCCGGCGAAGTCGAACCGGTCGGCGGTGGCGGCCGGACCGTACACGGTGACCTGCGCTCCCCGCTCGACCAGGCCGGCGGCGAGCGAGGCGACGTGACGCCCGATGCCACCCGTGCTGGACGCGAGAACCAGAGCCACCCGTGCCGTCATCGGCCACCTCCCGTCCCCTCGGGCGGCGCCCCCGCGCCCCCGGATCGCCGTGCCGCCCCGGCCCGGCGCGCGAGCCGGGCCAGCATCGGACGTACGTCATGCCGGTCGACCAGCACCGCGACGCCGATGAAGGCGAGCACGACGGCGACGCCGGACAGCACGCCGCCGACCACGACTCCGGAGTACCCCTGGCCACCGCCGCCCGGCGCGTGGGACGTGCCGCCCCATCCGGTGCCGGACAGTGGCCAGCGCACCACGATCCCCGCCGCCGCGGCCAGCGTACCGGCCAGCAGCGCGGTGCCCGCCGCCCGGCTCACCCCGGCCAGCGCCCCGGCACCGACCCGGCGCCGGATCACCGCCACCAGTACGGCGCCGAGCAGCAGCATCCCGGCGGAGTTGGCGGCGGCCAGCACCGGTACCCGGTCCCGGGCCGGGAACCCGAGCGAGACCAGCACCGATACGGCCGCCACCGCGCCCCAGCCGGCCAGCGTGGCCGCCGCCGCCCAGCGGTTGTCCCGCCGCGCGTACAGGGCCCGGGAGTGCAGCGCGAACAGCCCGTACCCGAACAGGCCGGGAGCGAAGCCGGCGATCGCGCCGGACAGCGCCCCGACCTGCGGCGCCTTGGCCAGGTGCGCGAGGATCCAGGCCATCGGCCAGGCCAACGCGACCAGGGCGGCCGCGCCCAGCCCGGACAGCAGCAGCACGCTGCGGGTGGCCGAGGCGAGAGTGTCCCGGAACCGGTGGGTCAGCCCGTTGGCCACGGCGGTGGCCAGCGCGGGGTACGCCGAGGTCGCCACCGGGACCGCGAGCACCGCCCAGGGCACCAGGTACACCGTCTGCGCCTGGGTCAACAGCACCAGCGAACCCTTGGGCGTGTCCCAGTTGGTCAGGGCGATCGTCAGCGCCAGGGTCAGTTGCTGCGCGGCCGCGGTGAGCACGCCGACCCCGGCCAGCCCGCGCACCGAGCGGCGGACCTGGTCGGTCATCCGCAGCGTCGGGCGCAGCCGCAGGCCCAGCCGCCGCAGCGGAACGACCAGGCACAGGGACAGCACGACCACGCCCAGGGTGGTGCCCACCGACAGGATCAGCTGGCCGCCCCGGCCCACCCCCGGAATGTCCACGCCGCCCGGCTCGACCGCGGCGAAGCTGAGGTACGCGGCGATGACGGCGAGGCTGGACAGCAGCGGGGCGAGTACCGGCCAGGCGAACCGGCGGTGGGCCTGGAGCACCCCGGTCAGCACGATGCCCACGCCGTAGAGCGGCAGTTGGGGGGCGAACACCCGCAGCATGGTCGTCCCGACCCGGATCGCGTCGGGCGAGCCGTGCGGGTCGAGCAGCCACATCACCGGGTGCGCGATCGCCGCGACGATCAGTGCCAGCGGCGTCAGCAGCAGCAGTACCCAGGTGAGCAGGCCGGAGGCGGTCTGGGCGACCTCGGCCCGGTCTCCCCGGCTGATCGCGCCGGCGATCAGCGGTATGACCAGGGCGGCCAGCGCCCCGCTGGCGACAATCTCGAAGATGATGTTGGGGATGGTGTTGGCGGTCTGGTAGACCCCGCCCAGCGTGGTCGCCCCGACCGCGCCGCTGAACACCAGGATGCGGCCGAACCCGACAATCCGGCTGATCACGGTGAGGCCGGCGATCAGCGCGGCCGCTCGGGCGATCTTCGGCGGAGCCGCGTCGTCCCCGCCGTCCGCCGGGGACCGCACCGGATCGGCCGACCGGGTCTCATCACCGCGTCGTACCGCCTCGCCGGGCCGCGCGATGACCGACTGCCCGTCGGGGGACGGCACGACCGGCTCCCCCTCGCCCACCGCCACGATCGGCTGCCCGTCGGGGGACGGCACGACCGGCTCCCCCTCGCCCGCCGCGGCGACCGGCTGGCCGTCGGGGGACGGCGCGACGGGAGATGCGACGCTGCGGCCCCCGGGTACGGGCGGCCGCCCGTCAGCCGCCGAAGCTGCCACGGTCAGCCGCGGCGCCGGCCGAGCGCGTCCAGTTCGCGCAGCCCCGGCGTCGCCTCGATGACCTTGGTGAAGCTGACCTTCTCACTCGCCGCCGTGAGCCCGGCGATGGCGGCCAGCGCCGCCGCCCGGCCGACCGGCCCGGTACGGGCGGCCAGCGCGACGCCGAGCAGCGCACCCAGCGCGTTCGCGCCGGCGTCGCCCAGCATGATCCGCTCGCCGAGATCCTCCCGCAGCAGCGCACCGGCGGCCCCGGCCGGGCCGGCCACCAGCCCGCCGGCCGCACCGGGCAGCAGCGGCGCCCCGATGATCAGACCGGCCTTCAGCGCCCGCCCCGGCCGCAGATCCAGCAGGTTGACCAGGTTCGCGGTGCCGGCGATCACCCCGGCGCCGAGCAGCACTTCGCCGATCCGGCCGGCCGCGCCCGCGCGGGCCCGGCCGGCCGCGCCCGCGCCGGCCTGCAACAGCGCGGACGCGACCAGCCCGGACGCGCCCACCCCGGCGATCTTGACCATGCCGCTGGTGATCCTGCCCTCGCGCAGCGCGCCGACGTGGCCACGAAAGCCCTTCGCCGACTTCTGCTCCGGCCGGGAGCCGACCAG